>NZ_SNWR01000001.1:6450739-6811108 GCF_004362215.1 Paractinoplanes brasiliensis | reverse complement strand
AGCGTGTCCAGGTATTCCAGCGCGCGGGGGTGACCGCCGCAGACCGCCCAGGCCCGGACCCGCGAGCCGGGTTCCAGGGCCGCCAGAGCGGGCAGCCGGGCCATCAGCTGGCAGGCTTCGTCGCTGGTGAGCGGCCCGAGCCGGAGCTCGGCGAGGCGACGGTGGCCGCCGCCGGGCAGGGCGATCGGATAGCGGCTGGTGATGACCAGGCGGCGCGGCCGGGGCTCACGAACCCAGGCGGTCAGGAAACCGGCCAGCGCGGCGTCGACCGGCTCGGCCCGCCCGCTCCCGCCGGCCCGGGGCACCGTCGCGAGGTCGTCGATGACCAGGGTCACCGCTTCCGTGATCACGCGGGGCTCGCCGAGGGCGATCACCACGTCGTCGACGGTGGCCGCGCCCGGCACTCGGACGGTGAGGCCACCCGGGGCCTGTTCGTCGAGGCGGCGCAGCAGCTCGGCGACCAGGCGGCTCTTGCCCGCGCCGGACGCCCCGTGCACCACGAACCCGGGACGGCAGGCGCTGCCGAGCAGCTCACGCAGCTCGGCCAGGCGTCCCACGAACTCGGTCACGACGGCCTCCCGTCGGAGCGCGGCCCGGGCGAACCGCGCACTCAACCGACGGTAAGACCCCGATGCACGTGAGTCCATAACCCAGCGTGCAACTTTTCCACGGAATCAGCGCTCGGCGTGCTCCTCGTCCTCGGATTCCACGGAGTCTTCCTCGCTGTGGCGCTGCGCGGGAACGGCGTCCTCGGCCTCGCCGGCGCCGTGGCGAGGAGCCGGCTTGTCGCCGCCGTCCTCCTCGACGTCGCCCTGCACCTGCGGCTGGTCGACCCAGAGGGCGCGCAGCTGGCCCTGCATGAAGTTGGTCAGGCGGGCGCGGTACTCCCGGTCGAACTGCTCGAGCGCCTCGATCTGCTGCTGCAGCGCTTCCCGCTTGGCCCCGAGGCTGCCCACGACGTCGTCGTAGCGCTGCCGGGCCTGCAGGTTGAGGTGGTCGGCGTTGGCCTGGGCGTCGTCGGCGATGGTCTCGGCCTGCGCGCGGGCGTCGTTGACGATCTTCTCGGCGGTGCGGCGTGCTTCCTCGGTGCGGGCGTGCGAGTCGCGCGCGATCTGCTCTGCGGCGGCGCGGGCGTCGGCCAGGGTCTTCTCGGCCTCGCGGCGCACGTTGTGGGCGTGCACCTGCGCGTCCCGGGCGACCTGCTCGGCGGCGGCCAGCGCGTCCGTCCGGATCTTGTCGGCCTGGTGGTGGGCCCGCGCGACGTGTTCCTCGGCCGTGCGCTGGGCCAAGGTCAGAACCTGCAACGCCTGGTTCTGGCCGGGCTGACCGGGCTGAGCTGGTGCGGCCCCGGCCTGCTGACCGCCGTTCTGCGGCTGGGCCTGCTGGCCGGGCTGCGGCGCGACGAGGGCGTGTTCCGAGGTCTGGCTGTCCGCTGACGTCCCATTGAGCAGCACTTTGACACGATCCTTCATACGGTTGTCGGACACTTGATAGACCTCCGTTGTTGCGAGCCCGCGGATACGCCCACTCGCACGGGGTGGCGTGATCCGCGGGATGCTATCAAGCTCAACAGCGGATTAGCGAGGGGCTGCGGTGCGTCACCACAACGCCGCATCGACGACCACTACGCTGAGCGGATGGCCGACGAGGACGTCGCCCGCGTCGTACGGGAGATGTTGTCCGTCATCCCGGCGGGCTGTTCCTGGCTCGTGCCCGTGACCGGCGACGACGGGACAGTGCGCGACTTCCGCGTCGCGGCAGCCAGCGGCCGGGGCAACGACATCTACCACCGCGGCACGAGCCGGATCGGCCGTCTTCTCAGCGAGCTCTATCCGGTCATCGTGGGCGGCGAGCTCTGGCAGCTCTATCTCGACGTCCTGCGCACCGGTGAGCCGGCCGAGCTGAACGATTTCCGGTACGCCGAGAACCAGGCCCGCGTCGTCGCGCTTTCACTCTTCGACGTGACCGTCCACCGGGTGCTCGACGGGCTGCTGGTCTGGTGGCAGCGGCTCGACGAGGACCGCCGCCGCATGCAGCAGACCGAGCTGCTCGGCAGCCTCGGCTGGTCGGAGTACGACCTGATCACCGGCGAGACGTCGTGGTCGGCGGGCGTGTACCGGCTCTTCGACCGCGACCCGGCCCTGGGCCCGCTGTCGCGCACCCAGCTGGCGGCGAGGATGCTCGAGGACGACCGCGGCCTGGCCGAGGCCGCCTGGCAGACCCTGGACAGCGGCGCGCCCTCCGACGTGACGGTCCGGTTCCACGTCGGCCCGGCCGTCAAGCACCTGCGCATCCTCTCCGACCTGGTCACCGACGCCACCGGCCGGCCACTGAAGATCAACGGCGTGGTGCAGGACGTGACGGCCAGGGAGGACTCCCGTACGGCCATCGACCGTCTGCGTGACCAGTTGCGCCGGCGCGAGATGACCGCCCTGGCCGAGCACCGCCTGGCCGCCCAGCTCCAGCACATGATCCAGCCCGTTCCGCGCGAGCCGCTGCCCCTGCCCGGCCTGAGCGTGCTGGTCAACTACCTGCCGGCGGGCAGCTCGATCCAGGTCGGCGGCGACTGGTATCACGCCGAGCGGCTCGACGACGGCAGGGTGGTGCTGGCCGTGGGCGACGTGGCCGGGCACGGGCTGGGGGCGGCCAGCGGCATGGCCCATCTGCGGTTCGCGCTGATCGCCTGGCTGTCGATCGGCATCCACGACCCGGCGGCCCTGCTCGGCCACCTCAACCAGCTGAGCGCCCGGCTGCGCCTGACCGGCTCGGCGGTGCTGTGTGTCTTCGACCCGGGGTCACGCACGCTGTCCTGGGGCCGGGCCGGTCACGCGGCGCCGCTGCTGGCCCGCGAGGGAAAGGCCGAGCCGCTGCCGCTGCCGCACGGCATGCTGCTGGGCGCCGACCCGGAAGCCACGTACGAGACGCTGTGCCCGCGGCTGTCCCCCGGCGACCTGCTGCTGCTGTTCACCGACGGCCTCGTCGAGCGCCGGGGCGGCCCGTCGTTGCGGCCGCGCGTCCTCGACCTGCTGGCCGCCGCGTCGGCGACGCCCGAGGCGCACCCCGCCCTGCTCGCCGGCCTCACCACCCCGAGCCCCGACGACGACACCTGCACCCTGCTGGTCACGGTCGGCTGACCAGACCCGGATCAGGCAGCGGCCCGCTGACCAGCCCGGTCAGGTCACGGCCGGATGAACGAACCCGCTCAGGCGGGGCCGGATGAACGAACCCGGTCAGGTCACGGCCGCAGGTCGAGGGCCAGCCGGACCCGGGTGCTGTCGCCCGCGGTCTCGACGCCGACCTCATCGCAGACGCGCTCGACGATGGCCAGGCCCCGGCCTCGCGTCGCGTTGGCGGCCGGCATGGCACGACCCAGCCTCCGGATCGGGCCGCCGTCGACCACGTCGCAGAACACCCGCCCGTTCACCGACCACAGGCGCACCGAGCCACCGCCCGCGGTGTGCTGCAGCGTGTTGGTGGCCAGCTCGCTCACGGCCAGCGTCAGCAGCTCGGCGCGTTCCTCGGTCAGGCCCAGCCCGGTCGCGTTGCTGCGCACGAACTCGCGCACCTTCGCCAGGTCGCCCGGTTGCGCGTACGAGATCTCGAGGGCGTCCCCGCTCATCCGTCGGCCCGCGCCTGGTCGCCGGATGCGGCCACCTGAGGGCCGAGCAGCTCGGCGACGCCCGTGATGTCCAGAACCGAGGCGACGGCGCCGGTCGGGTTGACCACGGTGACGCGGCCGCCGCGGGCGCGGGCCTCGTGGTGGGCGACGATCAGGCCGTGCACGCCGCTCGAGTCGAGGAAGTCGACCGCCGCCAGATCGACGATCACGAGCGGCGACGCGTGGACCGCGCCCTCCAGGATCGTGCGCAGCTGGTCGCGAACGGCAAGATCGCACTCGCCGGCCAGGGTCACCCGCACGCACCCCGCCTGCTCATCCGTTCGTGCCTCGAAGCCCACCGTCTGCCCGGCCCTTTCGCCCGCATGGTCGGTCACATCATGACATCAACGGCAACGGTTCCCAACGGGGTCCGGCGTGCGGGCTAATCCCGGCCATCCCTGTACACGCACGATTCGGCCTGCGTAGGATCAAACCGCCAAATCCGACTATACGGCGTCATAGGGGATGAGCCATGAAGAACCGACGGTTGTGGATTGTCTCTGCCGCCACCACGGGCCTGCTCCTCCTCAGCGGCGGCACCGCGAGTGCCGCAACCGACTACGAGCTGGCGTACTGGCCCATGAACGAGGCCCCGGGCGCCCGCACGATGCGCGACGCCACCGGGCACGGCTTCGACGGCGCCATCGGACGCGAGGTCGCGGTGGGCCTGCGGTCCGGCGACCACATCGCGTACGGCTTCGAGAGACTGGAGCCCGACACCCCGCCGGCCCGGCCGGGCCATGTGGTGACCGTGCCCGACGACGACCGGCTCGACCCGGGCGACCGTGACTACGCGATCGGCATGCGGCTGCGCACCCGCGACCACTTCGGCAACATCGTCCAGAAGGGACAGGCGACGGTGCCCGGCGGAAGCTTCAAGCTGCAGATCCCCAACGGACGGGTGCAGTGCTGGTTCCGCGGTTCCCGCACATCGCTGCTGGTCACGGCGCCCAAGCCGATCAACGACGGGCAGTGGCACACCGTACGGTGTGAACGGACCCGCGAGGGCGTGACGCTGTTCATCGACCGGCGTCCGGTCGCCTCGCGCCCCGGCTGGACCGGCAGGATCGCCAACTCCTGGCCGCTCGCGATCGGCGGGAAGACCACCTGCGACCAGATCGACGTGGGCTGCGACTACTTCGCCGGCGACATCGACTACGTCGCCGTCGATGTGGCCCGGTCCCGCTGGTAACAGCGCACCTCAGGTGTTGACACCCGTCCCGATCCGGGCGAATGTTCTGCGGGTGAGCGATGAGTGGCCGATTGCGGGAACCCTGCTGGCGGCGCGTTACCGCCTGGTCACCCTGCTCGAGACCGGCGGGATGTCGACGATCTGGCGCGCCGACGACGAGTTGCTGGCCCGCCCGGTCGCGGTCAAGCTGCCGCTGGGCGCTCAGGTCGTCTGGCGCGAGGCGCGGATGGCGGCCAAGCTGCAGCACCCCAACATCGCGGCGGTCCACGACTATCGCGAGGCGGTCCGTCCCGACGGGACAATCGTGCCGTTCGTGGTGATGGAGCTGCTGGCCGGCGAGAGTGTCGCCGCCCGGCTCGAACGGGAGCCGATCGAGCTGCCCGAGGCCGCGCGGATCGGGGCCGCGGTGGCCGACGCCCTCGCGGCGGCCCACGCCAACGGCGTCGTGCACCGCGACATCAAGCCCGGCAACGTCATGCTCACCCCCAACGGCATCAAGATCCTCGACTTCGGCATCAGCGCGACCACGGGCGAGCCCGACGACGACGACACCGGCTCGACGTTCGGCACCCCGGCGTACGTGGCGCCCGAGCGTCTCGACGGCATGCCGGCCGAGCCCGCGACGGACGTCTACGGGCTGGGTGTGCTGCTGTTCGAGATGGTGACCGGCGACCCGCCCTATCCCGTGGACACCTGGGAGGAACTGGCCGCCGCCCGAGCCGAGGGACCACGCGAACTGCCCGCCGACCTGCCCGCCGCGTTCCGCGACATCGTCGGGCGCTGCCTGGCGGAGCTGCCCGGGGACAGGCCCGGCGCCGACGAGATCCGGTTCGACCTGACCGCGCTCTGGCTCAAGCCCGAGTCGCCGGGGCACGTGGCCGCCGCCGGTCGCCCCTCCAGCGGCCCCGGCGGCGCACGACCGGCCGCCGGCGGGCGCGGCACTCACGGTCCGGGCAGTCGTTCCCGTACGCCTCCCGTCCGCGTCGAGGCCAACGTCGGCGCTCGCGGCGGGGCCGTCCCCCGCGCCACCGCAGCCGATCTGCCACTCCGCGGTGGCGAACAGTCCTACCGGCCCGGCCGGGCCGCCCCCGCCACCGTGGCGCTGACCCCGTCGCCGACCCGCCGCTGGGTGCTCGGCGTCACGGTGGTGGCCCTGCTCGCCGCGGCCGGCGGCGCCGTGGTCGCGATCAACTGGCCGCGGAAGAACCAGGAGGCCGCCGCACCCGTGCCGACGCCGCCCGCGGTGGCCACGACTTCGGCGGCGCCGCTGCGCACCCCGGCGAGCATCCGGGCGAGCACGCCGCCGTCCTCCCCCACCGTGAAACCGAAACCGACGCTGAGTTTCGAGGACGCGGTGAGCCGCTTCCGCAGCGCGGTCGAGGACGCGGACATCCGGTCCGACGTGCAGCTCGACCTGTTCAACCTGCTGCAGCCGCTGGCCGACGCCGACGACGACAACCTCGACGGGCGGATCGACGCGCTGCGCCGCAAGGTCAACGACCGGGCCGCGGAGGGGACCCTGTCGCCGGCGCAGGCGTCACTGCTGCGTTCCCGCCTGGCCGACCTGAACCGCGCCGCCGGGATGTGACTTCACGGGCTCAGGCCGAGCCGCGGATCACCAGGTTGGTCGGGAGGACGATCTCGGTCTCGCCCACCTCGTCGCCGTCGATCTTGGCGAGCAGCAGGCGCACCATCTCGCGGCCCATCTCGGCGATCGGCTGGTCGACGCTGGTCAGCGGCGGATCGGTGTGCCGTGCGATCACCGAGTCGTCGAAGCCGACGACCGCCACGTCGTCGGGCACTCGCCGCCCGTGCTGCCGCAGCACCTGCATCGCCCCGGCGGCCATCATGTCGGAGGCGGCGAAAACCGCGTCGAGGTCGGGGTGCTGCTCGAGCAGGCGCCACATGGCGGCCGCGCCGGACTCCTCACTGAAGTCGCCGAACGCCACCGGACCGTCGCCCACCACGTCACGGTAGCCCTCGAGACGGGCTATACCGGCGGCCATGTCGAGCGGCCCGGTGATCGCGGCGATCCGGCGCCGGCCCCGCGACCACAGGTAAGAGACAGCCTCGCGCGCGCCGACCCGGTTGTCCGCGTCGACGTAGGTGCCCCTTTCCGCGTACGTGGGACGCCCGGCCCGGACGGTGGCGACGCCTCGCTCCTCGAGCACCGCGGGCAACGGATCGTCGCCGTGCAGCGAGAGCAGCAGCGCGCCGTCGACGTGCTGGCGGGTCAGGTAGCCCTCCAACCGGCGGCGCTCCTCGGGCGCCTGCGCGATCATGAGGACCATCTGCAGGTTGCGCGCCACCAGCACCGACGAGATCGACTGCACGATCCGCCCGAAGAACGGCTCGGCGAAGAACCGCTCCCCCGACTCGAAGATCACCAGCGCGATCGAGTCGGTCCGCTGCGTGACCAGGGTGCGGGCGGCCCGGTTGGGCACATAGCCCAGCTCCTGGATGGCGTCCTCGACGGCCTGCCGCGCCCGTGGGCTGACCTGCGCCGACCCGTTGACCACCCGGGACACGGTGCCGCGGCCGACGCCGGCGCGCACCGCGACCTCTTCCAGGGTCGGACGGCCACTGGCCCGGTTCCGCTCCGTCGTCATCGCATGCCACCTCCCGGGCGCGATCCGAACTCGCGCCCGACACAAGGTACCTGTCCGGCGCACTTCAGGACATGATCAGGCCGACACCGTTGCCCGCGCAGCCGCCCTTTCGGGCATTACCCTGCGCGACGACGAGTCGAGCAGCCACTGCTGCAACTGTCTCTTGGCCGCGCTGTACGACCGCTGGAAGTCGCCCGCCGCACAGGACTTGTCGTCGAGGAAGGCATAAGCCTCGGGAACTGCCCCGGGTCCAGTTCGCTCAGCTCGAGGTCCTCGGCGACGCCCGCCCGCACCTTGTCGAGGGCCGCCTCCTCCCGCGCGGCGTCCCGCAGGCTCAGGCGGTTGTTGTCGCGGTATTCCTCGGCGACCAGCAAGATGTGATTCAGCATTGCCTTGATGTTGTCGTCCACGGAAGTGTTGAGAATGCGCCGCTCCCGCTGCACCCGCTGCAATCGAAGGCGTACCTGACCGATCGTCGGGAACTGCTCGAGACAGGTCCTCGCTGACGGATGAACGCCGAGCAGGACCCGCCGTTGGTTGCCATCCTCATGGGCAGCCTCCAGCAGAGTCACCACGGCGCCGATGAGGACGGTCAGAGAGCTCCCGATCGGGATTCGCCATCTCATGCGGGTAGTTGGCGGGGTCAATCCGCGGACGGAACTGTCCGAAAGGCCCGCAGCGCCGGAGTGGACAGAGCGATCAGGCCCGTGGCGGCGAGAGCCGTCGCGCCGCCCAGCAGGAGGGCGGTGCCGCCCGAGGTGGCCGCGGCGACCAGGCCCGCGCGCAGGTTGCCGAGTTGGGGGCCGGCCGCTCCGGCGATGTGTTCGAGGGAGGAGATGCGGCCCCGGTAGGCGGGCGGGGTCTCGGTCTGGATGACTGTGCCGCGCGAGACCACCGCCCAGGTGTCGGCCGCGCCGGCCAGCGCCAGCAACGACAGAGTCAGCGGCAGGCTCGTGGCGACGCCGGTGAGGCCCAGGGCGGCGGCCCAGACAGCCCCGCAGATCAGCAGGAGGCGGCCGGGGCGGGGCTGGTGGGTGGCCAGGCCGGAGAGGATCGAGGCGGCCACCCCGCCGACCGCGACCGCCGTGGTGAACAGGCCCAGGATCTCGGGGCGGCCGCCGAACCGCTCCTCGTTGATCACCGGGAACAGGGCCACCGGCATGGCGAACAGGGTGGCGGCCAGGTCGGCCATCAGCGCGCCGCGGACCGGGGGCGTCCTGACCGCGTACGAGAAACCGGCCTTGACCGCCGCGAAACCGGGAGCGCCGGTGGACGGTGGGACGCCGGAGGGCAGACCGGCCAGGCCGACCAGCGCCGCCGTGAAGGTGAAGGTGTCGAACGCCAGGCACCAGCCGACGCCCGCCACGGCGGTGAGCCCGCCCGCGGCGGCCGGGCCGAGCAGCATCGCGAGCTGGAACGACAGGTGGTTGAGGGCCAGCCCCGCGGCCAGGCGTTCGCCGGTGAGCAGCGCGGGCACGAACGTCTGCCGGGCCGGGCCGACCAGCCCGCCGAGCGCGGACTGCACCGCCGTGAGCGCGAGCATGGCCGGGACGCCGCCGAGGTCGGTGAACGCCACAACCGTCATCGCGGCGGTGATCACGATCTGGGCGCAGGTGCAGCGCAGGGCGAGCCGCCGCCGGTCGACGTGGTCGGTGAAGGCGCTCCCGGCCAGCGCGAGCAGGATCAGCGGCACACCGATGGCGAGCCCGACCAGGCCGACGGCGGCGGCGCTGTGCGTACGGTCCCAGACGTAGAAGACGACGGCGAACGCCCCGAACTGGCCGCCGAAGCCGGACGCGGTCGTGCCGAGCCAGAGGCGGCGGAACGTACGGTTCTCGCGGAGCGGGCGCAGGTCGGTCAGGACAGGCATGCGCGCAGCCGCTCGGCGAACGGGCGGGCTTCCAGCAGCGCGCGCAGGTCGGCGGTCACCCGGGTGAGCGAGTAGGGCAGTTCCGCGTCGAGCTGCCGCACCGCCGTCTCGGTCGCCCTCCACTCGGCGACCAGGAACGGCATGATCTCGCGGGCCCGGGGCGACAACCCGATTTCCCTCGTACGCGCGTCGGCGCCGACGACGCTCGCGGTGAACCCGGCCTTGGCCATGGCGGCGGCGGTCTGGCTCATGGCCGAGTGCGACACCCCACGGCGTTCGGCGAGCTGCCGGATGGTCATCGGCCCGAACCGGTGCAGGGTGATCAGCGGCCCGACGAACCGGGTGCGCATGCCCTCGATCCCGGTGTCGGTGTAGAGCGCGGCGATGGTCTGGTCGAGCTCGGCCAGCAGTGCGTGCAGGTCGCTCCAGTGGTTGCTGTCGAGAAGGTCCACCGCGGCAATGTAACAGCGCTTACATACTTCGCCTAGATATTTCCGGCGCCCCGCCGATGCTCGAAGATCAGGTACGTCTCCGTGCCGGCGATCAGCCGGGTGCCGCTGAGCCGCTCGGTGATCACCTCGCGCAGGTCGTCGACGTCGGCCGCCGCGACGTGCAGCAGGAAGTCGTGCGAGCCGGAGATGAAGTAGACGTCGCGTACGGCGGGAATGCCGGCCAGCGACTCGGCGAACCGGCCGATGGCGTCGCGCGACTCCGACCGGATCCGTACGGCGATCATGGCCTGGATCGGCCGCCCGATCCACGCCGGGTCGACGTCGGCGTGGAAGCCCCGGACAGCGCCGATCTCACGCAGCCGCCGGATGCGGGTCAGGCAGGTGCTCGGGGCGATGCCGACCCGCTCGGCCAGGGCGTTGTTGGGCATGCGCCCGTCGACCTGCAGCAACGCCAGCAGGTCACGATCGATGTCGTCGAGGCCTCGAAGATCCTTCGGTACGTCGGTCATTTTGCCCGAACCCGGTGCATCATCTTCATATCGTACGGCCTGAGCAGAATATTATGCGGCTGTGTTGCGGCGAAACAGCACATGGTTTCACGCTCTCGGAAAAGAGGAGAGGATGAAGCCATGCACATCGGGGTGCCTGCCGAGATCAAGAACCACGAGTACCGCGTCGCGATCACCCCCGCCGGGGTCGCCGAATTCGTCCGCCGGGGGCATCAGGTGCTCATCGAGGCGGGCGCCGGGACGGGCTCGGCCATCACCGATCAGGACTTCGTCACCGCCGGCGCCGAGATCGTGCCGGACCCCGACACCGTGTGGCGTCGCGCCGACCTGCTGCTCAAGGTCAAGGAGCCCATCGCCGCCGAGTACCACCGCCTGCGCGCGGGTCAGGTCGTGTTCACGTACCTGCACCTCGCGGCGGACGGCGAGGGCACCAAGGCGCTGCTGTCCAGCGGCACCACGGCCATCGCGTACGAGACGGTGCAGCTCGCCGACGGGTCGCTGCCGCTGCTGGCCCCGATGAGCGAGGTCGCCGGGCGGCTCGCCCCGCAGGTGGGCGCGTACAGCCTGATGCGGAACTCGGGTGGACGGGGCGTGCTCCCCGGCGGCGTCCCCGGGGTCAGCCCGGCCAAGGTAACCGTCATCGGCGGCGGCGTCTCCGGCGTGAACGCGGCGACCATCGCGCTCGGCATGGGCGCTGACGTGACCGTGCTCGACCTGAACATCTCGCGGCTGCGCCAGATCGACGCGCAGTTCGGCGGCCGGGTCAAGACGCTGGTGTCGTCGGCGTACACGCTCGAGCAGTCGGTGATCGAGGCCGACATGGTGATCGGCGCGGTGCTCGTGCCCGGGGCCAAGGCGCCGAAGCTGGTCAGCAACGACCTCGTCAAGCGGATGAAGCCCGGCTCGGTGCTGGTCGACATCGCGATCGACCAGGGCGGCTGCTTCTCCGACTCGCGGCCCACCACGCACGAGAACCCGGTCTACAAGGTGCACGAGTCGGTGTTCTACTGCGTCGCCAACATGCCCGGGGCCGTTCCCAACACCTCCACGTACGCCCTGACCAACGCGACACTTCCGTACGCGTTGAAGCTGGCCGACCTGGGCTGGAAGGACGCGCTGCGCGCTGACCCGGCGCTGGCGCTGGGCCTCAACGTGCACGACGGTGTGCTGACGAACGCTTCCGTCGGCGCAGCGCTGGGACTGCCGTCGATCGAGGTCGCTTCGGTCCTGTAGGGGTTTACGGACAGGTCGCCCCACCCCCGTCAGGGCTTCCGGACGGGTGCCCTGCGCCGCAACGACTTCTTGGACACGCAGCCTCTACCCACCACAATTTACGGACTTTTCTGATTTCTCAGATCTTTGCCTGATTCAGCGGGCCACCCCTTCTGTGGGGGCGGCCCGCTGAGCCCTACAGGTGCCGCTGGATCTGGGTCAGGTCGGCCGCGCTGAGGCGGTCGGAGCTGGTGTTGCGCTGGTGCCAGAACGGGTAACGCAGCGGCTCGCCGCTCACGTCGTCCAGGGCCTTGATCTCGTCAGCGGTCAGCTCCAAGCCGGCCGCGGCCAGGTTGTCGCGCAGCTGCTCGGGGGTGCGCGCGCCGACGATCAGCGAGGTCACCCCCGGCTTCTGCGCGATATAGGCCAGCGACACCTGAGCCGCCGACACCCCGTGCGACTCCCCGATCTTCACGGCGACCTCGATGGTGTCGTACAGCTTGTCCTCGTCGTGGATCGGCGGCTCGCTCCACTCCGAAAGGTGCCGGCTGCCCTCCGGGGCCTGCACGCCGCGGCGGTACTTGCCCGAGGTCAGACCGCCCGCCAGGGGGCTCCAGACCAGGATGCCGACGCCCTGGTCGACCGCGGCCGGCACGATCTCGGTCTCGATGTCGCGGCTCACCAGCGAATAGAAGACCTGCGTGCTGGCGAACCGCTCCAACCCGCGGGCGTCCGAGATGCCCAGCGCCTTGACCATCTGCCAGGCCGCGTAGTTCGAGCAACCGATGTAGCGCACCTTGCCGCTGCGCACGAGGTCGTCCAGCGCGGTCAGGGTCTCTTCGAGCGGGGTCTGCCCGTCCCACTCGTGCACCTGGAACAGGTCGATGTAGTCGGTGTTCAGCCGGCGCAGGCTCGCCTCGGCGCCGCGGATGATGTGGTGCCGCGACAGCCCCGCGTCGTTCGGCCCGTCGCCCATCGGCATCCGCACCTTCGTCGCGATCAGCACGTCCTCACGCTTGTCGCCCAGCGCCTCACCCAGGATCTCCTCACTGAGGCCGGCCGAGTACACATCGGCGGTGTCGATCAGGTTGACCCCGGCATCCCGCGCGATCGCGATCTGCTCCTTCGCCCCCGCCACATCGATCTTGCCGACCGGGGAGGCCCACCCGGTGCCCCCGAACCCCATCGTGCCCAGGGTGAACGTCGAAACCCTCAGGCCGGTGCGGCCGAGCTGCCGGTACTGCATCGTCATTCCCTCTTTCACCTCAACGGTTGCGCTCCGCCCAGCCTTACCCTCCCGACGGCCCCTGTCCACCGGAACAGCCCCGGCTGACTGTGATCTACAGCCGAGACAGCAGTTGACTCTACGAAACAGGGTTGCCACTTGATGTCACCGTCGACTACATGACCGACTCCCGCTCCCGTCGTCGGCCCGTGCCGCCCTGGTCGGCGAGCTGGCTTGCCATCGGCGCCCTCTGCGCGCTTTTCCTTGGCGCGATCGTCGCCTTCCCCATAGCGACGCAGGGCGTGTTCGGCAGCGACCACGACTGGAAAGCGCTGTCGGATGTCGGCCAAGCCTACGGCGGGGTGTCCGCGATCGTCGCCGGGCTGGGCTTCTGCGGCATCGCGGCATCACTCGCCCTCCAAGCGAAACAGACCAGGCTCGCTCAAGCCATCAGCGCGCGAGAACGGCACTTCGAGCTGGTGAAGCTCGGCCTGGAATATCCCGGCCTGAGCTATCAGATCCACGACGATCCGCCGGAGCTCTACAAGAAGAAAGTCATCATCAATCTGTGGGTGGCTCACTGGCTGCTTCTCTGGGACATCGGCGACGCGGACGAGAGTTTTTTGCGGAGCGCCTTCACCGAGCTGTTCCACGATGAGGTCGCTCGCGAGTGGTGGCTTGAGCGGGGAAGCACCTGGGGAGCACGAGACACCCGACGGCATCAACGGTTCATGCACATCGCGTGGGACTGCCACGAAAGCGCCTCACCCGCCCCCGGGGAAGCCAGCGAGACCAATTAGCTAATGGATCGCGGGCCCAGCAGGCCGCCCTGTTCGGCCTTCATGCACGTCAACCTGACGCGTTCGACCGGTACCGTCCAGGTCGCCGCCAGCCCAGCGCCGGTTGACACCACCGGCCTTCTCGACCGGCTCGTTGGAACAGGCCAGTATCGTCTCGCATTGTTGCCAGATCTCGTCCACGACCGAGACGAAATTCAACTGCTCGGATTGATCGACATAGATGCTGCGCCGACTGCTCTCCGTCGCTCGCCAGAAATCCCGTACGGCTGGACTCGCGAACAGATACCGCAGTGTGTTGATCATTTGCTCCCGGCTCGACCGGCCCGCGGAATAATCGGTCCATATGTGTTGCAGGATCAAATTTGCGTACATGTGCTGCGATTCGATCACCGGATCCGCCCCGGCAATGCGGGGCCACACGGCGGCCAGATGAGGATTCTCGAGGGCCAGACGGATCAAGTCCACATGCATCTTGCGCAGATCCAGGTCCGCACGGTCCTCTTGAATCTCTCGCTGCTGGGCAAGCTCGGCCCTCTGCTCGCGTAGCAGGCGATATTGGGTCGACCAGGTGACGAGGACCGCCACGACGGCGAGAACCGAGATCAGCGAGTTGACCACGCCGAACGCCTCGCCGGCGCTGCTCCAACGGCTCCACGTGAGGTCGTCGCCGCGACGACCAAGCACGACAACGAGCGCGAATCCACCAACCACCACAACAGACGCCAGCACGAGAACAAGGCCTAGTACGGCAGCCGCCATTAGCGGTCTGACCTGCTGGGATGCGGTGGGGGCGGTGTCCAACATGGACGCAGCCGCCTGTTGATCATGTGTTTGTGAGAACTACAAGATCGAAGGCGGCTGCTGCTGCCAGGATAGAGGCTGCGCGGACGGCCTCGACGGCGGGTGAGTTGCTGGAGCGGCTGCGGTCGTGTTTCGTGCGCACGCAGACGTGGCAGCACGCGGGCCGGTACGTGTCGGCGCTGGTCAGTGAGATCCCGAAGCGCAACGGGTGGACGATCGCGCAGCAGGCCGGTGATCGCACGCCGGATCGCACCCAAAGGCTGTTGAATCGGGCGGTGTGGGACGGGCTGGCAGCGGTCAGTCAGGTGCGCCGGTTCGTCGTTGGCGGCCTGGACGCCGTGGCCGGGCGCCGCACGCGGCGAGGGTTACGGATCGCCGCTTTGGACGAGACCGGCCAGCAGAAGGCCGGCACGGCGACGTGCGGGGTGAAACGCCAGTACATGGGCTGCGCCGGCCGGCTCGCGAACGGGATCAACACGGTGCACCTGGCCTACGTGCGCGAACGTGTCGGGCACGCGCTGATCGCCGCCCGGCAATGGATCCCGGCCGAGCACCTCACCGACCCGGACACCGCGGCTCGGATGGGTATCGCGGACGGACACGTGTTCCGGACCAAAGGGCAGCTGGCCATCGACCTGTGCACCGACGCCTACGCCGACGGCGTCGCCTTCGACTTCGTCTGCGGTGACGAGGTCTACGGCAACTGCACCCCGCTGCGGGAGTTCCTCGAACAGCATGAGCAGGCCTACGTGCTGCGCGTCGCCTCGAACTTCATGCTCACCCTCAACCCGCAGACCCGGATGACCTGCGCGCAGGCCGTCGCCTTGCTCGCCACCGACAAACGCCGGTGGCAGGTTCGTTCGGCCGGTACCGGTTCGAAGGGACAACGCTGGTACGCGTGGGCGTGGATCGCGACCACCTCACCCCGGCACTACGTGCTGATCCGCCGCCACCTCAAAAGTGATGAGCTGGCCTTTCACTACTGCTACGTGCCGCCGGGCCAGCCCTTGACCCTGGCCAGGCTCGTGCGGGCCGCCGGGCTGCGCTGGCCAGTCGAGGAAACATTCGAATTCAGCAAGGACACCTTCGGCCTCGACCAATGCCAAGCCCGGCTCCACACCGCGATCACCCGGCACACCGTGCTGGTCATGACCGCCCTCGCGGTCTGCGCCATCGCCGCCGCCCGCCTCAAAACCCGCACCGACACCCAAGCCCCACCACCGCACACACCCGACCAGCGGCCACCGACCGAACCCGGCATGATCCCGCTGACCATCCCCGAAACCGCACGCCTGCTCGCCACCATCCGGCACCAGCCGAAACCCGCCGACCACGACACCCACTGGCGCAACTGGCGACGCCGCCACCAAGCCCGAGCACGCTGGCTCCACCAACGCACCCGGCTCAGCCGAGAGTATTCCCTGGCCAGCTAGCAAATGGCTGCTGCCGTACTAGAATCCAAAGCGTCGACCGCATAAATGTAGGTGATCTCTCACCTGAGGACTTATCGCCGCCCCTCATGTCCGGACCCCTCCCCTGGCAGAACCGGGCCGCGTCATTCTCCCCACCGCTATGATCACGGACAAGGCGATACCATATTCACGGCTGTAAGAGGATTGTGACGGACCGGAACGACGACCCGTCAAGGGTCGCGGGATGAATGAATACCGCTCCACGTCCGGCAGTTTTCATTCCGCCACATGGCATTCAGCTAAATGACAACAGTGATGTCAGTCGGCAATCGGCCAACAGCGAAACGCTTCAGCATGTCATCGTCCGGCTCGCCGACGCCGGATGCGATCAAGACGGCGGGGCGGTAGACCAGTGGGGTCGTCGTCGAGGAGGTCGATGTGACTGCCGTTCTGCCTGTTGTGCTCGTGGCCGCGCTGGGATTGACTCCTCTGCCGTCGGGCGGGGCCGCGCCGGGGGCGCCCGGGGTGGATCAGCAGTATCTGCCGGCGTCGAAGTCGGGGCTGCTCACGTCGCGGACGGCGGCCAGCAAGGTGTGGGCGACCGTGCAGCGGCAGGGTGGGCTCGGCGAGGTTTTCTACCCCACGATCGGCGGACCCAGCGCGCGGGCGCTCGCTTTCGTGGTGACGTCGCCGGGACGGGTGGAGAGTTCCCGCGTACGCACGACACAGCTCGACGGGCTCAGGTTCCGGCAGACGTTCGACGGGTGGGGGTGGCGGCTGACGGCCGATTACACGACCGACCCGGCGCGCTCGTCGGTGCTGGTCGACCTGCGGTTCTCCGGGGGACGCAAGCACGGGCTCTACGCGGTGTACGACCCCGCGCTGGGCAACTCGCGGGGAGGTGACGCGGGGCGCAGCGTGGACGGCGGGCTCGTGGCCACCGACGGCGGGGTGTCCAGCGCGCTGGTCGGGGACTTCACGGCCACGTCGAGCGGGTTCGCGGGGGTCAGCGACGGGCACACCGACCTGCGCGACGGGCGGATGGACTGGCGGTACACGTCGGCGGCGGCCGGGAGCCTGGTGCAGACCGCGCAACTGCGGGGCGGGCACAGCACCCTGGCGCTGGCGTTCGGCGGGTCGGCTGAGGAGGCGCTGACCGCGGGACGGGCGTCGCTGAGGGCCGGTTTCGGGAAGGTCGCGCGCGATTACGCGTACGGGTGGAAGGGTTATCTGGCCGGGCTCAGCGAGCCGCCGCGGGTCTTGAAGAACCGGGAGCAGCGGCGGCTCTGGACGTCGTCGGCGCTGGTGCTGGCGGCGGCCGAGGACAAGACCCACCCCGGCGCGTACGTGGCCGCGCCTGCCTCGCCGTGGGCGTTCGGCTCGGACGACCCGTCGGGGCCGTACCACCTGGTGTGGTCGCGTGACCTCTATCAGATCGCGACCGGGTTGCTGGCCGCCGGCGATCGCGCGGGGGCGGAACGGGCGCTCGGGTTCCTGTTCGGCACGCAGCAGAAGCCGGACGGGTCGTTCCCGCAGAACTCGCAGCTCGACGGGACGCCGGTGTGGGGCGGGCTGCAACTCGACGAGGTGGCGCTGCCGATCGTGCTCGCGTACCAGCTCGGCGGCGGGCACTGGGCCGGCGTCAAGAAGGCGGCCGACTTCCTGCTCGCGTACCCGGATGCTCCGTTCACACCGCAGGAACGCTGGGAGAACCAGTCCGGGTACTCCCCCAACACGATCGCCACGGCCATCGCCGGCCTGGTGTGCGCGGCGTCGATCGCGTCGGAGAACGGGGACGCCGCCTCGGCCGGGCGCTACCTGGCCACGGCGGACCAGTGGCGCGCGAAGGTCAAAGCGTGGACGGTGACGAAGACGGGGCCGTACTCGAGCAATCCCTACTTCCTGCGGCTGACCAAGGACGGAAAACCCGACGCCGGTACGACGTACGACATAGGTGACAGCGGTCCGGTCGACGTGGATCAGCGGCGCGTGGTCGATCCGGGGTTCCTGGACCTCGTACGGCTGGGGGTGTTCAAGGCCTCCGACCCGGACGTGCGGAACTCGTTGCGGGTCGTCGACAAGCAGCTCGGCGTGCGGACGCCCAACGGGTTCTTCTGGCATCGCGCGTCGTTCGACGGTTTCGGCGAGCGGCTCGACGGCAGCCAGTGGGAGTACGACCAGCCCGACGGCTCGCTGCTGTCCCGCGGCCGGGCGTGGCCGTTGCTGAGCGGCGAGCGCGGCGAGTACGAGATCGCGGCCGGTGACCTGCGGGCGGCGGCGACCCGGCTGGACGCGATGACCCGGTCGGCCGGCCCCGGAGGCATGCTGCCCGAGCAGGTGTGGGACCTCGCCGGCCCGGGGCGGCCGGGCACCCCGACGTTCTCGGCAACCCCGCTGACCTGGTCACACGCTCAGTACCTGCGGCTGGCCCGCAACCTCGACGAACGGAGGGTGACAGAGCAGCCGGCCGTCGTCGCCGAGCGTTACCTCGGCTGATCACCCGCAGTCGGCGCCGACCCGCACCCGGGCCCGTGCTTCCCGGCCGTTCGCCCGGACGATCAGCGGGACGCACATCGGCTCGGGCACGTGGTATCCGCCCGCGAAGGCCAGCCAGCCCTTGGCGTCCGGGCAGGCGGGGACGCTGATCGTGGTGACCTCGGGGCCGGGGCTGCCCCAGCCGATCGTGACGCCCCTCGCGGACGGGTCGACCGTGAGCTCTACCGGTGTGCCGGCCCGGACGAGCAGGCCCGCCTTGGCGAACAGGCGGCCCGGTTCACCGGATTCGGCGACCTGGAGCCGGGCGGTGGGGAGCACGACAGCGTCGAGAACCAGCCGGGCGCGGGCGTCGGGTGGGTGCCCGCCGATGTCATGCCCACAGTCAACGGTGGCCGCTGGGCCGCCCGCCGCGGCGCTCTCCTCCGAGCCGCTACCCGCTGTCGCGCCCGCAGTGGCACCCTTCCCCGAGCCGCTTCCCGCTGGGCCGCCTGCTGTAGTGCTCTTCCCCGAGCCGCTTCCCGCTGGGCCGCCCGTTGCGGCGTCCTTCCCCGAGCCGCTACCAGTTGGGCTGCCCGTTGTGGCGCTCTCCTCTGAGCCGCTGCCTGGTAGGCCGCCCTCGCCCGCGCTGCCACTCGCTGGGCCGCGGACGTTCGACGACTCGCCATCCAACCCTTTTGCGCCTGATTTATCGCCATTTAGTGGTTCACTGCAGCCTGTCATCAGCACCGCGCAAGCAACCGCCGCCGCTAACACCCTCATGCCGGAATGACACCACGGAAGCGCGGTCAGTTCCCGCTCTCGAGAATTCCTTTGAGCCGCGCCAGATCCGCCGCCACAAGCCCGGTATCGCGCGCGAATTCCTCGTCCGAGGTGCCCGGCAGCCGACGTACCGAAAAAACGATTTCCGACCCTTCCCCGTACGGGACCACGCGCAACGGATTGAGGAACCGCTCCCCCGATTCCAGCGTGACGACGTGGTCGAGCACGCCGAACCCGTTCTTCGGCGCGAACTCGACACGCACCCGGCCCATGCCCTCCGACATGACATACCAGGAGCCGTCGACCTGTTCGACCGAACTGCCCAGCCCGGGCGCCCAGGTCGTCACGTTCGCCGGGTCGGAGACGTACGCGTAAACGTCGTTGGCCGGGCGGTCGATGCGCTCGGCCAGGTGTGCCGTATCAGTCGTCATGCCCCCGATCATGGCTTCTCAGCTGAAATGCCGCAGCCCCGGCCACATCTGACTCCACGGGGCGGGAAGCCGGCGACACACGTACAGGCGGGCTTCGGTCTCCTCATTGCTGACGTCGGCCTCGTTGTCGAGGTTCCCGAGCAGGTCACAGCCGCTGAACCGGGCATTGACCTGGTGGCTCGGCGCCTGGGACAACACCACAGCGATCGTCTTGTCGTCCGGCGGCGGACCGAAATCGGCGAGCTCGTTGTGGCCGCTGTAGACATTCGCCACCCCGTACCGGTCAAGGGCGCCCGCCTCCCCGTAATTGCCGGTGAAAATGACCGCACGCCGTTGCTCGTCCGGCCTGAGCGTGGCGAAGGCCTGTTTGACCTGGTCGACGTATTCGGGCCAGCCGACCTGATCGGCCGCCGCGACGTTGATGTCCGCGATCGGCCCGAGCCTGTTCGCGGGCAGCACCGGCAACGCGAACACGGCGGCGAGCAGCACGTTCAGCGCCACTGCCCCGACAAGCAGCTTGCGGTGCCGCCATCGCGCGGCGGAAACGGCCCCGACGGCGAACAGAGCCAGGACGAGTCCCGTCGTGTAATAGGGCTGCCCACCGGTCGCAAAAGTCAAAACCAGCATGAGCCCGTACGCCACCACGAGCGCCCGCAACAACGTGTCCCGGTAAGCGGTGACGATGCCGGCCACGAGCACCGGCAACAGCGGCAGCCCGACAATCACGAGCTGAAGTGGCAGCAGCATGACCCGCGATTCGCCGCCCTTGTCCTCCGCGATGGCAGCGGCCATTTCCGCCTGCGGGAAGCCGTTCGCGATCTGGTAGATGAGGTTGGGCAGCCCGATGAGCAGCGCCAGCCCCGCCCCGATCCAGAGCCACTTGTTCGCGAACTCACGGCGGGGTCCCGCGATCAGCAGCCCGCCGGCCAGGCAGATCAGAAGCAGAACCACGAGGTGCTTGTTGTAGAGCCCCAGCCCCGCGATCACGCCGGCCACCAGCCAGGCCCGTTTCTGCCCGTGAACGATCGCCTTGATCACGCAGAGGATCACGCCCAGCCAGACCACCGTATCCGTCGCGGCGGTCGACCCGACGTGCGCCGAGGCCAACGGCAGTGTCCCCGCCGCACCCACCGCCGCCAGCGTCTGCGCCGCCTTCCGCCCACCGGCCTCCCGCGCGATGGCCGCCGCCAGCAGGGCCGCAACGCCCGCGAGCAGCGCCGGAAATATTCGGATGGCCCAGACGCTGTCGCCGAACAACTCGATGCTCAGCCTCACCAGCATCGGCGTGAACGGCGGCTGATCGACATACCCCCACCGCGGATGCTCCGCCAGAAGCCGGAAATAGAGCTCGTCGCGGTGGTAGTCGTAGCGCCCCGACGTCGCCAGCAGCAACGCGACCACGCCGCCGGCCACCAGCCCGACCGGCAGCCAAGCCATCGCGGGCCGCCCGTTCGTCCCGTTCGTCCCGACCATCCTGCCTCCCCGCTGCTCCGCTGCTCCGCTGCTCCGCTGCCCCGCTGCCCCGCTGCCCCGCTGCCCCGCTGCCCCGCTGCCCCGCTGCCCCGCTGCCCCGCTGCCCCGCTGCCCCGCTGCCCCGCTGCCCCGCTGCCCCGCTGCCCCGCTGCCCCGCTGCCCCGCTGCCCCGCTGCCCCGCTGCCCCGCTGCCCCGCTGCCCCGCTGCCCCGCTGCCCCGCTGCCCCGCTGCCCCGCTGCCCCGCTGCCCCGCTGCCCCGCTGCCCCGCTGCCCCGCTGCCCCGCTGCCCCGCTGCCCCGCTGCCCCGCTGCCCCGCTGCCCCGCTGCCCCGCTGCCCCGCTGCCCCGCTGCCCCGCTGCCCCGCTGCCCCGCTGCCCCGCTGCCCGCTGCTGCCCCGCTGCCCCGCTGCCCCGCTGCCCCGCTGCCCCGCTGCCCCGCCGAGGATGATCACCCAACCCGTTGATCGGCGGAACGGTCGATGCTCGCACGTCGGCCATGGGTAGTTGATCACCACCGCAGTTGATCACCGGAGCAGCCGCCACATACCCCCACCCACCCGGGGCGTGGCCCGACGCTACAGCCCTGTGCCCTGCCGAGAAGCATTGTCCACAATCGGCGATGCTCGGTGGGGGCCTGTGGATAACTCACGATCGATTGGTTGCGAAACCGATAGAATGGTGGAAGGGGCCGGAACAGCTGGAGCACTCCTGCCGGGGTGAGAGAAGCACTTCGACGGGGAGCGAACGCCCGCGCTCAGCCGAAGCGCCCGTGGGGAAGTGCGAGACACCGTGGCCGGCGGAACATCGCCCGACGGCGGCGAGCCGGGCAACGTCTGCCATCTGTGCAGGCGTTGCGGCCGTACACCGTGACCGCACGCCCACGGCCAACGGCGGCGGCGTGCCCCGTAACACCCACCGCCGGCGGAGCCGTTACGGCTGTACGAGTAACCGCGCGCCCGCGGCCAACGGAGGCGTCCCGACCACAGGCGGTGGCCACGCCCACTCCCGAGGGAAGCATCCTGACCGTAAGGCGACGATCACGCCCACTCCCGAGGGAAGCATCCTGACCGTAAGGCGACGATCACGCCCACTCCCGAGGGAAGCATCCCGACGGTAAGGCGACGATCACGCCCACTCCCGAGGGAAGCATCCTGACGGTTGGCGACGATCACGCGTGCACAGCAGGTGCAAGCCTCCCGCCGCAAACGGCGACCGCCCAACCACAACCAGCGGAAACGTCACGCCGCGAACAACCACCCGGCAACCACGGCTAGCAGAAGCGTTACGGCCGCAAGCAACCACCCCCACCCACGGACGGCAGAAGCGTCACAGCCACAAGCAACCAACCACACCACAGCCGGCGGAGGCGTCCCGGTCGTGAACGGCCACCGCAAACTCGTAGAAGCATCCCGTCCATATGCGGCGGCCGCGCACCCCAGGACATCCGGGCACCTCGATCCGGGGGTCGATCGAGCCCGGCGTCCACAAGGAGGTCAGGCGGCCAGGCGGAACTGTTCGGCGTGGCGTTGGCGGGCGGGGACCTTCAGGGCTTTGAGGCTGCGCAACACCTCGTTCGTCATGGGCCCGGGGCCGCAGACGAAGACGTCGCGTTCGGTGATGTCGGGGACCAGGGCGAGCAGGCCCGCAGGGCTGAACGGCTGGTTGTCCGGGCCTGTGCGACCGGTCAGCACGTGCAGGCGGGCGTGGCGCAGCGCGGCCAGGTTGCGCAACTCGCCCAGCAGGACGGCGTCGGCGGGGGTGCGCACGCGGTAGAGCACCACGATGTCGCCGGAGAGGGTTTCGTCTTCGAAGAGCGCCCGGATCGGCGTGATGCCGATGCCGCCGGCGATCAGCACTGTGTCCTGGCGGGTGCGGGCGGCGGCGGTGAAAGCCCCGTACGGGCCCTCGGCAAAGACGCGTGTGCCGACCGGCAACTGTCGCAGGCCCGCGCTCGTACGGCCGATGGCCTTCGCCGTGAGTCGCAGCGAGTGACCGTCGGGGGCGGCCGACAGGGACCACGGGTTGACCTGCCACCAGCGGTTGTGGCCGGGGAAGCGCCACAGGAAGAACTGCCCGGCCCGCGCGTGCAGCTTGTGCAGGTTACGCCCGGTGACGTGCACGGAGACCACGTCGTCGGCCTCGGAGACCACGGCGGCAACCCGCAGGCGGTGGCGTAGATTACGGACGAGCGGGAGCAGCAGACGACCCGTGATCAGGGCGCCGATGGCGAAAATCCACAAGCCCCACCAGTACGCCTGGGTGAAGTTGTTGGTCTTGAAGGCGCTGCCCTCGTAGACCTGGTGGATCACACCGAGGACGATCACGGTGTAGACCAGCAGGTGGATCGTGTGCCAGACCTCGTACGAAAATCGCCTGCGCGCCGCCCGGATCGAGGTCACCGCGATGACGCCGATCAGCCCGGCGGCGATCATGCCGAGGAGCACGGGCATCTGCTTGCCCAGGGCGGGGATCCGGCTCAGGAACGAGGCGTTCTCGAGGCGTGCGTACCCGAGCATCACGAATGTCGGATGCAGCAGCACGAGCCAGAAGATGGTGAAACCTGTCCAGCGGTGCCAGGTGGTGAGCTTGTCCATGCCGATGCGGCGGTCGAGGAACGGCAGCCGGGCGATGAGCAGCAACTGCAGCGCGAGCGCGAAGGCGAGATGCATGCCGAAGACGCGCCCGATCTGGACCAGCGTGTTGTAGGCGGGCCTGCTCGGATTGGCCAGCATCAGCTCGACGATGGCCAGGTTGAGAACCAGAAAGGCCCAGAGCATCACGTACGCGGCCCCGGCCTGACCGGTGCGGCTGACGCGCTGTGGGGTTGCGGTGATCATCCGGCCCTCCCGGGGGTGTGAACCTTTTTAGCGGGCGACCGCGTGATCGCGCAATCACCCACACGACAGGCGGACCGGAGTGGTTCAGCCCGCCGTGACCGGGTGGCGCGGCCCGGAGATACTTGCCCCCTGTGCCCGGGCCGACGGGCTGTAAGGAGCGAGTAGTGACGCAGCCGGCCAAGCCGACCGACGAGACCCAGCCGATCCCCGCCTCGCAGGCCGATGAACGCACGGAGGCCATCGGTGTCCCGGCGGCGCCCGGGGCTGCCTCCTCGGTGGCGGTGCCCGCCCAGCGATCACCGTCGCCGGACGATGCCGATCGGACAGCGATGCTGCCGGTTGTGTCAAAAACCACTGACAGCCGTACGGGGAATTCCGGCGCAGCCGTGGCCGGCAGCTCGGCTACCCACGGGTCGGCGGCTCCAGCGTCGTCTCCAGCCGCCGCCAGCACGTCACCAGCGGGCGGGTCAGCGGCCGACAAGTCAGCCACCGGCGGATCAACGGCCGACAGATCAGCGGCCGGCGGGTCAGCGGCCGGCGGGTCAGCGACGCCTGCGTCGTCCGACAGCCCTGGGAAGCCGTCGACAGGGCCGCGGAAACCGCA
Organism: Paractinoplanes brasiliensis; assembly: GCF_004362215.1. Lineage (NCBI taxonomy): Bacteria > Bacillati > Actinomycetota > Actinomycetes > Micromonosporales > Micromonosporaceae > Paractinoplanes > Paractinoplanes brasiliensis. The sequence continues at coordinate 6,786,768 of NZ_SNWR01000001.1, read as the reverse complement.
GACGCTGGAAGAAGCCGACGCGACGATCAGGATGCGGGCCGCGGCCAAACGCCAAGCGTCCCGCGAGCCGTCAGCTCCCACGCCCGGGTCTGCTGGGCCCGTCGGTTCGCGGCCTGATGCGGGCGCGCTGCCCGCCAAAGCCGTCCAGGCCAGTGCCACGCCGCCGGCTGAGACCACTCCGCCTGGGAAAGCCACACCACATGGCAATGCCACACCCCGTGGGAACACCACACCACCTGGGGATGCCACACCACGCGGGAACACCACACCACCTGGGGATGCCGCACCGCCTGGGAATGCCACACCACGCGGACACACCACACCACCTTGGGATGCCACGACCACACGGCCGCACCCGGCACCGCCTTCATCCCCGCAGTCGACCGGGAACGCCACGTCGTCCGCCGAAGCCAGCCGATCCGCCACGGCCAAGTCGGCCGCCACGCCGCCTGGTGAGTCCCGGGCGGCCGGAAGCACACCGGCTACCCCGGCCGAGCCCGCTCTCACGTCGTCCACGTCGCCCGCTACGGCCGGACCCATGCCGTCGAACGATCCCGATGCCACGGCGCCGCTCACTCCGATCTCGGCGAACAAGGACGCGACGAACAAGGACGCAGCGAACAAGAACACGGCGAACAAGAGCGCCGCCGACCAGGGCTCGACGAACAGCGGCTCGGCGAACGGGCCCTCCCCCACGACGGCCGACGCTCGTCCCGCCGTTGCAGGACCGGTGCCCAGCCGCGTTTCAGGCCCCGCTTCCTCGCAGCCCGGCCCGGCGGAACAGAGCGACGTGCGACGGCCGACCAAGGCCGGGCAGAGCGACCCGGCACGGCCCACAAGCACGGCCCGGCAGCCCGACCCGGAGCGGCCCAGCACGGCTCAACAGCCCAGCACCGTTCGGCAGAATGATGCGGAACGACCCACAGCGGCCCAGCAGAACAACCCGCAACGGCTCAGCAACACAGCACAGCACGGCGGCACAGGACCGTCCTCCGTGCCTGTGGTGGCCGGGCAGAACAAGCCCGAGCAGGCACCTCGCGGCGAGGCCACGCCGGGGGCCGCCGTGCCCGCCGCGCGCCCCAAGCCTGAGACCGGTGCCAGCGCGAGCGTTCCCGGACGCGTACCGGTTCCCGCGCCCAGGCCCACCCCCAGTACGGCCGACACCCCACCCAGACCCACCCCAAGCACGGCCGACACCCGGCCCGGGGCCGTCCCAGGTGCGGCCGAGACCCGGCCCGGGGCCGGAAAGGTCTACGGCGGGGCAGCCCAAACCTCAGCTCCCGCGACCACGCCCGGCACCTCGGTGCCACGTTCACAGCCCGGCACCTACGGGAAGCCGTCCTCGGGCGGGACTCCGGCTTCGGCCACGGCGGGAACCGCCACACCGTCAGCACCGGCACGAACGTACGGCAGTCCACCAGCCGAGGCACCCACCAAGCCGGCTTCGGCCACGGCAGGAACCGCCACACCGTCAGCACCAGCACGAACGTACGGCAGCCCACCAGCCGAGGCACCCACCAAGCCGGCGTCGTCGACATACGGGACGGCCGCGCCCCGCAAGCCCGCGCCGGCGGGTTACGGAACCGCCGACCCGGCGACATACGGCACTTCCACGCCGGCGCCGGCAACGTACGGAACCACCGCACCGCCCAACCCGGCCAAGGCCACGGCCGCGACGTACGGGAGCCGGTCACCGGGCGCCGTGCCCGACACGTACGGGAAGACGCCGGGCCGGGGGCGGGGGCGGCTCGTCGCCGTTCTGGTCGCTGTGGCGCTGCTCGTGGTGCTTCTGGGCGGGGGATCGGCGGTTCAGCTCACCCGCGACCTGCCCGCGGCCACCCTCGCCACCACTGTGGCCGCGACCATGAAGATCCCCGGGGCGGCGCCGCGACTGCCCTGGCCCGACAGCGGCTCGGCCGAGCTCATGATCGAAGGGCTGGGCCGGCTCGGTGGTTCCAGCAGCGACACAGTGGCGCCGATCGGCAGCGTGGCCAAGGTGATGACCGCGTACGTGATCCTCAAGAATCACCCGCTGCAAGGGGACGAGGAAGGGCCGTCGCTCACCGTGACCGCGGCCGACGTGGCCGACTACAAGGCCCGGATCGCCAGCAATCAGTCGCTGGTGCCCGTACGGGTGGGTCAGAAACTGACCGAGCGGGACGCGATCGAGGCGCTCATGCTGCCCTCGGCCAACAACATCGCGCATCAGCTGGCGATCTGGGATGCCGGGTCGGAGGCCGCGTTCGTCGGCAAGATGAACGCCGCGGCGGCCGAGCTGGGCATGGCCGACACCACGTACACCGATCCCAGCGGCTACCTGCCGACCACCGTCAGCACCGCCTCCGACCAGGTCAAACTGGGCCGGGCGGCGCTCAGGATGGAGGTCTTCGCCGAGATCGTCGCGCTCGAGAGCGCCCGCATCCCGGTCACCGGCAAGATCCGGAACTACAACGACCTGCTCGGCGTCGAGGGTGTGTCGGGCATCAAGACCGGGTCGACCGACGAGGCCGGCGGCAACCTGCTCTTCTCGGCCGGCCTGACCGTGGGCGGGCGCAAACTCACGATTGTCGGCGCGGTCTTCAACCAGCCCGGCCTGCACACGCCGGAGCAGCTGGCCAACGTCAACCGGGAGGTCCGCGCGCTCCTGAAGGCCGTGCGGCAGACGGTCAAGCAGCACACGTTGCTGCCCGCCGAGCCGGTCGGTGAGGTCCGTACGGCGTGGGGTTCCACCAGCACAGTCCGGCCGTCCACGCCGCTGCGGGTGGTCGGGTGGCCCGGCATGACGGTTCCGCTCAAGGCCGACACGACGGCGCCGGGCGCGACGGTCACGGCCGGTCAGGCGGTCGGGTCGGTGGAGGCTTCCGGCGTACGGGTCGACCTGCGAGCCGACGAGGCGACCACCGGCCCCTCGGTGTGGTGGAGGCTCACCCGTACGGGCTGAGGGGTGTATCGCGGGTGTATCGAAAAGCGGATACGCCCCCGCAACGGCCGCCGGACTTGACTGCCGGCATGACTCGACGCACCGGTCGGAGGCGGCTGCTCGCCTGGACGGGGCCGGCCGCCGGCGCCGGCCCGCTGCTGACCACCGCAACTGCTGAGGCGGCCGGGAGCGGGCCGGGCACGCGGGCGCGCGCCAAGCCGTGGTGGGCTGCCGGTTTGGCGGTTCTGGGCCTGGTCGGCGTGCTCTGTGCCGGGCGGCGGATGCTGCTGATGGCGGCGCCGAGCTGCTTCGCGGGGCACTGGCACGGCTGTTACGACACCGACAACGGGGTCGTGCTGATGACGCTGGCCGGATTGCCGCCGGCCGTCCTGGTGGCGTGCGCCCTGGCGGCCGTACGCGGGTGCCGGCGGGACGCGTTCGCCGAGGTGGGGCTGGTTTACGGGACGGTGCCGATGCTGTGGCTGACCATGATGCCGGGGCCGGGTGCCGGTGTCGTTCCCGGGCGGGTGAGCCTGATACCGCTGGCTGACCTGGTGACGATGGGGCCGCTCGGCGTCGCGGGGAACCTCGTCGTGCTGGCGGCGCTGGGGTTCTTCGCCCCGATCCGGTTCGCCGCGGTGGCGTCGGCGCCGCGGTTGCTCGCCCTCGGGGCCGCCGCCTCGGTCCTGATCGAGACCAGCCAGTACGTGTTGCGCCTCGACCGTGTCTCGTCGGTCGACGACGTGCTGGTCAACGCGGTCGGGGCGACGTTGTTCGGACTGGCGTCCCGCCGCTGGTGGAAGCCGCGGGGCGGGACGGTCGCGGACGGCGGGTCACTCGCGGGTAGCGCGGCTGCGCGCGGCGGGATCACTGTGGGTGGCGGGGCCGCTGCGGATGGCGGGGCCGCTACGGGTGGCGGGTCGACTTCGGCACATAGGCTGCCGTAGTGCGCGTGCTGATCGTGGAGGACGAACCCCACCTGGCCGAGGCCGTACGGGACGGGTTGCGCCTGGAGGCGATCGCGGCCGACGTCGCCGGGGACGGTGACACCGCGCTCGAACTGCTCGCCGTCAACTCGTACGACCTGGCCGTGCTCGACCGGGACATCCCCGGCCCGTCCGGTGACGAGGTCGCGCGCCGCATCGTGGCCTCGGGCAGCGGCATGCCGATCCTCATGCTGACCGCGGCCGACCGGATCGACGACAAGGCGTCCGGGTTCGAGCTGGGCGCCGACGACTACCTGACCAAGCCGTTCGAGCTGCGTGAACTGGTGCTGCGGCTGCGGGCGCTCGACCGTCGTCGTGCGTACGCCCGTCCCCCCGTACGGGAAATCGGGGGTTTGCGGGTCGACCCGTTCCGGCGGGAGGTGTTCCGGGACGGGCGTTACGTGGCGCTGACCCGCAAGCAGTTCGCCGTACTGGAGGTGCTGGTGGCGGCCGAGGGTGGGGTGGTGAGCGCCGAGACCCTGCTCGAGCGGGCCTGGGACGAGAACGCCGACCCGCTGACCAACGCCGTCCGCATCACCGTGTCGGCGCTGCGCAAACGGCTCGGCGAACCGTGGATCATCGCCACCGTGCCGGGCGTCGGCTACCGCATCGAGGAGGGGAACCCGGGTTGAGCACACGGTTCCGGCTCACTCTCAGCTACGCCGGTTTCCTCATGCTGGCCGGCGGCCTGCTGCTGGCGACCGTCTGGGTGTTCCTGCTGCGTTACGTCCCCGACCAGGCGCTTCTGCGTCCGGCCGGCCCGCACGTCCCGGTCGGCGGGGTCTTCCCGGTACGGTCCGAGCTGCTGCGCGCGTTCGCCCCCAAGGCCGCCGCGGCGATCGCCTTCCTGCTCGCGTTCGGGCTGGTCGGCGGCTGGTTCCTGGCGGGCCGGATGCTCGCGCCCCTGACCCGCATCACCGGCGCTGCCCGTCAGGCCGGGACGGGTTCGCTGTCCCACCGGATCCGCCTGCGGGGCCGGCGGGACGAGTTCCGGGAGCTGGCCGACGCGTTCGACTCGATGCTCGATCGGCTCGAAGCCCACGTCGCCGAGCAGAAACGGTTCTCCGCGAACGCCTCACACGAGCTGCGCACACCACTGGCGATCTCGCGGACCCTGCTCGACGTCGCCCTCAAGGACCCCACACGCGACCGGGACGAACTCCTCGAACGCCTGCACGCCGCCAACACTCGGGCGATCCAGCTGACCGAGGCGCTGCTGGTGCTCGGCCGGGGCGAGCGGGGCAGCTTCGCCCGCGAGGCCGTCGACCTGTCGCTGGTGGCCGAGGAGGTCACCGAGACGCTCCTGCCGCTGGCCGAGCAGCGCCGAACCACCCTGGAGGTCACCGGCGGCGTGGCTCCTGTCGCCGGTTCGGCCGAACTGCTGACGCGGATGGTGACCAACCTCGTCCAGAACGCGATCGTCCACAACCTGCCGGCCGACGGCACGGTGACCATCCACACCGAGGCCGGCGACGAAACGAGCGTGCTGCGGGTCTCGAACACCGGCCCGAGGCTGCCGCAGGAGCAGATCCCGGGGCTGACAGAGCCGTTCCGCCGGGGGGCCGAACGGGTCCGCACCGACGAGCACGCCGGGGCCGGCCTGGGCCTGGCCATCGTGCACAGCATCGTACGGGCCCACGAGGGAACGCTCGACCTCACCGCCAGGCCCGCGGGAGGGTTGACCGTGACGGTCCGGCTGCCTTCCGGATGACCGCCATTCCGGTCACGCGCTACCGCCCTGGCCCCGCACGACGCTCGCGGGCCACCGGGAACATCCCGGTCACGCGCTACGGCCCCGGCCCCGCACGACGCTCGCGGGCCACCGGGAACATCCCGGTCACGCGCTACGGCCCCGGCCCCGCACGGCGCTCGCGAGGCACAGCGGGTTCGGCCTAGTGCGGTTGGAGGGTCGACTCGGCGTACGGCTGGGGTGTGGTTGTGGTTGGGCGGTTGACCAGCACCCGGCCCAGCGTCAGCGTGATCAGCCCGGCCGCGACGACGCTGAGCAGACCCACACGCAGGCTGGACAGGTCGGCCACGTAACCCACCAACGGCGGGGAGAGCAGGAACCCACCGCGCAGCAGCCAGCTGACGATGGTCAAACCGGTGCCGGGTGGCAGGCCGGGCAGTTCGTCGGCGGTGTGCATGGCCGCGGGCACGAGGGTGGCGACGCCGAGGCCGGCCAGGGCGAAACCGGCGAGCGCGGACGGCACGGACGGGAACGCGAGCGCCAGGCCCATCCCGACGGCGGCGACGGCTCCACCGGCGCGGACGACTGTGCGCTGGCCGAAGCGGTCGACCACGCGGTCGCCCAGGAGGCGGCCGACGGTCATGGCGGTCTGCAGGGCGACGACGGCCAGGCCGGCGGTGGCGGCCCCGGTGCGCAGGTCCTCGGTGAAGAACAACGCACCCCATGACGAGCCGGCGTCCTCGACCAGCGCGCCGGCGGCGGCCAGCACGCCGAGGGCGGCCAGCATGCGGATGGCGGTGCCGGTGAAGCGAGCCCCGGGCGAGCTCGCCGGCGTCTCCGAGCGTTCGGCGTCCTCGGGGCCGGGCAGCAGGTAGCGGAACGCGATCAGGGCGACGGCGCTGAACAGGACGGCCGAGATGGTGAGGTGCACGCTGAGGGGCAGCTTGAGCCCGGCGGCGGCGGAGCCCATGAGGCCGCCGAGCACGGCGCCGATGCTCCAGACGCCGTGCAGCGAGTTGAGGATCGAGCGGCCGTAGAGGCGCTGGACCCGCAGGCCGTGGGCGTTCTGCGCGACGTCGACGATGGAGTCGAGCGCGCCGATCAGGAACATCGCGGCGGCGAAGACGAGCCAGTGCGGCGCGAACGGGATCGCGAGCGTGGCCGCGGTGAGCAGGACGATGCCGAACGAGGCGACCTTGGCCGAGCCGAGCCACCGGATGGCGGCGCCGGCCAGCAGGCCCGCGAGCAGGGCGCCGACGGGCATGGCGGCCAGGGCCGTGCCGAAGACGACGTTGCTGACTCCGAGGTCGGCTTTGATCTGCGGGAAGCGCGGCACGATGTTGAAGAACACCGCGCCGTTGGTGAGGAACAGGGCCGCAACAGCGGCGCGCGCCTTTCTCATGCGTACGAGCGTACATACGATGTGTACGACCGTACATAGCGCCGGTCAGGTGTGAGCGAAGCCTCGCATCGCCTGCTCGACGTCGGCGTCGGTGAGCTGGTCGAAGTCCACGTACCACTGCCCGACCGCGCGGAACTCAGGCGGAGCGCTCAGGCAGATCACCGCGTCCGCCTCGGCGGCCAGCTTGTCCCGGGCCTGCGGTGAGCACACCGGCGCGGCGAAGATCAGCCGGCTCGGGTGCGACTCGCCGAGCCACTGCAGGGCTGCGCGCGCGGTGACGCCGGTAGCGAGCCCGTCGTCGACCACGACCACCTCACGGCCGGTCGGGTCGGGCGGCGGCCGATCACCACGGTAGGCACGGACGCGGCGGGCCAGCTCGACGCGCTCCGCGGCGACCACCCCGGCGAGGGCGTCCGGGTCCACGCAATCATCGAAGACCGGCGGCCCGTCCTCGGCGATCGCGCCCACCCCGAACTCGGGCCGGTGCGGCGCGGCGATCTTGCGGGCGATCACCATGTCGAGCTCGCCGCCGACCCGGGCTGCGACCCGGACGGCGACCGGCACGCCGCCACGCGGCAGCGCGAGCACCAACGGGGCGGGCCCGGGGTGTTTGCGCACCTGGTCGGCGACCGCCTCGGCCAGCAGGCGCCCGGCCTCGTCCCGGTTCGCGAACATCATCGGCATGGCGGAGGGCGTACCCCGAAGGGCACGCCCTATACGTCCGACCATCATTTGCCGGCGGCAAGCACCAGGTTGAGCCCGGTGTCGGCGGCCACGACCGGGTCGCGGAACCCGGCCTCGGCCGGCCCGCCCTGCGTCCCCAACCCGTACGCGCGGCCGGGGCGAGTAACTTCTGCTGCATGGTGGATCCCCGGCGGCACGTTCCGCGGACCGACGCGGTGCTGGCCGATCCCCGGCTCGTGGCCGCGACGGAGACCGAGGGCCGGGCCGCGGTCAAGGCCGCGGTGGTGGCGACGCTTCAACGCGTACGGGATGGTTCCCTGAAACCGGACGAGGTGGTCGGCGCCGTCCTGGCCGCCCTGCCCGGCGGTCTGCGCCCGGTGCTGAACGCGACCGGGGTCGTCCTGCACACCAACCTGGGCCGCGCCGCGCTCTCCCCCGCCGCGCGCGCCGCCGTGGTCGAAGCGGCCGGGCACACCGACGTGGAACTCGACCTCGCCACCGGCCGCCGCGCCAAACGGGGACGTACGGCACTGGCCGCCCTGCAACGCGCCGTGCCCGCCGCCGAGGACGTGCACGTCGTCAACAACGGCGCCGCCGCCCTGGTCCTCGCCGCCACAGCGCTGGCCGGCGGCGGACGCGAGATCATCGTCAGCCGCGGCGAGATGGTGGAGATCGGCGACGGTTTCCGGCTGCCCGACCTGCTCGAGTCGACCGGCGCCCGCCTGCGCGAGGTGGGCACGACCAACCGCACCTCCGCCCAGGATTACGAGCGTGCGATCGGCCCGTCGACCGGGTTCATCCTCAAGGTGCATCCCTCCAATTTCGTCGTACGGGGCTTCACCAGCGCCGCGTCCGTTCCCGAGCTGGCCGCTCTGGGCACACCGGTCATCGCCGACATCGGCTCGGGCCTGCTCGCCCCCGACCCGCTGCTGCCCGGCGAACCCGACGCCGCCACCACCCTCACCTCCGGCGCCGCCCTGGTGATCGCCAGCGGCGACAAGCTGCTCGGCGGGCCGCAAGCCGGCCTGCTGCTCGGCTCGGCGCCGCTGGTCAACCAGTTGCGCCGCCACCCCCTGGCCCGCGCCCTGCGCGTCGACAAGCTGACCCTCGCCGCCCTGCAGGCCACCCTGACCGCCCCCTCCACCCCGACTTGGGACGCGCTGCGGATCTCCCCCACGGCTCTGCGCCAACGCACCGCCCGCGTCGTGGCCCTCCTGACCGCCGCCCACGTCCCGGTCGAGCTGGTCGAATCGTCCGCGGTAGTGGGTGGCGGCGGCGCCCCCGAGGTCACCCTCCCGTCGTGGTCGCTCTCCCTGCCTTCCCCGTACGCGGCCCCGCTGCGCACCGCCCCCACACCAGTACTCGGCCGCATCGACCGTGGCCGTCTCCTCCTCGACCTGCGCTGCGTCCCACCGGAGTCCGACCCGGTACTCGCCGACATGGTGATCGCCGTCGCCGGCCAGGCAGCCCCATACACCGGCCCTGCCCTTCCCGCAGGCCCTGCCGCTCCCGCAGACCCCGCCCCCACCAGCCCTGCCGCTCCCATTGGCCCCGCCGCCATAGGCCCTGCCGCTCCCATTGGCCCCGCCGCCATCGGCCCCGCCGCTCCCATTGGCCCCGCCGCCATAGGCCCCGCCGCTCCCGCAAACCCCGCCGCCACCAGCCCTGCCCCCACCGGCCCTGCCGCTCCCACTGGCCCTGCCCCCACCGGGCCTGTCCTTGCCGCCGGCCAGGGGGCCTGACGTGCACGTCGTCGCCACCGCCGGGCACGTCGACCACGGCAAGTCGACGCTGGTGCGGGCGCTCACCGGCATGGAACCCGACCGCTGGGCCGAGGAACGCCGCCGCGGCATGACCATCGACCTCGGCTTCGCGTGGACGACACTCGGCTCGGGCGAGACCGTGGCTTTCGTCGACGTCCCCGGCCACGAGCGTTTCGTCCCCAACATGCTGGCCGGCATCGGCCCCGTCCCCGCGGCGATGATCGTGGTGGCCGCCGACGAGGGCTGGATGCCCCAATCGGCCGAGCACCTGGCGGCGCTGACGGCCCTCGACGTCCGGCACGGCCTGCTCGTCGTGACCCGAAGCGACCTGGCCGACCCCGGTCCCGCCCTGGAAGCCGCCCGAGCCGAAATCGCTTCGTCGCCGCTCGGAGCCGTACCCACCGTGGCCGTCAGCGGCGTGACCGGTGCGGGCCTCGACGATCTGCGGGCCGCGCTCGCCTCTTTGATCGCCTCGCTACCCGCGCCGGACGTTTCGGCGCCGGTGCGTTTGTGGATCGACCGCGCCTTCACGGTCAAGGGCGCGGGCACGGTGGTGACCGGCACGCTGGGCGCGGGAACGCTGCGCACCGGCGACGAGCTGACCCTCGGCGACGGCATGGTCCGCGTACGGGGTCTGCAGTCCCTGGGAAAGACCGTCGACTCGGTCAACGCCGTCGCGCGCGTCGCCGTCAACCTGCGCGGCACGGCCCGCGACGAAGTGGGCCGCGGCGACGCCCTGCTCACCCCCGGCCGTTTCCGCCCCACCGACCTGATCGACGTCCGCCTGCACGGCGACCCGGTGGCCGCCTTGCCGGCCACGGTGACGCTGCACGCCGGCTCGGCCGCCGTTCCCGTACGGGTCCGCCCGCTCGGCCCCGACACCGCCCGGCTCCGCCTGCCCCGCCCCCTCCCCCTGCGCATCGGCGACCGCCTGCTGCTTCGCGATCCCGGCCGCCACCACGTGGCCGGCGGTGTGACCGTCCTCGACGTGGCCCCACCCGGCCTCAAACGCCGCGGCGCGGCCGCCGCCCGAGCCGTCGTGCTGACCACACTCGACGGCCGTCCTTCCCTCGACAGTGAACTGACCCGCCGCCTCCTGATCCGAGCCCCCGACCTGGCCGCCATGGGCGTCCCCCTCCCCGCGCCCACTGCTCCCGTGCCCGGCGAAGCGCCCACCGTCCCGATGCCCGGCGAAGCGCCCACCGTCCCGATGGCCGACGAAGCGTCCACCGCTCCGATCACCGACGAAGCACCCACCGCTCCGATCACCGGCGAGGCGCCCGCCACTCCGGTGGCCGGCGACTGGTATGCCAACCCCGCCCACTGGGCGTCACTCGGTGACCGTCTGCCCGACGAGGTCGCCACCTATCAACGCGAGCATCCCCTGGAACCAGGAATGCCGATCGAGGCCCTCAGGCACCGCCTCGGCCTGCCCGACCGCGCCCTCGTGACCGCCCTCGTCCGGCCCCCGCTCACCATCCTCGCCGGCCGGGTCGCCGCGGGCCCGTCCGGGCCGCCCGAGGAGTTGGTCGCGTTGGTAGCCAAGGCTTTCGACGGCCTGGGTCCCTTCGCCGCCCCCGAGGCCAACAACCTGACCGCCCTCGGCCTAGGCCCGCGCCAGCTGGCCGCCGCCGCCCGCAACGGACTCGTCATCCAGCTGGCGCCCCAGGTCGTGCTGGCCGCCGGCTCGGTCGAGGCCGCCGGCGAAGCCCTGGCCGCCCTGCCGCAGCCGTTCACCCTGAGCGAGGCCCGGCGCGCCCTCGATACCACCCGCCGGGTGGCCGTGCCGCTCCTCGAACTCCTGGACCGCCGCAACCTGACGGAACGCCTCCCCGACGACCGCCGTCGTCTCCGCTGACCTTCATTGGTCTGCCCTTCCTGATTCCGCCGGCGCCTCGTGCAGCCGAGCAACGCCATTATCGGCCCGTTCGGGTGATCGTTTGAGTTATCCACATTCCAGGGTTGTCCACAGGCCACCCCGCGGACGGCGGCGGATCCCGGTAAAATCGCAGGTGGCGGTGGCCCCCAGGGAGGGCGGGCTGTGCGTGCGGGCGGGCGGTGCGTGCGGGCGGGCGGTGCGTGCAGGCGGGCGGTGCGTGCAGGCGGGCTATGCGGGCCGGGTGATGTTGGGCTGGGCGACTGCGGTCAGCTCCACTTCGAGCACCGCGCCGGGCAGGAACAGTCGGCTCACCTCGACAGTGGTGCTCGCGGGCGGCTTCGGGAACAGCCGACGACGTACGGCTCCGTACGCGGCCAGATCGTCCAGACTGGTCATGAACGTGCGGATGTGGAGCACGTCGGCCGGCGAAGCGCCGTGGGCCGTCAGCAACCCCTCGACGATCTCGAAGATGCGTTCGGCTTGCTTGCCCGCGTCTCCGGGGGCCACCACGTCGCCGTTGTCGTCGACCGCGACCTGGCCGGCCAGCATCAGCAGCGCGCCGGTGGGCAGGTCGACGCGGGCGACATGGGCGAAGCGGTCGCCGAACGGAGCGGCCACCCCGGCGGGATTGTCGAGCGTCACTTTCATGCGGATGACGTTAAGGCCGTCGGCTGCCATGCCACCAGCGAATGTCGCGCATGTGTGCGATGCTGCCGCGTCATGGATACCGCGCTGCTGGACGTGTTCCGCACCGTTGCCCACTCGGGCTCGATCACGGCGGCCGCGCGGCGATTGCGGTACACGCAGTCGGCCGTGTCCCGGCAGATCGCGGCGCTGGAGTCCGAGATCGGGGCGGCTGTCTTCGACCGTCTGCCCCGCGGGGTCACGCTGACCGAGGAGGGTCGTGCGCTTCTCCCGCACGCCGACGCGATCCTCGACCGGCTCGGCGCCGCCCGGCGCGCGGTGGACGACGTGCGTACGGTTGGCACCGGCCGGCTGCGAGTGGGCGCCTTCCCGACGGCCGTCGCGGCGCTTGTTCCCCGGGCGCTGTCGCGCTTTCGGGACGCGTACGGGGAAATCGCCTTGAGTCTTGTCGAGGGCCTGACCCCGGCGCTGCTGGAACGGCTGGCCGCGGGCGAGGCCGACATCGCCATCGTGAGCGAATCGCCGGCCGGCCCGATCGACACCACGCGTTTCGACCTGCACCATGTGCTCGACGAACGGCTGCTGGTGGCCGTGGCCCGCGACCACCGCCTGGCCCGGCGTCGCACGGTGAATCTCGCCGAACTGGCCGACGACCCGTTCATCGCCGGTTCCGCCGAAGCCGAGCCGACCCTGCTGCGCGCGGCCCTGCCCACCGGTTTCAGCCCACGCATCGACATCGTGGCCGCCGAGTGGACCGGCAAGCTGGGCTGCGTGGCCGCCGGCCTGGGCGTGGCGCTGGTACCGGCCCTGGCCATGCGCGGCAAACCAGCCGACGTGGCCCTGCTACGCCTGCACCGCGACGACGAGCCGACCCGCCGGATCTACGCCGCAACAGCAGCCGGCCGAGCCAGACCCGCCGCGGTCGACCGTTTCCTACCGATCCTCAAATCCGCCGTCGACCCCTCCTGGACCCGATGACCACCCCTCAGCCTCCGCCACCGGCCCCACCCGGACCCGGTGGCCGGTCCTCGGATTCGGCGTCGACCGCGCGTGTGCCCGATGACCGCAGGTCCACGTTGTTCACCGTCGACCGATCAGCCCGTACGTGGATATCGCCGCGCTCGGCATCGAGCCGCGCACGCTCGATGCGCCCCCGGTCGGCTTCTGCCCTCACCGTGGAGTCCCCGACGGCCACCACCGCGCTGTCCGCGATCGTCGACCCGCGCCGGGCCGTCACTTCCACAGTGGCCCGCCCGCTGCTGTTGACCACTCTCCGGTCCCACCAGGCCAGCCCGGCCGCCACCAGTACGACGACCCCCAGCGCGACGGCGACGGTCACGCTCCAACGCTCGGTGATCACGTTCGTCAGGATGCCCACGGCCACGGAACACAGCACGCTCAAGACCGCGATCAGCCGAGGCCCCACCGTCCGCACCGCGCCTCCCCGGCTCGCCGGCTCGCAACACCCCGAGCCTACCGGCGCTCCACAACGCCCGGTTTCCCCGCACGGCGGAAGAGACGACGCGCGGCCGGCTTCCCCGCACGGCGAGAGAAGCGACGCGCCGCCAGCCTCCCCGCACGGCGAGAGAAGCGACGCGCGGCCGGCCTCCCCGCACGGCGAGAGAAGCGACGCGCCGCCAGCCTCCCCGCACGGCGGAAGAATGCGAGCGGCCGGGAAGGGGCGGGACGGCCTGGAGCAGACGGAGAGGACGGCGCGGCCTGGAACAGGTGGAGAGGGCGGAGCGGCCCCGAGCAGGCGCAGAGGGCAGAGCAGCGCCGAGCAGGCTCAGAGGGCAAGGCGGCCGAGAGCAGCGAGAGCAAGCTGAGAAAGACTTTGGCGGAGGCGGACGGGAATCGAACCCGCCCAACTCGGGTGCCGAGTTGCACCGGTTTTGAAGACCGGGAGGGGCACCAGCCACCTGAACGCCTCCGTGGGAAACCATAGCGGGCCGCTGGGCGGCGGGATCACGGGCGTGCCACAGTGGGGCGGTGACCACTACCGATGCACCCAGGTTGACCCAGTACGCGCACGGCGGCGGCTGCGCCTGCAAGATTCCGCCGGGGGAACTCGAGTCGGTGGTGGCGGGCCTGGTCGGCACCGGTGCGCCCAAGGGGCCGGGTGAGCTGCTGGTGGGGCTCGACGACGGGGACGACGCCGCCGTGGTCAGTTTGGCCAACGGCACAGCGGTGGTGGCCACGGCCGACTTTTTCACGCCGGTGGTCGACGACGCGTACGACTGGGGGCGGATCGCCGCGGCCAACGCGCTGTCGGATGTCTATGCGATGGGCGGCACGCCGGTGGTGGCGGTGAACCTGCTGGCCTGGCCGCGGGATCTGCTGCCGATGGAGCTGGCCGGTGAGGTGCTCGCGGGTGGGCTGGCGGTCGCGCGGGAGGCCGGGTGCCACCTCGCGGGCGGGCACAGCGTGGACGACCCGGAGCCCAAGTACGGCATGGCGGTCACCGGCATCGCCGACCCGGATCGGCTGATGCGGAACGACGCGGGCGTGGCCGGGGTGCCGCTGACGTTGACGAAACCGCTGGGCATCGGGGTGCTGAACAGCCGGCACAAGGGCACCGGCGAGGTGTTCGACGAGGCGGTCGCGGCCATGACCACGCTCAACCTCGGAGCTTCGATCGCGGCGCTCAAGGCCGGGGCGGTCTGCGCGACCGACGTGACCGGGTTCGGGTTGCTCGGCCACCTGCACAAACTGGCCCGGGCGAGCGGCGTCACGGCGCGGGTCGAGGCGAGCAGGGTCCCCTACCTCGGCGGAGCCCGGCAAGCCCTCCAAGGCGGGTACGTGAGCGGCGGCACGCGGCGCAACCTGGACTGGGTCCGGCCGCACCTCGAGGCCGGCGTCGGCGAGGACGAGCTGTTGCTGCTGGCCGACGCGCAGACGTCGGGCGGGCTGCTCGTGGCCGGCGAGGTGCCGGGCTACCCGGTGATCGGCGAGCTCATCCCGGGACGCGCGGACGGGGTCACGCTGGAAGTACGGGCTTGACCTCGAGCGCACTCGAAGTGGGAGGCTGGCGAAGAGATGAGAAGCCGGCCCCAACGAAGAGGTGCGAGGCCGGCGAAGAGATGAGAAGCCGGCCCCAACGAAGAGGTGCGAGGCCGGCGAAGAGATGAGAAGCCGGCGCCAACGGAGAGGTGGGGGGGCTGGCACGGTGGTGAAGGGATACACCGTCGGGGAGGCGGCCGAGATGGTCGGGCTCACCGCGCACACGTTGCGCTGGTACGAGCAGGAGGGCCTGGTCGAGCCGGTCGAACGTGACTCGGCCGGGCGCCGCCGGTACTGCGACGACGACATCGGCTGGTTGCGGCTGCTCATCCGGCTGCGGACCACCGGCATGCCCGTACGGGAAATGCGCCGTTATGCCGAGATGGTGCGGGCCGGGGACTCGTCGCTGAACGATCGCCTGCAGCTTTTCCTCGAGCATCGCGAGCGCGTCCTGGCGCGCATCGCGGAGTTGCAGCAGGACCTCACGATGCTCGACCTCAAGATTTCGGTGTACGGGGAGATGGCTCGCGCTCATCAGCAAGCTGCTGTCTAGCCAGCCTCTCCCGCTGCGGCACCACCGTGTAACGCGGGTCCCTTGCCGACTCGACCCCGGCCTCGAACACCCCGAAACGGGTCAGCACCGAGCCCGCGAGCAGCGACGCCCCGGCCAGCGCGGACACCACCCGGCTGCGGCGCCCGGCCACAGCCGCGACAGCACCGGCCACCGTCAGCGCCCGCGCCACCCGCAGCAGCTTGCCGGGCCGGCCCGTACGGTAGGGCTCGCTGAGCAGCCCGTACGCCGTCTCGACCCGATGCCCGGCGGCCAGCTCGAGCGCCGCCCCGGCCACCGCCATCCGCCGCGCGGGACGGCCGGGTGACGCGATCAGGCCCACTCCGGCCCCGCTCGCCAGGGCGCTCCCGGCGAACATGAACGGCAGGTCGGGGTGCACGGCGTTCCAGCTGGGCACCGCGGTGTCGGCGAGGAGCACAGCCGTGTATGTGGCCAGACCCGGCGCGAGCGCGGCAGCGCCGTACCCGGCCGCCGAACCCACCGGCGGGACGAGCTTGAACACGCCACGATCCGGCAGCAGGGGCGCCAGTTCGGCCGCCGCCGCCACTCCGGCCGCGCCGCCGAACAAGCTCAGCAGCCATGTGCCCATCGACATCGGCGACGTCGGCTTGGCCACCCGCAGCATGTGGTGGAAGCGTTCCGGCCGCCCCAGGTCCTTGATCAGGAAGAACGCGCTGGCCCCGAGCGCGCCCATGGTGGCGGCCCGGCCGACGCGGCGCAGCGTCACGTCGCCGGTGGCCTGGGCGCCCGCCGCGAGCAGCGCCGAACCCGCGGCGAGACCGCCGGTGAACAGGTAGATCGCGATGTCGTGGGTCCACACCGGCGGCCGCACGATCGGGCGCCCGTAATAGGACTGGAACTCCGCGCGGGGCACCAGGGAACGGTCCCGGCTCATCGTTTCCTCCCGGCGAACGCCACGACGGCGGTCGCGGCCATGGTCAGCGCGGCCCATCCGGCCCTCTTCCACATCGCGGGCAGGTCCCGGGTCGGCACGTGCGGGTCGGGCGGCAGGCCGTACACCTCGGGCTCGTCGAGCAGCAGGAAGAACGCGCCGTCGCCGCCCACGCCGTCGCCGGGGCTCTCGCCGTAGAGCCGGGCCTCGGGCACGCCGGCCTCGTGCAGCTGCTCGACCCGTTTCGCCGCCCTTTCGCGCAGCTCGTCGAGCTCGCCGAACTGGATCGACTCGGTCGGGCAGGCCTTGGCGCAGGCGGGGGTCTGGCCGTCGCCGAGGCGGTCGTAGCAGAGCGTGCACTTCCAGGCGCGGCCGTCGTCCTCCCGGCGGTCGATGACCCCGTACGGGCATCCGGAGATGCAGTATCCGCAACCGTTGCAGATGTCGTCCTGCACGACGACCGTGCCGAACTCGGTGCGGAACAGCGCGCCGGTCGGGCAGACGTCGAGGCAGCCGGCGTGGGTGCAGTGCTTGCAGACGTCCGACATCATCAGCCAGCGGAAGTCGCTGCGTGGCGCCGGAGCCGACTTACCCGGCAGATCAGACGTCGGCATGCCGAGGAACTGGGCGCCGGTCCCGGCGGTCCCGGCGGTCCCGGCGGTCGCGGCCGCCGCCAGCGCGTCGACGGCCGGCTCGATCCCCGGTTCGGTGCCGGTCGGCGCCCCGCGCTGAGCCGCGACCACATTGGTGGCCGGAATCGAGGACGGCCCCGTCGGCAACCCGAGGAAGGCGCTCGACCCGCGAGCGGGCTGCTCGATGAACGCCACGTGCCGCCAGGAGTTCGCCGTCAGCCCGCCCGTGTTGTCGTACGAGTGCCCGAGCAGGTTGAAGCCGTCGTCCGGCACGTCGTTCCAGGTCTTGCAGGCCACCTCGCACGCCTTGCACCCGATGCAGACCGACGTGTCGGTGAAGAACCCCATCCGTGGTGGCGGCTCGGTGTATCCCGCGTCCTCGGCCGGGTCGACCGGGCCGTACAGGCTATTGCTGCCCATCGTCGGCGTTCTCCTCCCCCACCGTCATGATCGGGGTGTGGTGGCCGGCGGTCAGGCCGGCCCGGTCCCGATAATCCTGCACGAACCGCAGCAGCTCGGGCCCGGTGGGGCGGCGCCCCGGTTGAATGTCGCAGGTGCCGACCTTGCTCTCCTGGATGAGCACGTTCGGGTCGAGCGTGATGCCGATCAGGTCGTTGGCCGAGTCGCCGGTGACCAACCCCTCGCTGCCCCAGTGGTACGGCATCCAGAGCTGGTGCACCACCCGGCCCTCGATGCGCAGCGGGGCCAGCCGGTCGGTGACCATGACCTTGGCCTCGATGGCGGCGCGCGCGGTGACGATGTGCGCCCAGCCCATGTGCTCCAGGCCGCGCTCGGCTGCCAGTTCGGGCGACACCTCGACGAACATCTCCGGCTGCAGCTCCGACAGGTAGGCCAGCTGCCGGCTCATCCCGCCGGCCGTGTGGTGCTCGGTCAAGCGGCTCGTGCTGAACACGTACGGGAAAACCTCGGAGTGCCTCTCGGGCGGGCTCGGATTGGTCGGGTTGTCGGAGCGCTGGTACACCTTGCGGGTCGGGTTGGCCTGCTGGCCGTAGAGCGGGTTGCGCACCATCGACTCGGCCGGCTCGTAGTGCGTCGGCATCGGGCCGTCGATCAGCCCGCTCGGCGCGTACAGCCAGCCCTTCCCGTCGCCCTGCATGATGAACGGGTCGTCGCCCGCGATCGCCTCGACACCGGTCGCGCCCTCGGGCGGACGGTAGGACGGCGGCTTCGTCCTCTCGAAGTCGGGCACGTCGTCGCCGGTCCACTCGCCCTTCTCGGCGTCCCACCACACGTACTTCTTGCGTTCCGACCACGGGTTGCCGTCGGGGTCGGCCGAGGCGCGGTTGTAGAGCGTCCGGCGGTTGGCCGGCCACACCCAGCCCCACTCGGGCGCGACGTAGCTCTGCTCACTGCCGGGTTTGCGGCGGTTGGCCTGGTTCACCCCGTCGGAGAACACGCCGGTGTAGATCCAGCAGCCACCCGACGTCGTACCGTCCGGCTTCATCTCGGTGAAACTGCTGAGCAGCTTGCCGGTCGTCAGGTCGTACCCGTTGATCTCTTTGAGGACCGCCTCCCCGTCCGGCTCGTCGTCACCGTATTCCCAGGTCAAATTCAGAAGACCCTGGTCCCGCGTACGGGTGGAGCCCGCGAGCCGTTCCCGGATGATCTTGCCGAGGTGGTAGAAGAACCACAGCTCGCTGCGCGCGTCGCCCGGCGGCTCGACGGCCTTCTCGCGCCACTGCAGCATGCGCTGGGTCTGCGTGAACGTGCCCTCCTTCTCGGCGTGCGAGGCGGCCGGCATGAAGAACACCTCGGTCCTGCACTCCTCGGGCACGATCTCGCCGGTGGCCACCTCGGGGCTGTTCTTCCAGAACGTCGCGCTCTCGATCATGTAGAGGTCGCGGACCACCAGCCAGTCGAGGTTGGCCATGCCCAGCCGTTGCGCGCGCCCGTGCGCGGAGCCGACGGCCGGGTTCTGCCCGAGCAGGAAGTAGCCCTTGACCTTGCCGTCGATCATGTTGAGCACCTGCTGGTAGGTGCCGTGGTCGCCGGTGAGCCGGGGCATCCAGCCGTACCCGTAGTCGTTCTCCTCGGTCGCCGCGTCACCCCAGTACGACTTGAGCATGCTCACCGCGTACGACTTGGCGTTGGCCCAGAAACCCTTCTGCTCGGGATGGCGGATCGCGTCGATCCACTGGTCGAACGTCTCGTGCTGCTGGAAATGCGGCATCGGCAGGTAACCCGGCAGCAGGTTGAACAGGGTCGGGATGTCGGTCGAGCCCTGGATGCTGGCGTGCCCGCGCAGCGCCATCACGCCACCGCCGGGGCGGCC
The DNA here is from genome assembly GCF_004362215.1 of Paractinoplanes brasiliensis. Classification (NCBI taxonomy): domain Bacteria; kingdom Bacillati; phylum Actinomycetota; class Actinomycetes; order Micromonosporales; family Micromonosporaceae; genus Paractinoplanes; species Paractinoplanes brasiliensis. The sequence goes on along the minus strand of NZ_SNWR01000001.1, from coordinate 6,767,411 downwards.
CATGTTGCCCAGCAGCAGCTGGATGATCGCGCCGGTACGGATGTACTGCACGCCCACGCTGTGCTGCGTCCAGCCCACCGAGTAGACCAGCGCGGTCGTGCGCTCCCGGCCCGAGTTCGCCGTCCAGGCCTCGCAGACCTCGAGAAACTTTTCCTGCGGCACGCCGCACAGCCGCTCGACAACCTCGGGCGTGTAGCGCGCGTAGTGCCGCTTGAGCACCTGATACACGCAGCGCGGATCCTGCAGGGTCGGGTCGCGGGGCACGTCGGCCGGGATCGGCGGTCCGTGCGACTCCTGTTCCAGCCCCGAGGCGGTCTCGCGGTCGACGTGCGTCTCGTCCTCCTCCTGGCCCTCGTCCCGCTGCCCCGCGTACTGCCAGCTGGTCTGGTCGTACGTGTTGGTCTCGGGGTCGTAGCCGGAGAACAGGCCGTCGAGGTCCTCGGTGTCCTGGAAGTCCTCGCTGACGAGCATGGAGGCATTGGTGTACGCCAGCACGTACTCCCGGAAGTCCTTCTCGTTGCTCAGGATGTAGTTGACCACGCCGCCCAGGAACGCGATGTCGGCGCCGGCGCGCACCGGCAGATAGGTGTGCGCGAGCGCGCTCGTACGGGTGAACCGGGGGTCGACGTGGATGACCTTCGCGCCCCGGTTCTTGGCCTCGACCACCCACTGGAAGCCCACCGGATGCGCCTCGGCCATGTTCGAGCCCTGGATGACGATGCAGTCGGCGTTAGCCAGATCCTGGAGGAATCCGGTGGCCCCGCCACGGCCGAAGGAGGTTCCCAGACCGGGAACCGTGGCGGAGTGTCAAATCCGCGCCTGATTCTCGATCTGGATGGCGCCCATCGCGGTGAAGAGCTTCTTGATCAGGTAGTTCTCTTCGTTGTCGAGCGTCGCCCCGCCCAGGCTGGAAATTCCCAGCGTACGGTTCAGGGGCTTGCCGTCGGCGTCGGTGTCCTCCCAGGTGGCGTCCCGCGCGGCGAGCACCCGATCGGCGATCATCTCCATCGCCGTGGAGAGATCGAGTTCCTCCCAGTCCTTGCCGTACGGGCGACGGTAGAGAACCTTCTGCTGCCGGCGATCGCTGGTGACGAGGCTGAGGCTGGCCGAGCCCTTGGGACACAGCCGCCCCCGCGAGATCGGGCTGTCCGGGTCGCCCTCGATCTGGACGACCTTCTCGTCCTTCACGAAGATCCGCTGCCCGCAGCCGACCGCGCAGTACGGGCACACCGACTTGGCGACCCGGTCGGCGGTCTCGGTGCGGGGCTGGAGCTGCTTCGACTTCTTGGACTGGGCGGCGGCGCCGCGCCCGAGCGGATCCGTGCCCGTCAGCTGCCGATAAACCGGCCAGCCTTCGATCCACGTCTTCACGCCCATGATCTGGACCCTAACCCCTCGGCGGGGCGCCCGCACGCCACGCCGAGCCTGTTCCACCGCCGCGCGCTGCCCCTCACCACCGTGCTCATGGTGCACACAAGGGGGCAGAATGCATTCTCGACCGGCGATATCCTGCTGCTCTTCCGCTGGACCGGACGAGGGAATCGCGCATGCGCAAGCTCGCCAGCACCGCCCTGATCGCCCTCCTGGCTGTGCTCATCGTCCCCATGCCGGCCCGCGCCGCGGCCACCCCGTGGAAGCTGACGATCGGCCGCACCGGCGTCGTGCCCGGCACCACCACTTCCGCTCTGCGGCTGAGCGTCGACCCACCCGCCTCGGCCCTCACCCCGTACGAGCTGATCTTCGACATCACGGCCGCCCAGGGGTTGCTCACCCTGCAGTTCCCCTTCTCGCCGGCCTGCACCACCACGGCCACGACGGTCACCTGCGCACAGAACGACCGCGGCTTCTCGGGGGCGCTGCGGGTGACCGCCGAGCCGGACGCACCGATCGGCGCGACAGTGGCCCTGCCGACCCGTATCGTCGCCGGCGGCAAGACCGTGGCCGCCGCGTCCGGCACAGTCACGGTGGCCGAGGAGGTCTCGCTGACGCCCGTGCAGGCGCAGGACGACGTCTCGATCCCGACCGGCACGACGGCGAACCTGGCCGCCGGCCTGCGCAACTCCGGCGAACGCCCCGTCACCGGCGTCGTGCTGCGACTGCAGACGGCTGTCGGCATGCGCACCCCCGCCTTCAGCAACTGCACCCCCATCCAGGGCCGAGGCGCCGTCCTGCCGACCTCCGGAGCCGCCTGCTTGTTCGAGGGTTCGCTGGCGCCCGGCCAGGAATACCGCCTGGCCACGCCGTGGCCGCTCACCGCGACGGATGCCGTGTGGGCCCCGTCCCAGTGGTGGTCGTCGTTCACCTGGTACACCGCCCAGAACTGGATCGACCAGGGCTTCGCCCTCCCCGGCGGCGGCAGCGGCACCGAGCTCGCACTCACCCCCGCGCCGGGCGAGGTGACCGAGACGGTGCCCCAGATCGAGATCGACCCCAACAGCAACCCCGACAACAACATCGACGAGTGGGAGCTCACGGTCACCGGCCGCAACCATTCAACCTTCACCGTACGGGGTGACAAGGTCACCGGTCAGGTCGGCAAGACGGTCACCGTACGCACCAGCGTGCGCAACAACGGCCCAGCGCGCCTCGAGAGCTGGGGCAACGCCAGCGCGCCCTACCTGACGGTCACCGTGACCCCGCCCGCCGGCACCACCGTCGTGGCCCACTCCGAGCTGTGCCAGCCGTTCAACGTCAATGCCCCCACCCCCGGCCTGCCATGGCCCGACGGAGCCGACTTCAACGACGGCAACTACTACTGCTGGACAGGCATGTTCCAGGGCCTCCCCTACTTCCCCGGCGAGACGGTCACCTTCGACTTCACGCTGCGCATCAACAAGCCCGGCACCCTCCGCGGGCTGATCCGCACTGAGCTCGTGCCGATCGGGGCGCCCTCCGTCATCCAGCAACAGCCCATCCTGGTGAACGCCGCCGGAGCCCCCGCCCCATCCCCGACAGCCCCGGCTCAGGGTGGTGGCGGCGGCCTCCCCATCACCGGGGGCAACACCGCCGCGGTGGCCCTGATCGGCTTGGCCCTACTCGTCGTCGGCGCCGCCACCCGCCTCGCCGCCCGCCGTCGCTGAGCCTGCGGGACTGCGGTCCCCCGTACCCGGCTGAAAGGCCCCTCGAGCTCGGCGCTCCTCCGCCTGCAGGCCCAGAGCTCGGCCCGCGGCGAGGGCACCCAGGGCACTGCCGGGGGTCCACGCCACGATCATGCGGAGCCCTCAGGCTGTGATGCCGCCCGTGGCCGAGTTTCAGGCCGACGCTGCACGCTCAGCCCTGTGGCTCCCCGTCGCGCGCGTCCTTGCGTTCGGCCACCCCCTCCCCCGCCCACGGTGGGACGGGGTGTCACCCTACGACCCTGTCAAGCGGATCGGCCGACTTGTCCACATGTGGAGCCGGGCGCCGCGGAAGTGCCGTGAGTCTGTCCACAGGGCCTGACGGACGGGCGTACGGCCGCGATACTGGGCCTGATGACCAACCCGGGAGGTCATGCGGAGATGCGGCGGTGCCCCCGCTGCGGCCACCTCACGCGGGCCGATCGCATGGTCAAGGGCTTCGGCCGCGACTGCGCCGCCCAGCTCGGGCTCACCGGGCGGGCGGTCGACGTCGGGCATGAGGGCCCCGACCTTCTCGACCTGCTGGCCGACGTGGAACCAGAGGACGAATGTGACGGTGGGGACAGGCCAGGCGATACCCGGATATACCCGCCGAACAAGTTCTGAACGGTTCATTTTTCCTGCATCCGCCTGACTCGACCGGCCGGAGAAAGAGACCACGATGCGCAGGTCCACGGCTTCCTCCCGAGCTCTCCCCCGGGGCCGCCGCTCAGGCCGCGCCCGGTTCGCCTGCCGGTCCGGAACCGAACTGGCCCCGGGCCAGGAGTACCGTCTCGCCACACCGCTGCGCATGACCACTCGCCGCGACTGACCCCCGGCCCGCGTCGTCCGGGTCAGCAGCTGTCGCCCAACGTGGGCAGGATCGTCCGGCTGCGACCCGGACGCGGGTACGCCTCCGCCGCCGCGGCCAGGCGTTGGGCGTGGGCTCGCTGCTTCTGCCAGTGGCCGTAGAGGGCGCCGCGCTGTGACAGCCGGTCGACCTCGCTGATCGTGGCCGGGTCGACGTCGCCGGGTGGGGCGTCACGCCACGGCGTGCCGGGCAGCGGCATGAACGTGTGCGCGTGGATCCGCGCCCCCAGGTCGGCCAGCTCCCGGGCCAGCCCCAGCGAGGCGTCCACATCGGCACGGTCCTCCCCGGGCATCCCGAAGATCATGTCGACGTTGATCTGGAAACCCTCCTCGACGCCGAGACGCACCGCCCGCCGGACCTCCTCGACGCCGTGGCCGCGCTTGGCCGCGCCCAGCACCCTGTCCGACCCCGACTGCGCGCCCACGATGATGTTCTTGTTGGCGCAGAACCGGCGTACCAGCCGCAGCGTCTCCCGCGTCACGTGCTCGGGCCGGATCTCGCTCGGGAACGACCCGAAGAACACGCGCCCGTCCGGCCCGATCCCCTCCTTGCACGACGCCAGCAGCTCCTCGACAGCCGCCAGGTTCGGCGACTCGTCCTGACTCCCGTACGACAAGGCGGTCGGCGTGATGAAGCGAACGTCCCGCAGTCCCCGAGCCCGCATCTGGTCCACATGCCACCGCACGTTCTCGACACTGCGATGCCGGAACCTGGCGGAGAACATGAACGGCGTCTGACAGAACCGGCACCAGTTTTGACATAGAATACTACCTATGGTTGCTGGCGTCTATTTCCGCATCTCGCTCGATCGGGCCGGTGAGGGTCTGGGCATCGAGCGCCAACGTGAGGACGGTCTGGCGCTCGCCGCGCGGCGCGGCTGGGCGACGCGGGAGTTCTCGGACAACGACATCTCCGCGACGCACGGCAAGTTCCGGCCGGGCTATGCCGCGCTCATGGCAGCGGCCAAGGCCGGGGAGATCGACTGCATCATCGTGTTCCACACCTCGCGGCTCTGGCGCAACCGCCGGGAGCGTGCCGAGGGCATCGAGATCCTGAAAGAGGCGCGGGTCAGCGTCGTTCCGGTCAAGGGGCCGGAGCTGGACATGACCACCGCGTACGGCCGCGGCATGGCCGGGATGATCGGCGAGTTCGACACGATGGAGGTCGAGGTCAAGTCTGAACGGCAGCGACGGAAGGCGCTCCAGCGCGCCCAGAGCGGACGGCCGAACGGCGGACGGCGGGCCTTCGGCTATTCGGCCGACGGGACGGCGTTGCGGACGGACGAGGACGGCTCGTCCCCGGAGGCGGACGCCGTCCGCCAGGCGTACACGTCATTTCTCGCCGGAAGGACCCTGTCCGGCATTGCCGCCGACCTGAACGCGGGTGGCTTCCGGACGACGGCGGATGGCCCGTGGCTGCACAACTCCGTCCGCGTATTGCTGATCAACCCACGGAACGCCGGCATCCGGACGCACAACGGCAAGGAGATCGGCAAGGGGCTGTGGCCGGCGATCGTGCCGGAGACGACGTTCCGCGCCGCCGTCGTGAAGCTTTCGGAGTCGTCACGGCGGACCAACAACGTCGGGGCCGCCCGCAAGTGGCTTGGTACCCGGCTGTACCGGTGCGGGCGGCCTGGCTGCGACGGGTTGATGGTGTGCACGTACCGCGCGAAGTACGCGGACGGCAGGCCGCGGCGGGTCTATCGGTGCCCGGCCTGCTATCTGTCACGGTTGGCCGATCCAGTGGACATGACGGTGCGCCGGATCGTGGAGGAGAGACTCGGCCGGGACGACGTCGCCGATCTGCTGACGGTCGACGCCGGTGACCAGGCCGAAGATGTCGAGGGGTTGCAGGACGAGGCCTTGGCCCTGCGCCAGCGGCGAGCGTCGGCCGTGAAGATGTGGGCCCGCGGGGTGCTCGACGATCAGGAGCTGGAGACCGTCAAACAGGAGATCGCGGACCAACTCGCCGAGATTCAGGTGAAGCTTGCCGATGCCGGGCGGGAGAACGTACTCGTGCCGATCGTCGGCGCTGAGGATCCTCCCGCGGAGTGGCGGAAGTTGGAGGGCATCATCGATCGCGAGCAAGCGATCATCAAGGCCCTCGGCGTGGTCCGCCTCCTGCCACCACCGGTCGGACGACGGACGTTCGATCCGGAGACCGTCGGCTTCGGGTGGCATCGGAAGCGGTAAGGATCATGCAGCGTTCTGGCGCTTGCTCGGGCGCAGGAGCTCGCGCAGAACGGCACGTTGTTCCTCGGTGAGCGGCGGGGCTTCGTCGGCTACCCGGCGGGCGTACTCGGCGATCTTCTCCGCGAGGGCGTCTCCCGACCTCAGGTCCGTGTCATCACGGCGTCGTACCACTTTCCTCCTATGAGGCTGCGCGGTCGAACATGTCGGCGGGTCGTGTTCATGGGCGCGATCGCTCCTTCCGGTTTTCGGCTGGGTGGGCAAACAGAAGCGCCCGAGGCGATCGCCTCGGGCGCGGAACGGGAATGCTATTTCGCGGGCTCGGTCCTGGATACCTGCGGCAGGATCGTCCGGCTTCGTCCCGGACGGGGATACGCCTCGGCGGCAGCGGCCAAGCGGGCGGCGTGATCCCGCTGCTTCTGCCAGTGGCCGTAGAGGGCGCCGCGCCGGGACAGGCGGTCCACCTCCCGGATCGTCTCCGGATCGACGTCACCCGGCGGGGCGTCCCGCCACGGGGTGCCGGGCAGCGGCATGAACGTGTGCGCGTGGATCCGGGCACCGAGATCGGCCAGCTCGCGAGCCAGGTCGAGGGAGTCGGTGACGTCCTGCTGGTCCTCGCCGGGCATCCCGAAGATCATGTCGACGTTGATCCGGAAGCCCTCCTCGATGCCGAGCCGCGCCGCTCGCTTGACCTCCTCGACGCCGTGGCCCCGCTTGGCGGCATCGAGGACGCGGTCGGAGCCGGACTGGGCGCCCACGATGATGTTGTTGTTGTCGCAGTACTTCTTGACCAGGCGGAGAGCCTCCCGGGACACGTGCTCCGGGCGGATCTCGCTGGGGAAGCTGCCGAAGAAGACCCGACCGTTCGGCCCGATGCCCTCGCGGCAGCTGGCGAGCAACTCTTCGACGGCGTCGAGGTTCGGTTCCTCCGTTTGGCTGCCGTAGCTCAACGCGGTCGGCGTGATGAAGCGGACGTCACGCAGCCCGCGGGCGCGCATCTGGTCGACGTGCCAACGCACGTTCTCGATACTCCGGTGCCGGAAACGCGCGGAGAACATAAAGGGTGTTTGGCAAAATCTGCATGAAAAAACACATCCCCTCGTGATTTCGAGGGCGTTGAACTTGTCCCACTTGAGGGCGAAGCCGGGGAAGTCGTTGAGGTCGCGCTGCTTCGCCTTGCCGGTCTTCTTTACGGCGCCGGTGGCGTCGCGGTAGGCCAGGCCGGTGATGCCGGTCGGGTCGCCCTTGGCGTCGACCAGGCTGAGCAGGGTCGACTCGCCCTCGCCGATCGCGGCCATGTCCCAGCCGGCGTCGAGAGTCTGCGCCGGCTCGGCGGTGGCGTGCACTCCCCCGGCCAGGTGCGTGACGGTCGGGCCGTCGGCCAGCTCCCGGATCTTTTTCAACTCCTCCGCGAGTGCCGCGGCGTCGGGTGAGTAGAACGACCAGAGGACGAGCACCTTGGCGCCGGTCGCGAGCGCCGCCCGGATGTGTTCGGCGGTTGATTCGGGGGTGTCGCCGAAGCGCACCTCGTATCGAGTGGCCGTCTCGTGCTGCCCCAAGGCACCGAGCAGCACGTGGAAGCCGTACGTCACCGCTTTGCGGTAACGCAGCACCAGGACCAGTTCAGGACCACCCATGCGGCGATTTTGCCAGTTCGTGGACCGACCCCCGACTGCGGCAGCCGGGGATCGACCTTCGCGGACGGTTCCACTCGTCAGATGGGTTCGGCAGGATCGTGATGAGGAAGTTCGGACAGGCGTAGCCGGGGACTTTGGCGGCCGTGCAGCCACCACACGTTCTCGGCGGGCGACTGCCCGGTGGTGGTGGCATGGTCGCCGGAGGCGGTTGCCACCAGGTCGGGGACGTCGGTGTCGGTCAGGATTTGGTGGAGGTTGAGTTCGCGGCGGGTCGAGGGCAGCCAGAACAGCACCGGCCACCGCCAGCGGGTCATGTCCGCGAGCCGTACGTAGTTGATGATCTTGTTGGCGAGGATGGTCAGGCTTTCGGTGCCGAGATCCATCTCGAGCAGGAACGGCACCTGAAGGTCGTGTTCGGCCCAGACGCCGTGGGCGTCCGGGCGGGGCAGGTTCTTGAGCAGCATCAGGCTGGGGTCGTCGCCGGTGCGGAAGAAGGCTCCTCTCTCTTGCAGTGCGGAGGCGGACCGCCATTGGATGAGGCGGCTGCCGGGGTGGGTGCGTTCGTGGCCGGCCAGGTCGACGAAGAACTGGTTGGTGGCCAGCAGGTGCGGCAGGTTCGCCCGGGAGGTGAGGTGCTGGCGGCGCTGCCTCGCCTGGTCGCGACGTGGGAGTGGGTCGCGGCGTTGGGCGGCGACGATCTCGGTGCCGAGTTGGTCGAGCAGGTAGTGGTACGGATACGAGCCGCCCTCCCAGCGTTGCGGCCGGAACCGGGCCACCACGCCCAACGCGAGGAGCTTGAGCAGCCGCCGCTGACAGAACGTCAGCGAGCCGAACAAGGCGGTGTTGATCTGGTCGGTGGTCAGGACGCCGTGGTCGTAGAGCCAGCCGAGTAGCCGCAGATCACGGCCGGTGAGAGCCGATTGCGCCCGCAGCAGGCGCTGTTCAGTGCTGGTACGGATTACGCATCACCCCCAGGGGAGACCCCAGACGAGGGTCTGTCGCAGCACACGACGACCACCGCCAGATAGCGGCTGACCTGCACTGACAGCCAGACGACGGGGTCGGTGTGGGGGTCGGTGTCAAGACCGACCCCCACACCGACGCCCGGACGCACCCTGGCACCGACACCCCGACCACACCCAGCCAGCCAATCTGCGCCGAGAAGCGCGGCGGCCCCGGTCCGAGGACGAGATGCGTTCGGCCGGTTGACCTGGTGGCGCTGTGATCGGCAGTCCGGGCCTGTCATCGGTGTTGGGCGCCAGTTGGGTGCACGGCAAGGCGAACAGCGACCGCGGCAGGTCCGTGGCCACGAGCGCGACAGGTTCTGACAGCTCGACCGCGGGCTGTGGGTATGGACTTCGGCAGGAGTGCGGAGGTACTTTCCGCGGTCCTGCCGTTGGGGTAGGTGGGAGAACGGGCGGTTCATGGAAACTCCTTCTCTTTGGTAGGACTACAGACCGCTTGCCGCAGCACCGCCGACGCCCCGCCATCACGACGGCGAGCCGGTGACAGCGGTAGCCGCCGGGTTGGGTTTCGCCGTCGCCAGGGGTGCGTCGCCATCTCCGGTTGGGTGCTTCGGGCGGGTGGGTTGGTCGCGGATCAGCTTGACCAGTGCGGACGCCCGTGCATTCGACATCGCGTGGCCCTGCCTGCGGAGCACCTCGGCCAGGGCTTCGCGGGACAGCGGACGACCCTCGCGGGCCAGGTCGCCCGCGGCTTTGCGGGCGACGGGGAGTAGTTCACCCATCTCGTCGTCGACCGTCGTGGGTGACGGACCGTCGTCCGCGACGGTTGGGGGTTGTTGCGGACGTCCGGGACCGTCCGGGACGGCCGCTGAGGCCGGGACCGTGGCGACCGGACCGTGGTCGGCGCGGCCGAGTGCGATCTTCACCATGGCCAGGAACCCGACCGCGGGTAGCGCCGCTGCGAGCCAGCCGATGACCGACGGCTCGGCCTCCACGACCTGCGCGCCCAGCGACAGCACCACAGCGACGATCAGAACCACGGCCGGGAACCAGAGGTGAGCACCGAGGCGTTTACGGCGCCGGAGTTCCAGGCCGCCGGCCACGGACATCAACTCCAGCACTATCGCGTCGGCCCACGCCAGCCACCCTGGCTGGCCGTGCGCCTCGGCGACGTCGTGCACGTGCGTGAACGAGGCCGCCGCCGCGGCTGCCCGATCGCCAGCATGATGACGACCTGGACGACACCCTCGACCCGGGCGGCACGGTCCGCCCGTGTCGGGAGTGGTGTACGGGGTTCGCTCACCGGCGGCCCCACACGGGTGGTGATGCCCGGCCGTGCCGGGCGGTGCGAGAGATTCCGTTCGCGGTGACAGACCATGACAGGTCGCGAACGGGCGCAGGTCGGCGCTGGTGACAGATCCGGCGCGTATCCTGCTCTCCCCAAACAGCGTGACAGTGATCGATAATCATGGCTTCACTCTCCACAGGAGACGACGAACCTGTCCCGCGGCAGCGGAGCAGGAACGAACGAAGCAGCCGCCGCAGCCCGAGGGCGGCGACGGCGGCAGGCAAGCCGAGCAGAGAGCGCGGGCTTGCTACAGGAGAAAGGGGCGGCTCGACGCCGTTCTGGACACCAGACCGACAAGATTTTTTCGAGCGATCACACCGGCGACGGGGGTTGGTGGTGCAGCCGAACAGAACAACACCACTTGCACGCGGCGCTGAGCTGGGCCTACGCGATCTCACTCCGCTCGTGCTGCCGGGCAACCGGCACGGCACAGAAGCTCGGCACGGGCCGCTGTTCGACTGGTTCGAGGACCGCTTCGCGATGCTCAACTGGACCATCCCGGCCGATCATCTCGCTCCCGGCCTGCCGCCCAAGGACATGCGACCCCGCACGCTCCTACGATTCCTGCTCGAAGACGCCGACTACCCCCCAGCGCGACAAGATCTGGGCCGCCGTCATCACAGGCTCCCGCCGGCCCGAGACTGCCGAGCCCTACCGGCTCCTCGCGATCAGCCTCGCAGCCCGCGGCCTGCGCCGCTCCCGCAAGCGCGTCATCCTGGCCCACCGTGACGACACCGACGACATCGACCACGACCTCATCCATGGCTTCCTGAAACGACTGAAGACCATCGACATCCGCGCCACGAACCACGGCATGAAACTGATCGAGAGCGGCATCACCCACGCCAAGGGCCAACAGGCCCGGCCACCTAAACGAGCCCGGACCTCCCGGAAACGCCGGCCGCCAGCAGCCATAGCCGAACCGGTGGCTGACGGCACGCTCGACGAGGACCTCAGCGGCATCTTCCACGAATTTCTGGCCGCGCTCGCCGCCGATGGACGGCCGATGGCCGAACGAGACGTCAAGCTGCTCACCATCACCGGCTTCGACCACGTCAACATGAAGGATGCCGCCGACCAGTTGGGCATGAGCCTGGAAACCGCCTACAAGCAACGCCAGCGCGCCAAGGCCCGTTTCGTGAAGTACCTCGTCGCCCGCGAACGGGAACCCGACGAGAAACCTGCCGATGACGTCCGCGAGAAGTCGGTTACCGGTCCCGGTGCCACGGCATCCGCGGAGGAGGCGGCACCACCGACTCGTCGAACGGCTCCGCACCCTGACCCACCGCGATCAACTCGCCGATCAGGGTCGACAGTTCCTGATGCCAGCTCGGATCACGATCGATCCGCAACACCCCACGGATCCGATCCGAAACCACCAGCACCGGACCACCCGAACGACCCGCCACACTGAAATCCGGGCCGTTTACCAGCACCACCACACCCGCGACACCGGATTGGACCGTCACCCCAGGCGGAAACGGACCCGACCGCGCGATGTCCCACAACACCACCACAAGATCCGCGAGTGCGACCTCGTCCTCCATGAACACCACATACGACGATGCCGCACCCCGCGACCGAACCGGCCACACCGATGCCGGGAGATCCCGCAGCTCCGCGGCCAACGCTGCCGCCGTACCCTCGCGGTCGTTCGCCGTGCCCGTAGCGGCGAGCGGTGCAGTACCGCGGGCATCGCGGGGCCCGGTGCCGGAGTTGGTAGGCATGGTGCTCACCTGGTCAAGCCTGCCAGCATTCGCCCGAAGTGGATAGCGGTCGGACTCCGGCCCGAAAAGGGCCACCACCTGTGATGTTGCTGGTCGGCCGGCGATTCGCCCGTGGCGTGCCTCCCGAAAAGGCTTGGCAGGAACGGTTGGGCACAGCGCCGATCAGATCCCGCAGCAGGATGACGAGATCGACGAGAATGCATAGACGGCTGGCTCGTGGCGGCATCAGGAAGTCGGGAACGGGTGGGTGGAGCTGCCGCTGTCTCCGGCAAATTGCAGTGATCCGTCGGGCCTCTGCGAGGATCTCGTTGTCGAGGTCCTGTTCAGTCATGTCGATGTACTCGAGAGTGTCGTACATGTCATCGAGGTCCACGAGGCGTTCGGCGATGGGTAGCCGGTCGTGGCCGATGGTGGAGTGCGCCCAGGTGGCGAGGTCCATCGGTGACATCCGGCCGGCCAGCACACGTGAGGCCATGATGCTGACGGTGGCCTCAAGCCCGGCATCGCTGCCCGCCGGATAGTGCCTGAGCCCCACGTCGTCCAGAGCGGCCTCCAGCAGGTCGGGAACGTCTTCGTCCGCGTTGCGCGCGTGCACACCGGCGAGCATGGCAAGGTTCATCCCGTCGAAGCCGGCGACCAGCAGTTCGCAGCCGAGGCTGACGAGTTCGGCTGCGGTGGCCTGGCCGACGCTCCACAGCGCGACGGCCTCCTGCATCCGGACGAGAGCGGTATCGCGTTGCACCCCCTCATCGTGGATCACCCTGTGCTGGACGGCATCACCATTTCCGGACTGTCCACACCAATCGCACAGCCAGCGGGTACGGGGCTGTCCCGAGGCTCACGCTCCGGGTCAGCCTGCCGTCGATCCGCGATGTGCGCCGGGCGGCCCGTCTGCATGCTGCTGCTCGGGCTGGACTATGGCCTCCTCGGGCACCTCGTTGTGGACGAGGAGCCGGACGAGTTGATCGAGGAGATCGTCGAGTTCGCTTCGGCTGGTCAGGTCGAAGTGCTTGTTGACGATCCTGTCGTCGCGTAGGCGCACGGTTTCCAGCTCCGCCTCACCGGTGCTCCAGATCATGATCTGAACCAGCCACCCAGCGGACTCCAGCTCGGCGCGGACGACGGGCTTGCCGTGATTCGGCTGGGCGGGGAACGCTCGCCAGGACATGGCCAGCCCGGACCAGATCTCGGCGCGCTCGTCCAAGGCTGATGCGAGCATCTGCAAGGGAAGGGTCACGACGGCGACTGTCGCATACTCGCCGTGCGACGGTGCCAGCTACATGCCATCACTGGCCCGAGTAGCACTTCACGAACAGGGACATCACCGCTCTGATAGTTTCCGTCGATCATGGCCGCTACCGCAGACTGTCCGATCATGTTCCTGGACGTCGACGGCGTGCTGATCCCGTTCCGCGCCCGGCCGACCGAGCCCACCTCGGCTGAGCGATACGCAGCCCCGCCAGCCGACGATGACGAAGGCAATCCGCTGCTGGGGCGGCTCGACCCGGAGGACGGGCACCGGCTTCGGTCGCTGGGGTGCCGGCTGGTGTGGGCGACCACCTGGATGTCGGACGCGAACGAACAGGTCGCGCCGCGGCTCGGGCTGCCGGAACTACCCGTCGTCGACTTCCCCGATGATGACGACGAGCCCGAACACGGACTGCACTGGAAGACGCCGTTCCTCATACGGTGGGCGGCCGGGCGAACATTCGTCTGGCTCGACGACGAGATCACCGACACTGACCGGCGATGGGTTCATGCCCACTATGAGGGGCGAGCGCTGTTGCACCGGGCTGATCCGGCCGTCGGCGTCACTCCTAACGACTTCGAGGTGATCCGCCGATGGCTGGCCGAGACGTCAGCAGCGGTCGCCGCGTCGTGAGGTAGTCCGCACGCCGTCGCCCGCGACCGGTCACCAGTCGCGCCACGCATCGGGTGAGCTCGCTGCGGTGACGGTCGCGGCGGGCGGTCAGCGCCGCCACGTCCACGCCGGCGTCCGTCAGGACCGCGTCGACGTACTCGGCGAGTTGCTCGCGTTCGCCGGTCTCGATCGCGCCGAACGGCTCGTCAGCGGTGTTGAGCCCGACCACGACCGTCTCGACCGCGGTCCAGATCGCCTCGTCCGAGGCCGTGTCGAGGGCGGCGACGTCCCGCTCGTAGGCGGCCAGGACGGTGTCGACCGCGGCGGTGAACGCCGGGGGCCACAGGTGAATCGCATACGCGTCGGCCGGTGCCAAGGTGCCGGCGGTGACGGCTGCCTCCTGCTCGGCGACCTTGCTCTTCCAGCCCACGGTGGGTCTCATGATCATGCCTCGCAGGGCAGGGGCTGGCTATGACAGTTTCTCCCGGCAGCTCGAAACTCGCTGCTGGAGGCGGTGATCGGCTGGACGCACCCACGGTGAGGTACGAGCTGAGGTCTCAGCGGGGTTCTTTCGGCCGAGGTGAGCAGCGCGTGATTGTCGGGCTACGTACTCGTGCCGGCAGGAGGCGCCGATGACCATCTCCTCTTCCACGATCCACCGACGAACGGCGTCGCCTTCCGTCAGAAGGCAGATCGGCTACAGCGCATGGGGTTTTCTGACCGCTGGAGTCCTGGACACTCCGGACGGGGCGCGCGCCTATCGCCGTGCGGTGATCGACGCTCTCCAAGACGCCGGGAACGAGATCGTGCTGCTGCAGGCCGACCGGGACCGGTGGGAGGCAGACGTCGACCTGGACGACCGATACCGATTCGCCGCCGGGTTGCCGGAGCTGGATGCGGTGGTGTTCGAGTGGCGGTGGCCGCTGCCGGGCCGCAACACCATCGACTGCGGAACTCCAGGTCACACCTGCGACCTGCACCGGCAGCAAGAGCTGATCGAGCACTACACGACGGGCCTGGCCACGCCGACGGTGATCTGGGACATGGACCGGCGGCTGCCAGCCGATGACCCGCTGCGGGCGCGGGCAAACGTGCGCGTCGGGGAATACGCGTTGCGCCCGACGCCGGGTGCGATCACGCTGGCCTGCCCTGTTCCGGACACGCTGCTCGATCATGCCGACCCGTATCGGCTCGCCGCAGCGCAGCGGCCGATCCCACTGGTGTACGTCGGGAACCAGTACGGCCGCGACGACGCGTTCGACCGGTTCTTCGCGCCTGCTGCCGCACAGGTGACCCACCGAGTGGCCGGGAAGTGGACCGACACCGGGCCGTGGCCGCACGTGAACTTCACCGGCCGCTGCCGTTTCAACGAGGTCGCTGACATCCACCGCGGCGCGCTGGCGACGGTGTTGCTGCTGCCGGAGCGCTATCGCACGGTCGGGCATCAGACGTCACGGCTGTTCGAGGCCGTGACCCAGGGTTGCCTGCCGTTGACCCCGGCCGACACGGTGGCCGCCGACCGGTTCACACCACCGGAGCTGCACGTCCGCGACGGCGGCGAGGTCGTCGAGAAGCTGCACTGGCTGCAGTCGATCGCCGGGACGCCGGCTCACCAGGATCTGATCCGCGCGTGCCTGCGCCTGTTGGAGCCGTACCGGCTCAGCACCCAGATCGCGGTCCTGCTCGACACCTTGCACGCACTCGGCGCGCCGGTAAGGAGATCACGATGACGCTCACCCCGGCGACGTTCGACACCTTCGGCGAGGCGTACGTGGCGGTGCTGCGCCGCATCCACGACCAGCCGGAGTACGACACCCGAGGCCGCGGCAAGGACGCCATCGAGGTGCCGAACATCAGCTTCCGGCTCACCGATCCGATCCGCAGGTCTCCGTACCTAGCGGCCCGGCGGGCGAACATCGTCTTCAACCACGCCGAGGCGCTGTGGTACCTGTCCGGTAGCGACGACCTCGCCATGATCGGCTACTACGCGCCGCGGCTGGAGAAGCTGTCCGCCGACGGCATCCGGCTGACCGGCACCGCCTACGGGCCACGCCTGTTCGGCGCTGACGGAACCGATGGCCGGTCGCAGTTCGACCGGGTCATCGACCTGCTGCGAGACGATCCGGACAGCAAACGCGCCGCCATGCTCGTCATGCGGCCCGACGAGCTGATCGACCCCGGGAACCCGGACGTGGCCTGCACCCTCGGGCTGCAGTTCCTGCTACGCGGCGGTCAATTGCACGCGACCACCTACATGCGCGGCAACGACGCCGTCATCGGCCTGCTGTGCGACACCTTCTCGTTCACCATGATCCAGGAACTGGCCGCCCGTCGACTCGGTGTCGAGGTCGGCACCTACACCCACCACGTCGGGTCGATGCACATCAACGTCCTCGATATCACCAAGGTCGAGGAGATCCTGGCCGAAGCCGACCGGACACCGGCTCCGATGTTCCCCCGCTCGCCAATGCCGGACACCTCGCCGGAGGAGTTGGCCACCGTGCTGTGGTGGGAGCAGGCTCTCCGGGCGGGCGGCACCACATTGACAGCTGAGGCCGCTACCCGGGTACCGGTGTCCGGCTACTGGCGGCAGGTGCTGCTGCTGTTCGAGGCCTACCGGCAGATCCGGGAAACCGGTGACCCGGTCACCGCCGACATCACCGCAGCCCTGGCCGCCGGCAACCGGTGGCTGATGGCCACCCGCTGGCCCGACCGGATCGGAATGCCGTGAACCCCGACGGCTGGCGCTGGTGGACGGTCATCCTTCTCAAACCCGACTGCCTCACCCGTGACCTGCTCGGCCCGGTCTTGACCGCCGTCGAACAGGAACTTCAGGTGGTTGACGTCTGCTGCGTCTTCCCCACCGAGGAGCAGATCTTCACGCACTACGCCGACATCCTGCCGCTGTCCACACAGCTCGGCCGGGATGTGCCCGCCGAACTGCGGCGCATCTACGTCGGCCGGCAGGCCGCTGTAGCGCTCGGCTATGGGCTCGACGCCGCACCGCGGCTGCGTCGGCTGCTCGGCCCGACCGACCCTGCCGCCGCCGGACCGGACACCATCCGCGGCCGGTTCGCCGCCGACAGCCTCGACAAGGCGATGGCCGAAGGCCGCCTGATCGACAACCTCATCCACAGCTCCGACAGCACCGAGGTCGTGCCCCGCGACTTCGGCATTTGGTACGGCCCGGCCAAGAAACACCTGCTCCGCGCCCCGCACCCCTCGAACGGAGACCCTCGATGACCATCATCCCGGACCTCGACGTCGGCCCGAGAACACTGCGCTTCATGCCGGACGCGCTGAAGGCCGGCCTGGATCCGTACATGGCGCAGTACGTCGGCTACCGCAAGAGCGGCCTGTCGCTCAACCACATCATCGGCTGCCCGCTGGACTGCGGATACTGCGTACGCCACTTCTGGGGCAACTTCGACGTCAAACAGCCCCAACTGCTCGTCCCCACCGAGCAGGCGATCGAGGACCTGATCGGTCACGAGGCGTTCCAGCCGCACATCACCCCGATTCAAGTGTTCAACAAGGCCACCGACCCGTTCCTGCCCGGCGTCAAACCGCACCTGTTCCAGGTCCTGAACAGTCTCGACGCGCGCGGCTACACCAACCACGTCCTGATCATCACCCGGTTCAAGGTCACCGCCGACGACATGGCGACCCTCGAACGGCTGCACCACCTGCGGGTCACGCTGCTGTTCACCTACTCCGGGATCACCGACCCGCGGATCGAGCCGATCGCCAAGACCGCCACCACCGTCACCTCGATCCGCACCGCCGCCCAGCACCGGCAGCGCACCGGCGTGATCCTCTACTGGCGGCCGATCACCCCCGGCTGGAACGACGACGATCAGACCATGGCCCACGTCCTGGACATCGGCCGCGACGTCGACGCGGTCGTCTTCACCGGCCTCTACCACAAGGCCGAGAACGCCGCCTACCTGCAAGAACAAGGCGTCACCGTCCCGTACGGCGAGGACGAGTTCCACCGCCGCAAGACCATGCCGGACGACCTGGACGCCCGCGTCGTCGCAGCGTGGCGTACCTCCGGCATCACCACACCGCTGTTCCGCAAGACCTCCTGCGGCGTCGCCTACGCCCACCAAGCCCCTGACTACAACGGCCACTGGGGCGTACGGGAAATCTGCGACATCTGCCCTCTCGACCAGCAGCAACGCTGCGCCGACGCCCACCGCCAACCGACCGGGCAGGACATGCGCGAGGTCCTCGACCGATTCGGGTACGACAGCGACTTTCTCATCGAGGACGGCCACGTCTGGACCCATGGCCTCGGCGAACAACGCCGCTACGCTCTGCAGCACACCCTGCAGTTCCAGATCTGGGAACTCGACCAGCCGCACTTCCTGCACGCCCACGGCCGATCACTGACCGGCCACGGCACACCCGAGGATCAGGCTGACGCGTTCGACCAGGTAAGGGCCCGGTTCGCGCACGCGGCCCGCTTCAACGACGAGTGATCCATCCGTACGGCGTAGGCGGTAACCATGTCAGCAACCTGGCGGGAGACGACCAACCTGGTCGCCCTCGACCTCGAAGGCAGCGGCGCCCAGGACGGCGACCACGAAGCCATCCTGGAAATCGCCGCCGTCCGCCTGATCGCCGGCCGCCCCGACGTGGCCACCGCCTGCACCACCCTGATCGACCCCGGCCGCCCGATCCCCGCCCGCCCCTGGATCTCACCCGGCCTCGCCGGCACCGCCCTGTCCGGAGCACCCACCCTCGACGCCGTCGAACCGCAACTGGCACGCCGACTCGGCGGCACCTACTTGGTCGGGCACAACATCGGCGTCGACTGGCGGCTGCTGCACCGCCGCTGTCCCTCGATCAGCATCGCCGGGCTCATCGACACCCACCGCCTCGCCAAAACCCTGCCCGCTACCGGCAAGAACAGCCTCACCGACCTGCTCGCCCGTCACCGGCTGACCGACACCGTGACGGCTGCGGCGCCAGCCAGCCGGCCTCACCGTGCCCTCTGGGACACCGTTGGTGCCGCGCTCCTGCTCGACACCCTTATCCAGCAACGCTGGGCTGGTGACCCCAGCCTTGACGAACTCCTTGCCGTCGCCGGACCACCGGCTCCGAAGGCCGCCCCGGAGACGCAAGCGACGCTCTTCGACTGTTGACCCCGCCGAGAGGAGACCGCCCGATGGGTCCCTCCACCGTCACCATCGGCGGCGACATGCCCGTGCGCCGCATCGGCTACGGCACCATGCAACTCACCGGACCCGGACACTGGGGACCACCCACCGACATCCGCAACGCACTCCGGATCCTGCGCCACGCCGTCCACGATCTCGGCATCGACCACCTCGACACCGCCGACGCTTACGGACCCCACACCGTCGAGGAACTCATCCGTCAGGCTCTACACCCCTACCCGGACCACCTGGTCATCGCTACCAAGGGCGGCATGCTGCGGTCCGGCCCCAACCAGTGGATACCGTGCGGGCGACCCGAATACCTGCGCCAATGCGTCGAGCTCAGCCTCCGCCGCCTCGCCCTCGACCGCATCGATCTGTATTACCTGCACCGCATCGACCCGGCCGTCCCCCTGGCCGAGCAGCTCGGTGTCCTTGATGACCTCCGCCAGGAAGGCAAGATCCGCCACCTCGGCCTCTCCAAGGTCACCGCCGACCAGATCGACCAGGCGCTCCGCTACACCACCGTCGCCGCCGTGCAGAACCAGCACACCGCCGACACCGATGACCCTGCCCGCCCTCGCATACGCTGAGCGGCACGGGATCGCCTACATCGCCCACCAGCCATTCCGGGCAGGCGCAGAACTTACTTGGTCGTCTGAGAGCGATTGCGCCACGCGAGCCCACGACATTCTCCGCCAGCTGCTTCAGCGATCCCCGGCCCTGCTCACCATCCCAGGAACCCGTTCCCTCCGGCACCTGAAGGAGAACAGCATGGTTCTCGTGAACTGAACCGCACTGTTGGACGACGCTCACGCCGTACCGCAGATCACTGCCCTTCTCGGGCGAAGCCCGCTGGCAGATCCCGGCGCCAGATGCGATACCAGGTCTCTGCCGCGTGTGCCGTCCGCCATCGTGAGCTTGGGCCGTCCGGGTGGACGCCACACGTCGGGCAGGGGCGACCTGGCCGGCGGCGTTCGGTGCCGCATGCCCGGCAAACCGCGTCCTCTCCGGAGGCGAAACCGTCGAGAACGCGGCGAACCACTGCCGCGAGCGGACCAGTCGGATGATGCACAGGATCCGGGCAGTAGGCGATCCCGGACCAGCCCCATGAGTTCCACGGGACGACTGACCGGGGAACACGCAAGCCGGCAGACTTCTCCTGACGTCGCTGTCGCGCGTAGGCCGCAGCGCGCGGCAGCACTACCTGACGTGCCTGCTCCAACTCCAGAACCGCCCGAACGAGGGATTCCGGATCGGTGTCGAGGTGCCGAGGGATGCCAGCGAAGACCACGAGATGATGCCAGGTCGCCCGGAAGCCGTAGGGAGAGCAGTGCAGGGCACACTCGCGCAACGCATAGAGTCTCCGCTGTACTGGGATTTGCGCATCGCGGACACAACGGGCTTGCGCGGGAAAGCTGGTCACCACGAGATCGTGGCCGATCAACAGCCCGGCGGCCACCGGGTTACGGGCGGCTCCGGGCACCCCGCTACGTCGGATTACAGGATGCTCCAGGCAGTCAGTTCCTGCAGGTCCTCGCGGAGGCCGTTGATGCGATGGTGGACTTCGAGGGCGGCGGGGCTGCCGGGCGCTGACTTGCGGGCGTTGGTGGCGATCATCTGGAGCTCACGGAGCAGGCAGAGGTCCTCGAAGTGGTCCCAATCGCGAGGGTCGCGTCCGTACGCGGTGACGAAGTCGCCGAAGTCGTGGCTGCCGAACCGGCGGCAGTGCACCGCCACCGTGGCGATGTCCCACATGCGAGGTCCGGTGGAAGCGCTGTCCCAGTCGGCCAGCACGGGAGTGCCGTCATCGCGCCGCAGCGCGTTACGGACCTGCGGGTCGGACTGGATCAGGCCACTACCGAACGGCATAGCCGTCTCCCAGACCGGCGCGAGATCCTCGAGGCGACGAACCAACAGCTCGCGATCGTCGTCGCCGAGGATCGCGGAGGCATCGACCGAACGGCGTACTCCCGCGACTGGATCGAGAGCGGTCGGCACGCCTGCCGGCGGCAGGGGCAGGGCGTGCAGGCTGCGAAGCAGGAGACCGAGTTCCGCAGTGGTGATCGGCCGCACGGCGGAGGCGTCGAGGCGTCGCCACACGGTGACCGGGTACCCGTCGACGTGCAGCGGCTGCTGGACTGCGGGATGCAGCGGGACGGTCGGAAAGTCCTGGTCCTGCAGCCATTCCACGAGATCGACAACGCGCCGTACCCGATCGAGCGGGACCGCCGACGGCGAGATCTTGACCACCACGTCGCTCACGGCGTACACCGCGTTCGTGTGGTGCCGCAGTAGAACTGCTTGATCAGGGGCGCGGTCGATGAGGCTGCAGACCTTGTCGAGTACCGGTCGGGTCCGTTCCTCGACGAACATGGACGCTCCTGACGGCCGGGGGCGGTGTCCTTACCCGACTCAGGGTAGAGCCGCCCGCCGCCCGCACTCGCGGAGGTAGTCATCCAACTCGGCGACAGAGCCCTGCCGCTGATCGGCGGGGACGACCGCGACGACATCACGCGCCCGGGACAGGACGATCTCGGTGCGCTGCGGCTCGGGCAGACACGCGACAGCCTCGCGGGCCACGGCAGCTGCTTCGCCGGTCCGGTGCTCACGGGCCAGGCACATCGATCGGTCCATTTGGATGAGTGCTGGATCGATCGCCGGAACCGGGCTGGCCCGGTACAACGTGAGCGCCTCGTCCTGGAGGCGGTAGGCGGCTGGCAGGTCACCCGCCCAGGCGGCGGTCCCAGACAGGTAGAACAGCAGTCTTCGCGCCGGGAACTCGAAGGCCGCGTGGGTGTCGGTCTCGCCGGCTTGGTCGAACAGGTGACGTGCCTGCACCATCGCGGTCTTCGCCTGCTCGGTGGCGCCGATGCGGGCCAGTGCCCGAGCACGGGCAGCCGCGGCCAGAGCGGTCAGCGGGCATGGCGTCGTGGACAGCGCGAGCGCCTGTTCGGCCAGGGCGACGGTCTGCCGCGGGTCGCCGAAGTAGTAAGGCAGCATCGCGGCATGCGTCCGGACCAGCACCCGCAGCCGGGGCTGGCCGCTGTCGTCGGAGGCCACGGCCGCCGTGCGGTACCAGAGCCGGGCATGGGTGGCGTCACCCAACCGGAGCAGTGCATCGGCGGACAAAGCCGCCAGCAACGCTGCGGCAGCCGACAGCCTGGCCTGGACCGCGGCGGGTTGCCGCCGCCGCGACAGGGTGAGGACTTCAGCACACTCGGCGGCGATGTCCCGAAGCACCGTCAACGGCGGGGACGACAGATAGCCCCGGACGTGATCATGGGTCGCCTCTTCGATCATCTCCAGCTGATTCGCCGTCACCGTCGAGGACGCCAGCGTCTCGTCCAACTGGGCGCGCAGCGCTGCGAGGCCGCTAGCATGAGCGTCGGGCTCGGCGGGAACAGCCGGGGTGGGTTCGTGACCCAGGCCCATGACGGCTCGGGGGATGCGCAGGCCGACGGCGACGCGTTCGAGGACCTCGTACGCGGTGACCTGCCGTAGGTTCCTGGCGATCTCGGCAGCCCGATTCGGGGAGATACCGACCAGCCCGCCGATCGCGCCGTACGAGACCCCGCGGGCGTGCAGAAACCGGAAGATGGCCGTGACATCGCGCCGCTCCAGGAAGTCGCGGATCGGTCGGCCTTCCCAGGAACCCGACACCCACCAGTCCGGGTCGATCTCGACGCGCACCGGCACCCCTCCCGCCGTCACCATGCGTGATGCGTACGCCCTGTAGGACAGGGCATCAACCCAGCGTGGCATCGAAATTCGATGATCTCAACGATGCCGGGCCGGTTCACCCATGATGGGCACCCACGGTGAGGTCGCACCATCGGGCGACACCCCATCGACGCTTCCGAAGCCGGTCGGCCGCCGCGTGGTGGGGTCCGCGGTGCACCCCCAGCATGGTCCTTCCGGCCGTACCGGCGGCACGGGATCGTCGATGCGCGCCGCCGTGATCACCGACGTCACCCGAAGACGTCCCGGCTGGTCAGCGGCGCACTGGTAAGGCCCCGAGACGCAGGTGGCGGGTGATGCCGCGTTGGCCCCCGTACACGCCGGGCATCCGCTGTCACCTCGCGTCTCGGGGCTGCACCCCCGCCATCACGACCCCCGAGGAGGCAAGCCGTGCACACCACGACACCCCACTTTCTGGAACTCGCCAGCGGCCATCCGCAGCGGTAGACGGGGACCCGTTCATGTCGAACATCGACACCACCGACACCAGCAGTTTCACGTCGGCTCGGGGCCGGCATGCCGTGGCTGGATCGTGGCAAGCAGGTCCGCGACGGCCGACCTGGCCGCTGGTCGCTGACGACCTGTTCCGGCTCGCCCACCGCGACCACGACGGCCGGCCGCTGCTCGACGAGCACGTCACCGGCCTGGGTCTGGCGGCCGCGCTGCTGGCCGAGCTGGTGCTGGCACGCCGCCTTGCGTTGCCGGGCGGGCAGGTGATCATCGTGGACGCGGAGCCGCCGATCGACGCGCTCGCGCACACGGTCCTGGATCGACTGGCTGCCGAACGAGCGGCCCTACCGGTACGGACCTGGCTGGCCTACCTCGCCCGGACCGCGCATCACGATGTCGCCGACCGGCTCAGCCGGGCAGGACACCTGCGCAAGAGGACCGAGCGACGACTGCTCGGGCGGCGGGTGCGCTACGTACCGACCGACATGAACACCGCCGCCTGGCCCTGGGCACGCCTCTCTGGCCGTCTGAAGAAAGGCCAACCGCTGGACGGGTTCGACACCGTCCTCGGTGGCCTGGTCCTCGCCACCGATCTGTACCGGACGGTGCTGCTCGGCCACGCAGCTGACATCGAAACAGGGCTCCGCGCCGCCGTCACCACCGCTCCCGCCCCGGTCCGGGAGCTGCTGGCCCACACCGAGGCCGCCGTCGGCGACGCGATCATCACCCGCCGCTAACCCATCCGACCCGCTTCGAAGGGACTCTCGTATGCCTGCCCAGCATTCCGCCGACACGGTCAGCGCCACCCTGGCGCGCAGCCGCCTCGGCGTGTGGCCGCTGGTGTTCACCGTGATGGCCGCCGCCGCGCCGCTGACCGTCGTCGCGGGCGGCGCGACCACCGGGT
Organism: Paractinoplanes brasiliensis; assembly: GCF_004362215.1. Taxonomy (NCBI): domain Bacteria; kingdom Bacillati; phylum Actinomycetota; class Actinomycetes; order Micromonosporales; family Micromonosporaceae; genus Paractinoplanes; species Paractinoplanes brasiliensis. Next base: position 6,743,458 of record NZ_SNWR01000001.1, on the reverse strand, counting down.
TCGCCGTCACCGGGATCACCGGCATCCCGATCGCGTACGTGCTCGTCGCCCTCCTGCTCGCCCTGTTCTCCGTCGGCTACGTGACAATGTCCCGGCGCGTGCTCAACGCCGGCGCCTTCTACACCTACATCACCCACGGCCTCGGCAAGCCCGCCGGCGTCGGCGCGGCGTTCGTCGCCCTGCTGGCCTACAACACGATGCAGATCGGCCTCTACGGCGGCTTCGGTGCCGTCCTCGCCCAGTTCCTCGACACCCGCGCTGGCCTGGACCTGCCGTGGTGGCTGTGCGCCTACACGGCGTGGGCGATCGTCGGGCTGCTCGGCGTACGCCGCATCGACCTCAACAGCCGCATCCTAGCCATCCTGCTGATCGCCGAGATCGCCGTCGCGGTCATCTTCGCCGCCGTCCACGTCACCCACCCCGTAGACGGCGGCATCTCGTTCACCACCCTTGCACCGGGCAACATCCTCACCGCCGGAATCGGCGCAGCCCTCGCCGTGGCCATCGCCGGGTTCGTCGGCTTCGAAGGCACCGCCGTGTTCAGCGAGGAATCCAAAGACCCCCACACCACCGTCGCCCGCGCCACCTATCTCGCCCTGACCATCATCGGCCTGCTCTACGCCTTCTGCGCCTGGGCCATGTCCATCGCCACCGGACCCACCCACATCGTCGACCAGGCCCGTACCGAAGGCACCGAACTGATCTTCACCCTCGTCGCGCCTTATCTCGGACAGACGGTCGTGGATCTCGGTCACCTGCTGTTCGTGACCAGCCTGTTCGCCGCCCTGCTGGCCTTCCACAACACCGCCGCCCGCTACTTCTTCGCCCTCGGCCGCGAAGGCGTCCTCCCCGCGATCCTCGGCCGTACCAGCCCCCGCTCCCGAGCACCGCTGACCGGATCACTCGTGCAGACAGGTCTCGCGGCGATCGTGCTGGCCGTCTACACCATCGCCGGCTGGGACCCGATCGTCCGGCTCTTCTTCTGGCTCACCGTCCTCGGCGGCCTCGGCGTCCTGCTCCTCATGACCGCCACCTCCATGGCCGTCGCCGTCTACTTCACCCAACCCGGCAACCGCGACCACCTCGGCCCCGGCCGCACCCTGCTCGCACCGTTCACCGCAGCCATCGGACTGGCCCTGGTGGTGATCGTGACGCTCGACGAGTTCCCCACCCTGCTCGGCGTCGACCCCACCTCCAACCTGAGCTGGCAACTACCCGCCACCTACGCCGTCGCCGCGGCCGCCGGCATCGTCTGGGCGCTGATCCTCAAGAACATTCGACCGCAGGCGTACGCAGCGATCGGCCGCGGCGCCAACAGCGCCACCATCGACCTACGCCCACCCACATGGGTCGGGCGATGACCGCCATGCACACCCACCCGCACCCGGCTATCCGCACCCCAACCCCCGCCGACCAGCAGACAGTCAGCGAACTACTGGCCGAGGCGTTCCTGCACGGCGACCTCGCCGACTGGCTCATCCCACACCTCGACACCCGCGCCCGCATCTACCCGCACTACTTCGCCCTGCACGTCGAACACGCCCTCACCCACGGGCAGGTGGAAATGAATGAGGACGCCACCGCCGTCGCCATCTGGTATGCCATCGACGGCGAACCGCTCCCGGAACTGCCGGACTACTCACAGCGACTCGCGGACCTCACCGGCCGATTCCAGCCTCGGTTCGCCGCCCTCGACCAAGCCATGCACGACCACCATCCTTACGACCCGCCACACCTCTACCTCGCCTTCCTGGCCGTGCATCCGGACCTGCAGCGACGCGGAGTCGGCAGCGCTCTGCTACGACATCGCCACGATCAACTCGACGAGACCGGGGCAGCGGCTTATCTGGAAGCAACCGGACTACGAAACCGACGCCTCTACACCCGGCACGGCTACCGGCCGCAGCCGGTGCTCCGCCTTCCTGCCGGGCCACCGCTCTACCCAATGCGTCGAGTGCCGACTACGACACCGCAGGCTTCCTGAGAACCTGCGGCCCGGGCGCTACTCCACAGCATCGGTCCGGAGGATCTCGCCAGGCCCACCGTCACGACCCACGGGCGCCACGACGCCACTCAACCGCTCTTGAGCAGGGACGAATCAGACGATCAGCGTGTCGAGGGAACCAAACGGTTCTTACGAAGACGGACTGAAACGGTAGTGCAGCGACCGTGAGTACCGCTACCGTTACCCGCTACCGCAGCCATGCCGATCATTGTCTCCTGTGGACTTCGTTTGGCATGACGTCGTGGTTCCGCGTCGCCAGGGGGTTGGGGGCTGGGGTGCGAATGGACTCGCCACGCTGGGAGGAGATCAACCCCAGCGGATACGAGTGGGAGAAGGACGGCCTCCGCGAGCTGGCCTCCTATCTGCCCGATCAGGAGCCGTTCCACGTCTGGGCGAACGTCGAGTTCACCGGCACCGACGGCTCGCTCAACGAGATCGACACCCTGGTCCTGACCCGCAGCGCGCTCTACGTCATCGAGCTGAAGCACTGGCAGGGCGAGATCGAGGGCGGTGGTACCCAATGGGTCCGTCGGATGCCCGGTCGTCGCCTCGAGCCGTGGGACAACCCGCTCATCCTGGCCAATCGGAAGGCCAAGCGGCTGGCCAGCCTGATCCGCTACTACGCGCGCCAGCAGAACAAGGAACATCAGACGCCGTACGTCGGTGCTGCGGTCTTCCTGCATGCCCGCGACATGCGCTCCCGCCTCGACCCGATCGGCGCCCAGCACGTCTACGGCCTCGACGGCCATTCCACGTCCGGGCTACCCAGCCTGCGTGAACTGCTGATGGAGCGCCCACGCTCCGGGCAGACGATCGACGCCCAGCGTGGCCGGCAGATCGTCGACCTGGTCCGGGCCGCGAAGATCCGACCGTCGGTCGCGGACCGCAAGATCGGCCAGTTGCTGCTGTTCGCGAAGCCGTTCGCCGAAGGCATCGGCTGGCAGGATTTCCTCGCCAAACACGTCATCGACCAGAGCGTCACCCGCCGGGTGCGGTTCTACCTGACCAGCCGGGCGGCGGCCGAGGACGTGCCGGTCATCCGGCGGGCCGCCGAGCGCGAGTTCCGGCTGCTGCAGGGCATCCAGCACCCCGGTGTCTCACAGGCGCTCGACCTGGCCGACCACTCGTTCGGCCCGGCAGTGATCTTCAACCACGACCCCGCTTCGGTACGTCTCGACCAGTGGCTGCTGCAACACGACGCGACCATGACGATGGCCCAGCGGTTGCATCTGGTGGGCGATCTGGCGGAGATCATCGCGTACGCACACAGCCGGCGTCTCGCCCACCGTGCTCTCACCCCGCAGGCTGTCTACGTCCGGGATCCGGACGCCCCCCGCCCGCAACTGATGGTGACCGAGTGGCAGGCCGGCGGTCGGTTGGCCGGTTCGACTCGGACAGCCCGGCTCGGCTCCTCCGACGGCGCGGGGCTGGAGTTGTTCTTCGACGACGACGTGCGCCGTTACCAGGCTCCCGAGGCGGCACACCGGATCGACGTGCCGGGCATTCCACTGGACGTGTTTTCGCTGGGTGCGATCGCTTACCGGATCTTCACCGGACGTCAGCCGGCCGAGACGCCGGAGGAGTTGATCGCCGCTGTCAGCGAGGGCGGCCTGAAACTGTCCGCTGTGGTCGACGGTGTCCCGGGCAGCCTCGGCCTGCTCGTCTACAACGCGACCAGCGGCGATCCCTCCCACCGGCTGCCCAGCGTCGCGGACTTCCGAGAGCAACTGGAGCAGGTGTGGGACGAGTTGACCGCACCCGAGCCCGAGGTCCACATCGACCCGCTGCAGGCCCACAAGGGTGATCTGCTGAAGGGCGGCTGGGTGGTGAAGAGCCGGCTCGGCAGCGGCGCGACCGCCACCGCCCTGTTGGTCACCGGGGAGAGCGGCACCGGCAAACGGGAAGTCGTCCTCAAGGTCGCCCGTGACCCGCAGTACGCCGACCGCCTCGACACCGAGGCCACCGTCCTGAAGCGGATGCAACGGCACTGGCAGGTCGCCGCCCTCATCGACGGCCCCGTCACGATCAGCGGCCATCGCGCGCTGGTGCTGCAGAACGCCGGCGAGCGCACCCTGGCCCAGGAACTCGAGGGCGGCCGGCGGCTCGCGCTCGACCTGCTCGACCGCTACGGCCGGGACCTGCTCGACATCGTCACCTTCCTGGAGGGCGAGGGGATCTGGCACCGGGACATCAAACCGGCGAACCTGGCCGCCCGGCCCCGGCCCAGCGACAGCCAGCTGCACCTGTGCATCTTCGACTTCTCGCTGGCCGCCACCCCCGCCGACCACATCACCGCGGGCACCCCTGCCTATCTGGACCCGTTCCTCGGCCCGCCCCGCCGGATGCGCTACGACGCCGCCGCCGACCGGTTTTCGGCCGCCGTCACCCTGTTCGAGATGGCGACCGGGACGCTGCCCCGGTGGGGCGACGGCGCCCACCCGTCGACGGTCAAGGACGAGGTGACCCTCGACCCTGCCATGTTCGATCCGGCCGTCGCCGACCGCCTGGTCACCTTCTTCTCCAAGGCGCTGGCCAGAGAGGTACCCGTCAGGTTCGACACCGCCGAGCAGATGGCCGACGCCTGGCGGCTGATCTTCTTCGAGATCCCGGAGCTGTCCCAGCACGGGCCCGGCGAGGTGCCGCCCGTGCCGGAGCAGCTGTCGCGGGGCTCCGGGCTCGACTCGGTCGGCCTCACCGCACGGGCGCTGTCCGCGCTGCACCGGCTGGGTGTCGGCACCGTCGGCGAGCTGCTCGACTACGACCGGTCCGCGCTGCGGCGAGCCTCCGGCGTACCGGACGCCACCCGCAAGGAGATCGTCGCCAAGGCCCGGAAACTGGCCGCGGAGCTCGGGACTCCGACGCCCGAGCCCGAAGACGGCGCCCTGCCCTACGGCATCGAGGCGGTCAGCGCGACGCTGCTGCCCACCAGCCGCTCCCGCAGCCGGGCGCCGCTAGCCATGCTGCTCGGTCAGGAACCGACGCCGGACGGGCGATACCTGCACTGGCTGCCACAGACCGAGGCGGCCACCGCGATCGGCCAGACCCAGCCGCAGGTCTCCACCCTGATCCGCAAACACGCGAAGACGTGGCTGGAGAATCCCGGTCTCACCCGGGTACGCAACGAGATCGTCGCCCTGCTCGACGTCCGCGGCCTGGTCATGTCCGCCGAGGAGATCGCCGAGGCGCTGATCGCGTCACGCGGCTCGTACACGACCGAACCGAAGCGCACCGCGCAGGCGATCGGGCTGGTCCGGGCCGCGGTCGAGGCGGAACTCGTGCGCGGCGGCGACGCCCGCGTCGCGATCCATCGCTTCCGTGTCTCCGACACGGTGCTGGTGGGCAGGGAACCCGAGGACCCGGCGGCGGAGTCCACCGCGGCGGACCTTCTCGCGTACGCCGTGCAGCTCGGCCGGGCTGCCGCCGAACTCGCCCTGCTGGACCCGTTGCCCACCCGGCAGCGCGCGGTGGAACGACTGCGCACCATCGTCCAGGAGGGTATGCCCGCCCTCAGTGACCAGCGCCTGCTCCAGCTCGCCGCCGCTGCGACCCACGGCGTGGCCGACGTGAACGCGCAGGGCCAGCTCTACCCGGCGGGCCTGTCCGCCGATCGAGCGCTGCGCCTGGCGGTCGGCAGCCTGATCGGCCAGAGGCTCGGCGTGGAAGCCCTGCACGACCGGGTACGCGCCCGCTTCCCGCAAGCGGAGCCACTTCCCGGCCGACCGGCCCTGGACGACTTGCTGCGCGAATGCGACGTGCCGCTGGTGTGGGATCCGGCCACCCAGCGGTACGGGTCGATCGCCGCCAGCGGCCGCTACACCAGCACCCGGATGATGAGCAGCGCAACCCCGCTGGCCGGCCCGGCAGCCATCGCCGAAACCGACGCGAAGCTCACCGCCACCATCGACAAACGCGGCTACCTGGCCGTGCTCGCGCCGCTACGGCAGCTCGCCGCCGCCCGCCGCACCCTGCTCGACCGGTTCGACCTCGTCGAGGTCGACGTGACCGCGCTGCTGATCGACCGGCTCCGCAAGGCACGGTTCGCCTGGGAGACCATCGTGGCGGCTGACACCGGCACACCGACCGACCCGAACTTCCGGGCCCTGCTGCTCATGGTGCAACGCGATGTCGTCCCGGCGTTGGAAGAGGCTTTGGCGGTCGACCGGCCGGTGCTGATCACCGAGGCAGCACCTCTGGCCCGATACGGCCAGATGCCGCTGCTGCAACGGCTCGCCGACCCCACCCGCCCGCGGCCCGCCGCCCGGCTGCTGCTGGCCGCCGCCCGCCGGTTGGAACCGGCCATGTTGGACAGCGAGCAGATCCCCCTGACCTCCCCGGCCGGCCAGTCACTGTGGCTGCCGATCCCGTGGATCGACCGCGTCGCCGAGAGGTCTGATAGATGATTAAGGTCAAACCACTCCAGGATCAGATCAAATACCTGGTTGACGACCTCCGCAACCAGATCGTTACAGCAGATCAAGCAGATCTGCGCGCTTCCCTTGAGGCCGAACATCAGGCCGCCAAAGACGCCGGGCGTACGGCGGGAACGTTCGAGACGTGGCTGGAGGACGTGCTCGACCAGGCCGCAGTGGCGTGGGTGCTGGGTTGCGTTTTCGTGCGTTTCTGCGAGGACAACGGGCTGATCCAACGGATCTGGATCGGCGGGCCGACGGCGAAGGCCCCGGCCGAGCGGGCGGTGCAGGAGCGGCAGGGCTACCTGATCGCGAACTCGCTGCACAACGACCGGCACTGGCTACGAGAAGCCTTCAAATACATGGCGAGCCTCGGCCCGACCGCGAAGATCTTCGACGACCACAACCCAATGTGGCGGTTCGACATCTCCGGCGCGGCAGCCGAGGAACTCTCGGACTTCTTCCGGCGGGGTGCCGGGCTCGCGTCGATGGAGTCGCCGGGGCTCGACACTGAATTTCTCGGCAACCTCTACCAGGAACTGTCAGCACACGCCCGAGAGACTTATGCGTTGTTACAGACCCCAGAATTCGTCAAAGAGTTCATTCTCGACCGCACCTTCGAGCCAGCGAATCAGGAGTTCGGCCTTTCTGATACGACAATAATTGACCCGGCCTGCGGTTCCGGCCATTTCCTACTAGGCGCCTTCGACCGCCTAATCATACGTTGGAAAAAACGTGAGCCAGATACCGACGCGAGCGTGCTCGTGCAGCGAGTTCTCGATCAGGTCACGGGGGTAGACATCAACCCGTTCGCCGTGGCCATCGCTCGCTTCCGACTGATGATCGCCGCGCTTAAGGCCTGTGACCAGAAAGACCTGGAGGTCGCCCGTGAGTTCAAAATCCGTCTAGCTACGGGCGACTCTCTACTCGAATGGGGTGATAAGTCCCGGCACCAAGGCGACCTCTTGGAGTTTATGACAGGAGGCACGGGCTTCGCTTACGCCACCGAGGACGCCGACTTACTTGCCACACTCTTGAAACCTGACCAGTATTCGGTCGTAGTTGGCAACCCACCATACATCACGGCGAAGGATTCCGCGCAGAGCGCAGCATATCGCAATATCTATAAAGAGGTGTGTCACCGGCAGTATCAGTTGACCGTGCCGTTCGCGCAGCGCTTCTTCCAGTTGGCGCGCCGCGGCGACGAATTCGGCCAGCAGGCCGGTTGGGTGGGCCAGATCACCGCCAACGCCTTCATGAAACGCGAGTTCGGCACAAAGCTCATCAATGACTTCTTCGCCACCAAGGTCGAGATGCGCGAAGTCATCGACACTTCCGGTGCCTACATTCCCGGCCACGGCACGCCAACCGTGATCCTTATAGGTAGGGCGAATGATCGGCGTCGGTCCGAAACGGTCCGGGCGGTCCTCGGCGTCCGTGGTGAGCCTGGCCAGCCAGACGACCCGGATAAAGGAATTGTCTGGTCGGCCATCGTCAATCAAATCGACCACATCAACTCAACGTCAAACTGGGTGACGGTCCACGACTTGCCGCGCTCCAGCTTTGCTGTGCATCCGTGGAGCCTGGCTGGCGGCGGATCCTCGGAGCTCCTGGAACGATTGACTTCAGGGGATCGAGCGCTCGACCACATCGGTGCTGAAATCGGCTACACCGGTCAAACCAATGCCGACGCAGCTATGCTGGCTGACCGCGCAGTGATGACACGATTCGGGGTCGAAGACGACGTGCACCGGCAGGTAGTCGTCGGAGAAGCGGCCCGGGACTACATCATTTCCGAAAGCAGTCACGCAATCTTCATGTATGGCAGCACTGGTTTGTTGCCAATCGAATCAAAGCCTGGAGCTGAAGCACGTTTATGGCCGGTTAGAGCAAAATTATGGGATAGGCAGACGTTCGCCAAGACTTCTTATCGGCGAGAGGGGCGAACCTGGTGGGAGTGGCATCAGGTTGCGCTCAAGAGGCTAAAGACACCGCTGTCGATTGCTTTTGCTTTTGTAGCGACGCACAACCATTTTGTGTTAGATCGAGGTGGGAAGGTCTTCAATCGGTCGGCGCCGGCAATCAAGTTGCCGGAGGGTGCGACGGAGGAGGATCACTTGCGGCTGCTCGGGGTGCTCAATAGCTCGACCGCCTGCTTCTGGCTCAAGCAGGTCAGCCACAACAAGGGCGGCCAGGGTGTCAACGAAGGTTTCAAGAGCCAGGAGTGGGAGCGTTTCTACGAGTTTACGGGGACGAAGCTTCAGGAGTTTCCGTTACCAACGACGTACCCGCTGAGGTTGACGACGGAGTTAGATGCCTGTGCTAGGCGCCTGGCGGCTTTGAGCCCGGCGGGTGTCTCGCAGCGGGCTGCGCCCACGCGGGAGCGGCTAGCGCAGGCTCGGGACGGGTGGCTGGCGATGCGAACTCGGATGATCGCGCTCCAGGAGGAGTTGGACTGGGAGGTCTACCGGCTCTACGGGCTGACCGATGAGGTGCTGACCGTGAAGGAGCCGCCGGAGATCAGGCTGGGTGAGCGGGCGTTCGAGATCGTGCTGGCTCGGAAGATGGCGGACGGGGAGGTCGCGACGCAGTGGTTCGCGCGGCACGAGTCCACGCCGATCACCGAACTGCCGTCGCACTGGCCGGCGGAATACCGCGCGATCGTGGAGAAACGGATCGCGGTCATCGAGTCGGACCGGAACATCGGGCTGATCGAGCGGCCGGAGTGCAAACGCCGCTGGTCGACGCCCGGCTGGGAGGCGATGCAGCAGGAGGCGCTACGGGGCTGGCTGCTCCACCGGCTGGAAAGTCCTGAGCTGTGGGCCGGTGTGCCCGCGCCGATGTCGGTGGCTCAGCTCGCGGACCGGGTGCGGCACGATGACGACTTCCGGTCCGTACTGGATCTGTGGGTTGGCTCGGATCAGCACGATCTGACCAAGACCTTGGGCAAGCTGGTCGCCGACGAGCACGTGCCGTACCTGCCGGTGCTGCGTTACAAGCCGGCTGGGTTGCGCAAGCGACTCCAGTGGGAGCGGACCTGGGCGTTGCAGCGCCGCGAGGACGCCGGGGAGAAGGTGCGGATTGATGTTCCGCCGAAGTACGGGTCCGGGGACTTCGTGAAGGCGAGCTACTGGCGTAACCGGGGCAAGCTCGACGTACCGAAGGAGCGTTTCGTCTCGTACCCGAATGTCGGTCGTGACGGCGACTCCACGCTGTTGCTGGGGTGGGCAGGCTGGGACCACTTGGAACAGACGCAGGCGATCGCCGGCGTCTACCTGGACCGCAAGAACGTGGCCGGGTGGGAGCGGGAGCGCCGGGACGGTCTTCTCGCGCTGCTGGCCGGGCTGGCGGAGCTGGAGCCGTGGCTGGCGCAGTGGTTCGGCGAGAAACGGCAGGGCTTCAACGGCTCTCCGGCGCAGTTCTTCACCGGATTCATCGACGGTGAACTGGCCGCGCTCGGCGCCGACCGGACCTACCTGGAGCAGCTTCGTTTCGGTTCCGTCATGTGACGGTCGACCGCCCGTACGCCGGGCATGTGGCATTGGACGTTGGCAGGAGATTCGGTGCGGGTCCGGGGTGGCCCGAGCCGGGGGTAAGGAGCGGACGTTGACCCTGTTGCGCGATCTCATCGAGATCCCGGAGTCGGTGGGCGACACCGATTTCGTGGTCCGTGCTTCCGAGGCTGCCGATCTGAGGCACTACGTCGTCACCGACGACCTGCAGCGCAACTTCGACGAGGCGCTGGGCATGGTTGCGCACGCGGTGCGCAGCGGGAAGTCGCAGGCGAAGTTCCTACACGGCTCGTTCGGTTCCGGTAAGTCGTACTTCATGGCGGTGCTGCGGGAGATTCTGCGGCACAACCCGGAGGCGCGCGACGTACGGCGTCTGGCCGAGCCGATCCTCAAGGCCGATCCGGCGATCAAGGGCCGTAGGTTTCTGACGCTGACCTTCCACATGCTCGACGCCCGGTCGGTGGAACAGGCCGTCCTCGAGGGGTACCTGCGGCAGATCACCGCCCGGCACCCGGAGGCTCCGGTCCCGGCCGTGCACCGCTCCGACGCGATGCTCGACGACGCGGCCCGGCTGCGCACGCAGCTGGGCGACGACCGGTTCTTCGAGCTTCTCCGCGGCGAGGGTTCCGGCGGCGGGTCGACCGGGCAGCTGGCGGTGGACATGGCGCAGGAGGGTGACTGGACGCCGGAGAGCTACGCGCAGGCGGCGGCCGAGCCGCCGGGCACGCCGCTGCGCGACGAGCTGGTCATCGCGCTGACCCGGACGTTCTTCTCCGGCGCGGTACGCAGCGGCGAATACGTCGACCTGGACACCGGGCTCAAGGTGATCACCCGGCACGCCAAGGGGCTCGGGTACGACGCGATGGTGCTGTTCCTGGACGAGCTGATCCTCTGGCTGTCCACGAAGATCGCCGACCACACGTTCGTGCAGACCGAGGGCGCGAAGCTGAACAAGCTGGTCGAGTCGTCCGACGAGGCCCGGCCGCTGCCGATCGTGTCGTTCGTGGCCCGGCAGCGCAACCTGGAGGAGTTCCTCGGCCCGCAGGTCGGCGGCACCGAGCGGGCCGCGCTGGCCGACGTGATGCGCAGCGTGCAGGGCCGGCTGGGGACGGACATCGTGCTGGCAGACACGAACCTGCCGCAGATCACCGAGGAGCGGCTGCTCAAGCCGAACAGCGACGCCGCCCGCAAGGTCATCGACGACGCCTTCGCGGCGGTACGCAATCGGCGCGACGTGTGGGACACGCTGCTGCTGGGTGCGCAGTACGGGGACGCCGGCATCGGCTCGGACGCGACCGCGTTCCGGCGGCTGTACCCGTTCTCCCCGGCGCTGGTCGCCACGCTCGTGGCGCTGTCGCAGGCGTTGCAGCGGGAACGGACCGCGTTGAAGGTGATGACCGAGCTGCTCGTCGAGCGGCGGGACACGTTGCAAGTCAACGACCTGATCGGGGTGGCCGCCCTGTTCGAGCCGCTGGTGTTGCGCGGTGAGCTGCCGGACCGGCCGCAGCTCAAGCAGAAGTTCCAGGACGCGCGGGACACCTATCAGCGCAAGCTGCGCCCGCTGCTGCTCGGCATGCACGGTGTCGACGAGGCGCAGGCCGCGACGCACGAGCTGTTCCAGATCGACGACAAGCTGATCAAGACACTGATCCTGGGTTACCTGGTCAGCGAGGTGCCGGCGTTGCACAACCTGACCGCGGCCAAGCTGCACGCGCTCAACTTCGGTTCGATCGCCTCACCGTTGCCGGGGTACGAGAACCAGATCGTGCTGGGCCGTCTGCGGCAGCTCACCGCCGACGCCGGTGAGCTGCACATGACCGACGGGCCCGATCCGGTGATCTCCATCAAGATCACCTCGGCGGACTACGACAAGCTGCTCGACCTGGTGCCGGTCAACGAGACAGCCGCCGGGGTGCTGCAGCAGATGGTCCGCGACATGGTCTGCGGCGAGCTGGGCTTGGGCAGCCAGTCCGGCGGTTTCGGCGAATACCCGTTCTACCGGGAGTGGCGCGGCCGCAAGCACCTGGTCAACGTGCGGTTCGGCAACGTCCGCGATCGGGACAACATGCCGGACAACGCGGTGGTCGCCGACGGCGACGCGTGGCGGGTCGTGATCGACTATCCGTTCGATCCCGGGCACCGGCGTAACGAGGACTTCTCCCGCATCGAGACCCTGCCCAGCGGTTCCCGGACGGTGTTCTGGATGCCGCTGTTCCTCAGCCAGGAGGCGATGGGCCGGGTCGAAATCCTTGCAAAGATCAACTATCTGCTGGGCGGGCCGAGCGGGGACCGACTGAGCGTGCTCGCCGCCGACGAGTCCGCCGCGTACCGGCAGCAGGCGAAGGTGTATTTCCAGCAGCGCCAGCAGCAGCTGAAGTCGGCGTTGCTGGCCGCGTTCAAGCAGGCCTACGGCGTGGCCAAGCCGGAACCGGCGAACGTCGAGCCGGACTCGAAAGGGGTGCTGGAGACGCTCGCCGAAGGGCTGCGCGTCGGTGACCCCCGTGGCGGCACCCTCGCGGACGCCTTCGCCAACCTGACCGCCGAACTACTGAACTGGTCCTACCCGGGTCGGCCGGCCCTGCCCGAGGACGAGAAGGCACCCACCCGGCCGGAACTGAACAAGATCCTCATGTACGCCCGGCGGGCCGTCGCCGACCAGGCCAAGGGTGTCGCGGTCGACGCCGCGGACCAACGGATCATCCGGAGGATCTGCAATCCGCTGCGGCTCGGCGAGCTCGCCGAGCACCGGTACGTGCTGACCGGGAGCACCTGCCTGTGGAGCGGGCACCTGACACAGTTCGCCGCCCGGGAGAACTACACCACCCACTTCCCCGTTCATGTCCTGCGCCGGCTGCTCGACGAGCCTGCTGCCCGTGGCTTCGACCGGGACCTGCAGAACCTGATCATCGCGGTTTTCGCCGAGGAGCAGCAGCTCGCCTGGTATCAGCATGGTTCACCGGCCCCGGTCGACACCATCCAGGCGGTCACCGACCAGATGGAACTGCACCAGGTCAAGCTGCCTGACCAGGATGTCTGGGACCGGGCGTGCGCGCACACCCGGGGCGTCTTCGGGGTGACCACCCCGGGCTATCGCAGCGCCGCCGGGGTCACCGCCCTGGCCCGGGCCATTCGCGATGCCGCGAAGCGCCACCAGGAGTCGACGGCGCTGCTGGTGAGCGGGTTGGCGCAGCATGCGCCGAGGCTCGGCCTCGACTCGGACGCTGCGGACGGCCGGCTGCACCATGCCCAGCAGGCCGCCCGGCTGCTCAGCGACTTGGCCGCCGAGAGCGACGACCTGGTGCTGGTCGGGATTATGGCCGGGGTGGCATTCGACATCGAGGACGCCGCGGTCGGCAACATCTTCACCACGGCGGCGCAGGTCGTCCAAGCGCTGAACGGCACGCACTGGGACATCCTGGAGATGTTCGGCAAGCGCGCCGACGACGGCGATCCCCCGGCCAGGGACATCCTCGACCGGCTGGCCGCCGCCGCCCGGCACGACGCGCACGCCGCCGACCTGCCTAAAGCGCTGAAGGCCGCGATCGGCCAGGCCACCGCCCTGATCATGCGGACGCCTTCACCGGGATCCCGCAACACCGACGGCACCCCGTCGACGGTGACGCCACAGAGCGGAGCCGGTTCGGCTGCCGACGGCGGGACCGCTGGTGGAACGACGGCGCTGCGGGGGTCCACGGGGACGACGACCACCACCAGCGGCATCCAGATCCCTCGCCCCAGACTGGCATCGGGCGCCACCCGAAGGGTCGTCCAGAGCCGTCAGGACCTTCACGAGCTGGTCGCCGCCCTGCAGGTGGAACTGGACGCCGGCCGCGCCGTCGATGTGTCGTGGGAGATCCGGTGACCGTCGTTCAACCCTCCGCGATCAGGCGAAAGGTCGAAGCCTGGCTCACCGACGACCGTGACCAGGCGCCAGCGATCGCCCTGCGGGCCGCGCCCACCTGGGCCGGCGAACCAGTCCTCACCATCGGCGGCACCGCCGTGCGGGTCGTACCCTGCCCGACTCCGCTCGCCGCCCGCGCCGCACTCAACGACCGCGCCGACGGTGAACGGATCATGCTGCTGACCGAGCTGTCCGACGACGAACTAGGCGAAGGTCTGCTCGCCCACGTCAGCGAGCAGCACGTCCGCAAGGTCGACATGTGGGACGTCGCCACGCAGATGTTCAAGGTGTTCGAGGTGGACCCCACTCTCGTGGCGGAGGGCCGTTGGGTCGCCGAGGCGCTGATCGACTACAAGCCCGTCGCCGAATGGCCGCCGGCGCCCGGCGCCGTGCTCACCCGTGACCATGCCCTGCGCAGCCTCGCCGCAGAGTTGCTCGGCTTGGGCCGCGACGAGATCGACAGCGCCGGTCTACTGCAGTGGAGCACCGAGGCGGCTCGGGTCCTGCGCCTGGAGAAGCTTCCCGGCAAGCTGCTCGACGGGCTCACCGGCTACCTCGTCGAGACGGCCGGACTCGTCGCGGTGCCGATCATGGCGGCTACCCGGGGTGGGCACGGGGTCGACGCCGTACCGCTGGGTCTGCTGGTCGGGGTCCTCTGGCCGGACCGCACCGGCCCACGGGCCACCGCGGTCGCGGTAGCCCGGACCCGACTGGAGCCGTGGTTCGGCGGAACCCGCCTGGATGCGAACCACGCGCTGGCACTCGGGTCGGCAGCGGAGATCTGGGTGGACCGGGTCATCGGTCTGGAAGGCGGTGCCGGCGAGGCCAACCGGATGCTGGCCCGGGCCGAGAACATCGCCAAGGAGATCGACGCCGTCGGCCTGCTGGGCGCGAGCAGCCTACTGCCCACCGGGTTCCTGCAGCGGCTACGGGACGTCGCCGCTGCCGTACGCCTCGCCGTGCCGATGACCGGAACCGCGGACCGTGCCCTGATCGCCTCGGCCCAGAACGCGCTGGCCCGTCTGGGCGAACACCGCAGCGGAGACCCGGACCGGCTGAAGACCATGCAGATGGCCGTCCGGCTGCTGCGCTGGCTCGCCGAACCCGAGCAGCCCAAGCCCGCCACCCTCTACGCGGCCCTGCATCGCCAGGTGCGCGATGACGGCTGGGTCGACCGGGCCCGGCTGGACATCTTCGCTGGCGACACCGACCCGCAGGTCACCGAGGCGCTGCACCTGTTGCACCAGGCTGTCGACGCCCGCCGCTCCCGTCACGACCAGCAGTTCGCCGAACTGCTCGCCGCCGATACACAAGCCGAAGCCGCCCCCGGGAAACTGATCCGGGTCGAGGACGTCCTCGACCGGGTGGTCCAACCGATCCTCGACCGGGGCCGCCGGGTCCTGTTGCTGGTCATGGACGGGATGAGCGTTGCCGCAGCCACCGAACTCGCCGAGTCGCTCACCCGTGCCGGCACCTGGAGTGAGGTGACACCACACGGTGGGCCCCGCACGGGTGTACTCGCCGCCCTGCCCACCGTCACCGAGGTCAGCCGGTGCAGCCTGCTCAGCGGCCGGATCGCCGTGGGCCAGCAGCAGGCCGAACGCAACGCCTTCAGCGCGCGTTTCCCCGGCGGGCAACTGCTGCACAAGAGCGGACTTCGTGGGTACGCCGGGGCGGCCATCGCTCCAGACGTCGCCGCTGCCCTGGCCGATCCCGGCGTGCCGCTGGTCGCGGCCGTGGTCAACACCATCGACGACGCTCTCGACCGCAGTGAACCCGGCATCACCGTCTGGAGCAGCGAAACCATCCCGAGCGTCAAGGACCTGCTGGTGCTGGCCGACGGGCGAACCGTGGTGATCGTCTCCGATCACGGCCACGTCGTCGACCGCGGCCCCGAAGCCACGCACCGGTCCAGCTCCAGCGACGAGAACCGCTGGCGGCTGGCCGACTCGCCAGCAGGTGACGGCGAGATCCTCGTCCGGGGATCCCGGGTCGCCAAGGGTGACGGCACCGTCGTGCTCGCCTGGCGCGAGCAACTGCGTTACGGCCCCCGGAAGGCCGGCTACCACGGTGGTGCCGCGCCCGCCGAAGTCGTCATTCCACTGATCATGCTCACCGACAGCGATGATTCCGGCCATCCCGACTGGCAGCCTGCACCGGTCGCCAGCCCGTCCTGGTGGCGGGAGTCGCTCGCCACCGGTTCGCTGGCTCCCGCCCACCCGGTCCCGACGCCGGCCGTTCGGCAGACGACGCCGAAGAAGGCCGTTGCGGCCCAGACGGAGAGCCTGTTCGACATGGCCACGCAGCCCGCTGAGCCAACTGTCGTCCCGGTACGGCCCGACCTGATCAGCGAGCTGCTGGCCAGCCCGCTCTACCGGCAGCGCCGCGATCCCCGGGCTCCGCTGGCCGACGAACGAGCCGGCGCGCTGCTGCGTACGCTCATCGACGGCGGCGACCGGGCGACCATGGACACGCTCGCCGCCCGGGCCGGCATCCCGGCCGGCCGTATCCACGGGGCGATTACCGCATTGCGCAAGCAGCTCCAAGTCGAGGGCTACCCGGTGCTGTCAATCGACCCTGACAACGTGACCGTTAAACTCGACCGGGTGCTGCTCGTCGAACAGTTCCAACTGGGCACGGCATGAGCGCGGAGATCTCGGCGCGGCGGCGCAAGGACATCATCGACGCTCTGCGCCGCGGCGTCGTCCCCGTGAACGGTCTGGACGCCCTGGCTGTCGGCCTCGACCGGTTCGAAGCCGCGCTCGACGACGACCTGGACCGGGCTGCCGGCGGCGGAAGCGTCTTCAAGGCCGTCCGCGGCGAGTACGGCGCCGGAAAGACGTTCTTCACCCGATGGCTCGCCGAACGCGCCAAACGCCGTGGTTTCGCCACAGCCGAGGTGCAGGTCTCCGAGCTGGAAACGCCCCTGCACCGGATGGAGACCATCTACCGCAGGCTGGTCGAGAACCTGAGCACCGAGCAGTTTCCCGCCAGTGCGCTGCGCCCCATCCTGGACGGCTGGATCTATGCCCTCGAAGAGGACGTCCTGAACGGCGGCGCTGTGGCCGAAGACGACACCGCCGGGTTGGACACCGCCGTCGGTGCCCTGCTGGAGACCAGGCTCACCGAGATCTCCCGGAGCACACCGGGCTTCGCAGCGGCACTGCGCGGCTACCGGACGGCCACCGCCTCCGGCGATCACGCCGTCGCGGACGGGCTGGCCGCCTGGCTCGGCGGCCAGCCCCATGTCGCCGCGGCTGCCCGCCGAGCTGCGGGTGTCAAAGGCGACCTCGACCATTTCGCCGCGATGAGCTTCCTGCAGGGCCTGCTCACCGTTCTACGCGACAGTGGACACCCCGGCCTGCTGCTGGTGCTTGACGAGGTGGAGACCCTGCAACGGGTCCGGTCCGACGCGCGTGACAAAGCCCTCAACGCGCTGCGCCAGCTCATCGACGAGATCTACGCAGGGCGGTTCCCCGGCCTGCTGCTGATCATCACCGGTACGCCAGCGTTCTACGACGGCGCCCAAGGCGTGCAGCGGCTCGCCCCACTCGCCCAACGGCTGGCCACCGACTTCGGGTCTGACCCCCGCTGGGACAACCCACGCGCGACTCAGCTACGGTTGCCGGGTTTCTCCCTCGACGCCCTCGTCGAACTGGGCAGCCGGGTCCGCGCCATCTACGCCAGCCCCGCCGCCGAAGACCGAATCGACGATGGCTACCTGCGGGAACTCGCGGTCGCGGTCACCGGCAAGCTCGGCGGTCAGGTCGGCGTCGCGCCCCGCGTCTACCTCAAGAAACTCGTCGCTGACGTGCTCGACCGAGCCGATCAGTTCGCCGACTGGAACCCGCGTGAACACTACGCACTGACCGTACGCTCGGACGAACTCACCGAGATCGAACGCAATGCCGCCTCCGCCGACGACATCAGCTTGCAGTTGTAGGAACCCATCGTGAGTTCCGCGCTGGATCCCGTGCTGCTGCACCACATCGTCAACACGCTCGGCTGGCCCGACCTACGACCTCTACAACGCGACGCCATCGCCCCGCTGATCGCCGGTGAGGACGCTCTGCTGCTCGCCCCCACCGCCGGCGGCAAGACCGAGGCGGCGATCTTCCCGATCCTCACCCGGATGGCAGCCGAACGCTGGACCGGCACTTCCGTGCTCTACCTGTGCCCGCTCAAGGCCCTGCTCAACAATCTCGAGCCTCGGCTGGGACGCTACGCCGACTGGACCGGCCGCCGTGTCGCCCTCTGGCACGGCGACGTCACCAATAGCAAACGCCGGGCCATCCTGGCCGCCCGCCCGGACATCCTGCTCACCACTCCGGAGTCCCTCGAGTCGATGCTGGTCAGCGCCAACGTCGACCACCGGGCGTTCTTCGCCGGCCTGCGGGCTGTCGTGGTGGACGAGGTCCACGCCTTCGCCGGCGACGACCGAGGCTGGCACCTGTTAGCCGTCCTGGAGCGGCTCACCCACCTGATCGGCCGGCCAGTGCAACGAGTCGGGTTGTCCGCGACCGTGGGCAACCCGACTCGACTTCTGACTTGGCTGCAAGGCTCCGGCACCGGTACCCGTCCGGCACGCGTCGTCGCGCCAGACCTACCCGTCCTTGTACCGGGAGAATCTGCCGCCGCTGTGCCGACCGGAGAGATCGAGCTCGACTACGTCGGTTCTCTCCAGAATGCAGCCAAGATCATCGCTGGCCTCCATGCCGGCGAAAAGCGCCTGGTCTTCTGCGAGTCCCGACAAGCGGTCGAAGAACTCGGCAGCCTGCTGCGAGGCAAAGGCATCACCACGTTCCTGTCCCATGCCTCACTTTCCGTCGACGAACGGCGCCGCTCGGAAGAAGCGTTCGCCGAAGCCCGCGACTGCGTGATCGTCTCCACCAACACCCTGGAACTCGGCATCGACGTTGGCGACCTCGACCGCGTCATCCAGATCGACACACCAACGACGGTGGCGTCGTTCCTCCAGCGCCTCGGCCGCACCGGGCGCCGGCCCGGCAGCATCCGCAACTGCCTGTTCCTCGCCCGCGATGGCGACGCCCTGCTCGAAGCCGCAGCCCTACTCCTGCTCTGGGGCCGGGGATGGGTTGAGCCCGTCATCGCACCACCCGAACCCCGACACATCGCCGCACAACAAATACTCGCGCTCTGCTTGCAGGAACACCGAGCAGGAGACCAGACATGGCCGCAGTGGTGGAACGGACTCGCCCCGTTCGACCGCAGCGCCGACCCAACCCTGCGCCACCTGATCGACCAGGGCTATCTCGACAGCGACGGCGGCATGCTCTTCATCGGGCCCGAAGCCGAACGGCGCTTCGGACACCGGCACTTCATGACCATGACCGCCGTCTTCACCGGCGCACCCGAATTCACCGTGCTCGTCGGCCGCGAAGAACTCGGCCGCGTCGACCCAGCTCTACTCACCGAAGAAGTCCAGGGCGACCGACGCCTCCTGCTCAACGGACGCAGCTGGCGGGTCACCTACATCGACTGGCGCCGCCGCCGCTGCTTCGTCGAACCCGCCGACGGCGGCGGCAAGGCCCGCTGGACAACCGGCGGCTGGTCCGGCCTCGGCTTCGAACTGAGCCGCGCCATGCGCGAGGTACTGCTCGGTGCTGACCCGCCCGTGAAGCTCACCCGCCGAGCCATCGACCGCCTCGCACAGGTACGCGAGGACGAGTCCTCACTGGTCCACCCAGGCGGCAGCGTCATCCTCCGCGACCACCGCGGCGACGACCTCCGCTGGTGGACCTGGGCAGGCTTCCGCGCGAACGCCACCCTCGCCGCAACCCTCACCGAAGCCGTCGACCCGATCCAGCGCTTCGACGACCGACACATCCGACTCCGGGAGAACGTCACCCCCGCCGAATGGCGGGCACTCATCGCCGACGCCGGCCAGCGGCTCTGCCTCCCCGAGGTCAGCAAGAAGGCCCTTGACGGGCTCAAGTTCAGCCAAGCGTTGCCGGAACGGCTCGCACTGGCCACGCTGGCTGCCCGACTCGCCGACCTTGATGGCGCCGATGCCGTTCTCGGCGAATCCGTACGTTTTGTGCACGCATGATCACTGCAGGAACCTAATCGATTGCAGGACCCAGGCTCCTCAGGCGGCCTGGGCCGAAGCGTGAGGTCGAGGGCGCCAGGTCTTCCCGCTCGCATAAGCGACCCTGAAGCCGAGACTCGCCGAGAGCGCGGCCCAGCGGGCGGAACCAAGACGCTGCTCCGCACCGTCGTGCCGAGGGCTGTTTGCCAGGACATCCAGCAGAACCGTCTCGAACGCCGCCGCCTCAACCCATTCGACGCTGCGGGTATAGCCGCAGACCATGGCGGCGCCAGTGGTCGTAAGAAAATCATGTAGCTCCGAGTCGGAGAACCGCATCACGGAACAACTGCCGAAGTAGAGGCGCCGGCCCTCGCAGCGGCCGGCCAGGGGCTCGGCCACGTCCGCTAGGTCGACGCTGTGTCGGTCCGTCAGCCAGAGCTTTCCCGGTTCCCCGTGCATGGCGAAGAAGCCGACGTGGTAGTCGGCATACTGGCGCAGCGCCCATCGTCCGAGGAAATATTCGATTTCATCTGGTGTAGCTACGTCCTTGTGGATGTAGCGAATCCGACCTAGGCGTTCCAGCAGTTCCAGGGTCGGCTGGACCGAGCCCTCTTCATCGAGGTTACGATGCCACTGCCCCTCTACACAGAACACCCCGCCGCGGGCCATTCGGCACCCCTTCGCCGTACGCTCGATGATCGAGACGAGTGAAGCTTGCAGCAACCGATCCACGATAGGTATCGGCCGATGCGGCGGAAGTAATCAGATCAACCGGTGGCAGCGACACCCCCACCACCACTGTCCTGCCCGCGGCCGCGGGGCGCGCATCGCGTCGTGTGAATAGGAGGGTGGGTCACCTTCGCGTCGAGTTCTTAAGGAAGCCGATCGCCCGGCAATGTGTCGGATGCTCGAGGACTCCGGCGATGTAGCCCCGTTACCTTTTGATCGTCTCCGATGGGGAACTAGCTAATTAGGAACGACGGATGAATTCGACGGTCTCGGCCTCCGTCCGCACACCCCTGGCCTTGAAGCCCGCAGTCGCGATGGCTTTGCCGAGCGAGTTTTGCGAGGAGTACCAGTATGGGAGATGTTTACGGGCAGACGGCGCGAGCGGCTCGCCGAGGATGTCTTCGATCTCGCCGAAGGCCATGGATACGGAGTCAGCATCCAAGGCGAGGAGGTATTCGGTGAGCGGCTGGTATTTGCCGGCCGGCTCGACCTCCACGCCCGCGCCTGGCGGCCGGGCCTCCGCGGCAAGAAGATCCACGACCTCCGCCGGAATCCGAATCGCCGTCAGCTGACCGGCGTCGACGTATACCGACTTCATCATCGGCGCGACGGAGGACGGAAGGATCCCTTCGGACTGAAGGTCAGCGGTGATCCGGGCCGCCGGCCTGGTGATGCCTCGCAGCTTTCGATCGTCGCGGTAGTCGCACAGGACGTAGATCTCCTCGCGGCTGATGGAGCCCCCTGCGGCGGCTGCCGCGTTGATGATATCGGCGATGTCTCGCCGTCCTTCGCCGCGCAGCCGCTGCAGCAGCATCTCGACGGCCTCGGCCGTCCATTTCCCAGGTTCGCTGATGTCCGAGCGGTTGACATCCGCGTCTCTCGCGGACTGCGGGTTCACCTCGACGTCGAGGACCTGCGACCGGTTGAGCAAGTCGCTGGCGCGCATCAGGAACAAGCGCCGTCCCGTGGTGTCGAAGAACTCCTTGGTCATCTCCTGCCGCGGGCCGATCATGTCCGGCCCGCGCCGCCACCACCAGTCCTCCTTCTCGTCGTTCGTGACGATGATGAGGTCCATCTGGCGTGACTTCGCCTCGTGGCAAGCCTGGGTGTAGACGAGAAAGTCGCCGGCGGCGCCCTCCGCATGCTGATCGCCCTTGTCCGCATCCAGGTAGCCAGGTGGGACCAGGTTGTCGACGCGCTGATTCCCTTCGACGATCAACGCGTTCCAGGTCTTCTCTGCGGGGCGGTGAAGAACCTTGTCAGCCAGCAGCTCGGCAAGCCTGCTCAGCACCGGGTCCTCATCCGCTGACGTCGACGGATGCACGCGGTCGGGCGTAGCCTGGTCGATCGCCTCCAGCAGACGCCGGAACACTTCGTCAACGTCGTCATGCAATCGCTGGAGCTCGCCGTCCTCGATTGCCAACTGCTTGGACCAGGTCTCGAGAGCGCGTAGCGTGCCCGCGCGGTTTTTCTCGAGTGCGCTGCGCGCCTCGCTGGTCGCTTGCTCAGGGTTGCCGATCGCCTTGAGTCGATTGCGGTGGAACTCTCGCATGGCCTGATAGGGCACGACGAGGCGGTCGCCGAGCTTCTCGAAGATCGCAAACAGATCAGCCGTCGTGCGGGCGTTGTAGCGGTAGAGGTTGAGCAGGACGTTCGCGTCGACCGCGACAAGCGCAGTCGTCAACGCTTCGCGCGATTCGGCCTCACTGACCACACGGTAGCCCTCGAAGTTGTCGAACAGCCCCGCCATTGGCACCTCCCCTGCCGAAGCTCCATTGTGGTGTCGCTGGCGCTCCTACCCCATCGGCCGAGCGTACGAACCCGCAGAGGTTCCGGCATCCATCAGGGTGCCGACGCGGCATATGCGGGCGATCTCAACACCTGGTGATGCGGGAGTCCCCTCCTCACTGTGCGCGAACGCTCGCGAGAAGCTCCGCCCCGCCTTCTGCAAGACGGGCTCGGGATCGATCAATGGGACGGCGTGGCTGGGATCCCGGTCGCTGTTCGACGTGGTTCGATGTGAGGTGATGGATGGTAGAAGATTCTCCGCTCTCGCAGGCGTTCTTGCCGTTTGGCTTGGCGCTGTGCTTTCCGTCGAGGGGCCGAATGCCTTCGGCGTAGCTGGTCGTATAGTCGTCGGCCACGCTGGGGAGATCTTGATCGCTCTTGCCGTGGCCGTTCTGCTGTACAACATGGTGCCGCGCGGCGCACTGCTTGGGCCCGTGATCCTCGCGGCCGCCGGCCTGGCAATTGTGACAACGACCCGCGGTTGGTGGTCGAGCCGCCAGCTCTGGATGTTTGTCGGGTTCGCCTTGGCCGTGCTCGGCGCCATGGTCGCCACGCGGAGAGCGGTAGGTACCCATGACCTCAGTCCCATCCAGCGCCTGTTTGGTTTCCTACTCAGCCGGCACGTTATCTACGACCTCGACGCCGAGGCCCCGGAACGGCTGGACGTCGCCGCAGTGCTGTGCAAGGTGGTCATCGACCTGCGCTCGGCGGTGGCGCCGAGAACCGGACCGCTCGAGATCGTCGCCAGTTCGGTCGGTGGACGGATCGAACTGGCGTTGCCCCAACATTGGCCGGTGGTGGCCGGCCGATTGGCGGCAAGTCGGAGGGTGCGGCTGGATGGCTTCGTTGACCATGCGGATGCGTTCGACGATCCTCGTAGCCCCGAGCAGAGCCAGCTGCTGCAGGATCTGGAGGGCGAATGGCAGGAACGCGCGGCGTCCGACGATCCTGCGACCAGCGTGGTCGTGCACGTTGCGGGTGTCGGTGGTTCAGTCCGGGTACGCGGTCGCTAACGCCGATTTCCACGCAGCGAGTTCGAGGCAACACCGGCGGCAAGAACTCGCTGGCCGGACGTACTCCGAGCCGGTCGAGTGGTCGGTGCGCCGCCCCGGTGCTTCGCAAGATCCGCCGGTCACCGGGATCGAAGATCGCCTGCACCGCAGCCCGGGAACCGTTACGCAGCAACCGAACCATCGGCCCACAGTGCACATCAGGGCCGGACAGTGAAGGCCGTGAGTTCGAGGCAACCTACTCGACAGCGCGAGCGTTCGTGCTGTTCAGCGCTTTGGACGGCCAGCGGACCGCCTACCCGAAACCTGACAAACCGCAGCTGCGGAAGTCCGCGCTAACCTGGCGGCCGGTTGGGTGTCTCCGGCGGGTACGGATCGGGATGGACGTAGTTCCACGGCAGCTTCTGTTCGGCCGGGAAGTCACCGCCCAGGACACGGGTGAGAACTTCGTTGTCGGCGTACTCCTGCCTGGCGTTTCTCGGCATTCGGCGGCGCATGGCCGCCAGCATGTCGAAGCGATGGAGATCGAACGCCGCGGCCAGGACAACGCTGTGGCGCTGCGCCGCCGCGCAGGCGCCTCTGTAGCTGACAACGGCGACCATGAGCAACATCAGGGGAATCGCTCCGTGAGCATCCAGGCGAGCCAGGAACGGCAAGGTCACGGTCGCAAGGGTGCCGAAGACGATGGTCAGCGTGGCGGCTGCATCCAGCACATTGAGCTGGGTCTCATTCTCCTCGGCCAAGCGCGGAGACAGGTATGGATACAGACGTGGAAAGGTCTCCACGGTGTCCAGGCCGTAACGCTCCCCGGCGACCGACTCCGCCCGGCGCAGGATGTTGCCCAGCAGGGTTGGCATAACGCGTTCGGCATCTCGCGGGTACTGACGTTCGACGATCGCGCTTGAGACATCCTGCCGGCGCTCCCGCCTGAGACGGGCCCGTTCCCGTCGGGCCACGGCGTCGAAGCGGTGCAGCCGCAGCTCTTGCTCAGCCACCTCCTGGGAGTACACGAGATGAGCGCCCCGACGACGGTGGTGGCGCTCGACTGCGAGGGCATACACGAGACGGGTAGCCGCGCGGTCGTGCCAGTAGCCCTCAAGCCACTGAACTGCGGATATCTGAAACGGGCGTAACACGACTGCCGTGAAAAGAATCGTGCCAATGATCAGCAGGCCACCGGGAAATCCCAGGCTGCGGACCGCAGCGAGCAAGGAGTCCAGTCCTGCGGAGACATCGCCGCGGGGGTGTTGCCAGGGATACAGCCGCGATGCCACGGCGGCGAAGACCCCGCCGACCAGCAGCGCACTGGGCAAGACGTTGACCAGATATGCCCCGGGGCCCAACCCCTTGATGCTCTCCTTGCTCAGCCCGAGGTCGCTCATCGAGTTCGGGGCTTCCACACGACCGGCTCGGTCATCTTCTCGTTGTGTTCATAGCAGCGGTGTGGCCGGGCGAGGAAACTCCGCGCCTTCCTGACTGGCCTGGTGTGGCACCGGGGGAAGTACGGGCAGGCCAGGTACTGGATCTGCCGGGGTCGCCGGGCAACTCCGCGGGTGAATCCGTAGTCGGGCCAGGCCAGCAGAGCCACGGCCGCGACCGCGACCGCGACCAGGGTGTTGCCCAGGATGGCGCGGCGCGACGTAAACCAGGCATTCACCATCCCGGTAACCCCTTCGCGAGCCTCCGAAGCAGTATGGCCCGCGGCCGAGGTATCCCGATAGACGCATTGCAATCACTCGATTACCGGGTCGAAGGTAACACCCAGGTAGCGAGTCATCGGTGACGCCGGTGGGCGGTGTCCGCATTGACCTGTCCGGCCCACCGGGTTCGAGCCCGCCCACCTATCTGCGATACGGGTTGCCTCGACGAGAGTCGCGATGAAGAGCGTGTCTACTCGGGTACACTTGTTTCGCATATATACATATACCGGACTAAATCGGTGCCTCGACGGGTAGTAGTTGACGCTTGAACCGGCACGAAAAGATACATCCCCTCGTGATTTCGAGGGCGTTGAAGCGGTCCCATTTGAGGGAGAAACCGCGGAAATCGTCGAGTGGGCGGCGCTCCGGGCGACCGGTCTTGACGATGCCGCCCACGGCGTCGCGGTAGGCCAAACCGGTGACGCTGGTGGGATCGCCGACGGCGTCGACGAGCTTGAGGAGGGTCATCTCGCCCTCGCCGACCGCCGCGATGTCCCAGCCGGCGTCAAGGGTCTGCACCGGCTCGGCGGTGGCGTGGACGCCGCCGGCGATGTGGAGCACGGAGGAGCCGTCCGCCAGCTCACGGATGCGGCCGAGCTCCTCCGCCAGCGCCGCGGCGTCGGGTGAGTAGAACGACCAGAGGACGAGCACCTTGGCGCCGGTCGCGAGCGCGGCCCGGATGTGCTCGGCGGTCGATTCGGGGGTGTCGCCGAAGCGCACCTCGTATCGAGTGGCCGTCTCGTGCTGCTCCAAGGCGCCGAGCAGCACGTGGAAGCCATACGTCACCGCTTTGCGGTATCGCAGCACCAGAACCAGTTGAGGACCACTCATGCGGCGATTTTGCCAGCTCGTGGCCCGATCCCGACTGCGGCAGAGCAATCTCTCACAACACTGCGGAGAGCTCGGTCACCGGCCGTACCGTACCTCTCAAGCGGACGACCAGAGTTTTCCTCGTTGGCTGTGACCTGCCGGTGGAGCAGCCCGTCCTGGCCTGCAACGGTGGCTGCTCAAATCCAATCCGCTCGACCGGCGCCAATATCACGTCGTGGGGTCCAGCAAGGCCAATATCAATGGGCGGGCGTTCGGCATCCCGACGCCCACCCTCGCAGGAGTGTGGGGCACCCCGAGTACGCGAGGTGCAACAGGACCATGGGCGTGCCGGTGATCCGACCCAAGAAGCTCCGTCGAAGCGAGGGGAACTCACCTGTAGATTTCTTCCATGGCGGAGACGGTCGCCGGCCGGTATCGGCTGGAACGGGCGCTGGGCCGGGGTGGGATGGGCGCGGTGTGGCTCGCACACGACTCGCTGCTCACCCGGGACGTCGCGGTCAAGGAAATCCTCTTCCCGATGTCCGAGCCTGGCCCTGCCAACCCGGCGGATCCGCTGGTCAAGAGGGCGTTACGGGAGGCTCAGGCAGCGGCCAGGCTGCGTCATCCCGGCATCGTGACCGTACATGACGTGGTCATTCAGGACGGGCGGCCGTGGATCGTCATGGAACTCGTCGGCGGGCAGTCGTTGGCGCAGGAACTGCGGGAGCGCGGGCTGCTGACCCAGCAGCGAACCGCAGAAGTCGGCCGGCGCGTGCTCGACGCGCTCGGGGCAGCACACCGAAGCGGGATCCTGCATCGTGACGTCAAACCCGCCAACATTCTGCTCGACGGCGACCGGGTGGTGCTCACCGATTTCGGGATCGCCGCAATCGAAGACGCAACAGCGCTCACCCACACCGGGCAGATGGTGGGGTCGCCGGCGTTCATGGCGCCCGAGCGCGTCAACGGCGGCCCGGCCACGGCCGCGACGGATCTGTGGGCCCTGGGGGTCACGCTCTACCAGACGGTGACCGGGCACTCGCCATTCCAGCGTGACGACATGCAGGGTACGCTCGCCGCCATTCTCACGAGCAAACCCGCCGCGCCGGCACACGCCGGTCAACTGTGGCCGGTCATCAAGGGTTTGCTGGAGAAGGATCCACGCCGTCGGCTCACCGCCGAACCGGCTCTGAGGCTGCTCGCCGCCGTCGCGCAATATCCCGGATCCGCGGTGGCGCCGAAACGACGGCGCCGGACACCATGGTCCTCGTCGGCGACGATGGAGGCCCCGCCGGTCACGGTGGCGGCCGACACCGCGCCGCTGCCGCCGAACCCCGTCGATTCTGTCACCACACTGGCGCCGCCCCTCCGACGGCACCGGCCCTGGACCGCGATCGGCGCCGCCATAGCGGTGACCGCTGCCGTGACCGTGGTGGTCGTAGTGACCATGTCGGAGGACAATCCGACGGTAGCGCCGCCAAGCCCGCCACCTTCCAGCGTGTCGTCCGTGACGCCGCGAACGTTGGCCCGGAACACGCTCACCGGGCATGGGGACGTCGTGTTGGCGGTGGCTTTCAGCCCGGACGGCAGGACGCTGGCCAGCGGAGCCGGCGACCGGACAGTACGAATCTGGGACACCGCCACCGGCCGGTCGATCAGCACCAGCAAAGAGCACCGTGGCACAGTGCTCGATCTCGCTTTCAGCCCGGACGGCAGCAGGCTCGCCTCCGCCGGTGATGACGCCTCGGTACGGTTGTGGCAGACCGATACGTGGAAGCCGGTCGCCAAGCTGGAACTCGATTTCGAATCGGTGCAGGCGGTGGCGTTCAGCCCGGACGGCGCGACCATCGCAGCAGGCGGGCTGGGCGGGCCAGTGGTGCTGTGGGACACTCGCACCCTGACCGAGAGGACGCGCCTGCCGGGGCATCGCGACGACACGTACGACCTGGCGTTCAGCCCGGACGGAAGAACCCTGGCCAGCAGCGGGGAGGACGGAACGGTCCGGGTCTGGGACGCCACCGACGGGACACCGGTCAAGGCACTGGCCGCCCCGAAGAGCGTGCTGGGCCTGACATTCAGCCCGGACGGCGCGCTGCTCGCCGCGGGCGGCACCGACGGTGAAGTACGCCTGTGGACCACCGCCGACTGGCGTACGGGCACCGCGCTCGCCAAAGCGGACGCCCAGATCGAAAGCCTGGAATTCAGCCGCGACGGCGCCTGGATGCTCGCCGGCACCGAGTCCGAACTGGGGGTGCCGGTGTGGAACATCGCCACCGGCCGGCTGGTCCGCGAGGTGGAGGTCAACGACGAGTGGCCGATGATCGTCCGCATCAGCAGGGACGGCACAAATGTGGCAACCGGCACCGATCACCACCTGGTCCGTCTCCTTCCCCTGACCGATTTCACCAACGGCTGACTGACCGGAGCTGCCACTCAATGCCGTAACTGGTCGACACCTGCCGCCACGGGTGTCGCGTTGCTTCCGCAACCGGCGCCCGGCTGTCTCGCGACGCCACACACCGGATGCCGCGGCCGGCACCGCCAAGATCGTCTTGGTGATCCTCCTGAAAGCAGCGAATTTCAATCTTGAGGTTGGCCCCTTTCCCGCTCCCAACACCGCGCCGTCGGCACCAGCACCGGTTGACCGGCAACACAGTTCGTCTCGGTTGGCTGTGAATCATTCGATCCGCGCCCACCATCGTCCATCATGGATGCGTGACTGGTGTAGACGCCTCCGGCGAGCGCACTCTCATCGTCGAAGCTGCTGCGGTGACGACGGTGAGCGAGCTCGGCGCCCTGCTGCGCCGGCTGCGTCTGAGGCTCGGGCATCGGAAGGGAAGATCGGTGCCGAGCTACCGTGAGCTGGCCAATGCCAACGGCTGGTCCCACGGTGCGGTCGGAGGTTACTTCTCCGGGCGGGTACTGCCTCCGGTGGACCGGTTCGACACCCTGGTTCTGCAGCTTGGCGCGTCCGAGGCCGAGCAAGGCATGCTTGCTTCGGCTCGAGACCGGGTGGACGAGCGGCGACGGTCCACCGGTCCGGCGACCGAGGCGCCATGTTTCCTGCCGGTTTCGCTGCCGTCGTTCGTCGGCCGCACCGCTGAGCTGGCGGCTCTGGACACCCTGCACGGGGAGTATTCCCGGGCCGGGGCCACGACGGTCGCTGTGATCTGCGGGGGTGCCGGGATCGGCAAGACCTCGCTGGCCGCGCAATGGGCTCGCCAGTCGGCTCAAGGCTTTCCCGGTGGTCGATTCCTGATCGATCTACGAGGTTTCAGCCCGCACTGCGAGCCGTTGTCCGCCGAGGCGGTGATGCGCACCCTGCTCGGGTATGTGGGCGTACCCGACTCGGCCCAGCCACCGTCGATCGCCGCTCAGGCCGGGGTGCTCCAGCGGGTGCTCAACCGGCGGCGGGCGCTCGTCGTGCTCGACAACGTCGTGGACACCGGCCAGGTACGGCCCCTGCTGTCCGCCATGCGTGACTGCCTGGTGTTGGTCACCAGCCGTTACGACCTTCCTGGTCTGGTAGCCGATCTGGGCGCCCGGACCATCACTCTGGGCCTGCCCACTCGTGCGGAATCCCGCCGGATGCTCGAGGCCCGGATCGGCCGGTCCCGGACGAATGCCGAGCCAACCGCGCTGGATGACATCATCGCCTCCTGTGCACGGCTTCCGCTCGCCATGGCGGTGGTCGCGGCCCGGGCCGCCGCACGGCCGCATTTCAGCCTCGCCGAGATCGGTGTCGAGTTGCGCAGGTCCGAGACCTGCCTGACCTCTCTGGAGACCGGCGAGGAAACGATGAGTGTCCCGGCTGCCCTGACCTGGTCTTACCAGCGTGTCAGTGACACCGCCAGCCGGCTGTTCCGTCTGCTCAGCGTGCATCCGGGGCCCGATCTGGCTGTTGCGGCTGCGGCCAGCCTGTCGGCCCTGCCGGTGGACGTCGCCCAAGCGGGATTGTCCGAGCTCAGCCGGGTGCACCTGGTCTCGGAGAACGCCGGCGGGCGCTACGGTCTTCACGACCTGATCCGCGCCTTCGCCGGCCAACTGGTTCGGGCCACCGAGGCACCGGCCGCCCGAGTCCGGATGCTCGACCATTACCTGTACGCGGTCCGTGCGGTGGCAGGCATGCTCGACCCGGGGATGCCTGTCGCGGACAGCGGGCTGCCGTCTGTGGCCGAGGGGACAGTCCGTCCGGACTTCCCTGATAAGGGCAGTGCTCTGGCCTGGCTGTACATCGAACGCAACGTGCTGCTCGCCGTGCTCAACACCGCCGGCCGCATGGAGCCCGACCCACGGATCTGGCTGCTGGCCCGATGCTTGGGCGAATTCGTCGACCGCCGAGCCGAGCAGGGCAGCACGACAGCCGAGCTGACAACCGTCCTGGCCAGGACACAGCAGCACGGCGACCCGGCCGAGGAAGCCCACGCTCGACTCGTCCTGGGTCGGCTACTGCGCGAAACCGACCGTAGCGCCGCCCGGATGAACCTGGAACGGGCGCTTGACCTGTACGAGGCACAGGCGGACCACACCGGCCAAGGCAAAACCTATCGCGCGCTGTCCGTACTGTCCGCCATCGAGGGCGACATCGTCGCCGAGAACGACTTCTCGGTACGGGCAATGCAGATGTTCTGGGCGGCTGGGCTCCGCGCCGGTACAGCACGAGGATGGGAAGGCCTGGGCTACTGCTATCGGGACACGGGCCGTCCGGAGGAAGCTGTCCGGTTCGCCGCCCGGGCCGATACTCTTCGCGCTGAACCCCGTCGGGCCCGCACTCGTGCCGCGCATACCAGTGTTTCAGGGCGGCGGACCAGGTTGTCAGCAGGTGAGTAGACCGCGTCGCCATCAGCCGTGGCCGGGTCTGCAACGGCAGGATCACGAACGGGGCGCCGGTACGGTCGATCATGAAGCACGCCGGCGGGCTGCCTCGTCGAGCTTGGCGACGAGGTTGGCGATCGTCGGCCGGTTGGGATGTCCGGCCGAGGTCGTGGCCAGAGCCTGGTGAGCCAGTGCGCGTGCCTCCTCGAGGGCATCGAGCGTCTGGGTGGCCAGACAATATTGCGTGAGTGCCTGGGCGGCCACCACGGCGACCGTCGGGTATCGGGGGTGGGCCGGAGTGACCAACGTGACCGACCGGCGGGCGTGGAGCACTGCCTCGGTGAGCACGGCGATATCTCGGTTTTGCTGGTGGAGCAGTACCAGTGCGTTGACGAGATTGCTCAGGGCACCTGCGTGTTCGGCGTCGTCCGGATGGTGCTGCGAGCTGGCGAAACGGGCGGTCGTGACGGCCTCGCTGAGCGCGTCGGGATCGTGGGTGATCTGGTAGAAGTCGATCAGGGTGGTGGCCAGTGCGCCGGCGGCCCGGCCCAGGAGGCTGTCGCTGGACACAGCGGCGGCGAGGCCTTCCCGCCCACTCTGTACCGCCTCGATCAGCGCGGACCGGTCGCCGGTGCGTGCCGCGGTGGTGCGGAGAAGCACGCACAGGATCCCCTGTGCCATCGCGGTGGCTGCGGCATCGTCCCGGCTGGCTTCGACCGCGATACGGGCGGCCTCCACGGCGATGGCCAGCAGGTGGGGGTCGTCGCTGTTCTGGACCTGGATCCGCAGCTTCTCCGCCGTGGTGAGCGGGTCGCTGAGGTCGAGGAAGATCGGGTCCCGACGGGGTTCGGGCTGCCTCGCTGATTCGGTCTGCGGTACCGGTGGGGGCTGCGATGCGGAATCGGGCTCATCCTCACCACGGTCCGCCGCGCCGGCGACGACCTGGCGGAGAAAGTCTCCCGCCGGATGACCCCGCGAGATCAGCGATTCCACCCAGGTGCCGGCACCCGTCCGATCACCCGCGGCGATCAGCGCCAGGACCAGGTTGGCCATCGCGTCGGGTGATCCGGCCTCGGCCCCGAGCCGGTAGTGCCGCAGCGCTCCGGCCGGATCGCCCCGAAGCTTAAGAAGGTTCGCCAGACTGTTGTGGGTCTCGGTGTTGCCGTGCTCGCAGGCGGCCCGCCACCACCGCTCGGCCTCGTCGAGGAGGCCGTCCTGCTTGTACAACACGCCCAGGTTGTGCATGGCCTCAGCCCCGCCTTGGTCGGCGCCCCGGCGGAAGGCCGTGTAGGCGTCGTCCCGGCGGCCGCATTCCAGCAACAGGCTGCCGATGTCGCTGAGCAGGGCCGGATCGGTGGTGGCTGCGGCCCCGGTCAGCAACTGGACCGCCAGTTCCCGCTCCCCATTCTGGAGGGCCTGTACGCCAAGGGTGATCAACAGGCGTGGGTCGACCTCGTCGGGTTCGGGCTTCGCCCTCCGGAATCGGTTGAACATCGTGGTGTCTCTCCATTGCAGACGGTGATCGGCCACCACAACGGCACCTTGCAGTACGGTCGCCGCGACCGGCCGTGGTGAAAGCCGAAGGGGAGACCTCCATTGTCGGGCCGTGGTCCAGCTCCGATCCGCGATGTTGGACACGGTTGGACACGGAGACTGTTCCGCCGTCAGCGAAGCCGCCTCGCAGCCGGCGGCGCCCACCAGTTGTATCGTCCGACCAGGGTCATCGTCGCCGGTACGAGGAACAGCCGCACCACGGTCGCGTCGAGGACGACGGCCAGCAGCAGCCCGAGACCGATTGCCTTGACCGGGACAAAGCCCGCGGTCAGGAATCCGGCGAACACCACGCCCATGAGCAGGGCCGCGGAGGTTATGACCCGGCCGGTCGTCTGCAGCCCGATGGCGACCGCTCGTTCGTTGTCCCCGGTGGTGAGCCAGTGTTCGCGGATGCGGGACAGCAGGAACACCTCATAATCCACCGACAGGCCGAACGCGGTCGCGCCGACCAGCACCGGCACGCTGAGATGAACGGCGCCCAGGCCGCTCGTCCCGAACCAGCCGGCGAGGTGGCCCTGCTGGAACACCCACACCACCCCGCCCAGAGCGGCGCCGATGCTCAGCAGATTCGTCGCCACCGCCTTGACCGGCAGCAGCACCGACCTGGTGAACATGAACAGCAGCACGAGCGTCGCGAGTGCGATGACGCCCACAGCCCACGGCAGACGGCTGATGATCGCCGCTTGGTAGTCGACGAGTTGGGCGGTGTCGCCGGTGACCAGGAGCCGGGGCGACGCCGGCATGGCGCGGATCGCCTTCACGACCCCACGGGCGGCCTCGCTCGACGCCGGCACGTCGAGGTCGGCGGAGAACACAGTCAGCGCACCGGAACCTACCGTCTGGACGTCGGTGACGTGCGGGAGGGCCGCCATACGCCGGCGCACCCCGGCGAGTTCCGGGCTGTCTGTGGGCGCGACGGCCGCGACGACAACAGGGGCTGGCCGGTTCAGGTCGGGAAAGTCCCGGACGATCACGTCGTGGACTTCGCGGCTCTGGCTCCCCTCGGGCAGGAGCCGCGGGTCGAGTTGCGCAAGCCGCAGTCCGAACACCGGCAGGGCGATCACGGCCATGACGAGAGCCGCCACGAGCGCCGTCGGGACGGGCCGGCGCTGCACGGCACGGGCGATACGGGCGAAGATCCCCCGGCGAGCCGGTGGCCGAGCCGGCCCGATGCGGTGTCCGAACAGGGTCAGCAACGCCGGGAGCAGTGTCGTGGCCGCGCTCGCGACGACCAGTACCACGCCGACCCCGGCCAGGCCCATGGACCGCAGAAAGGGGTCTGGGAAGACCGTCAGCCCGGCGAGGACAGCGGCGACGGTCAGACCGGAGAAGATCACGGTTCGGCCGGCCGTGGCTACGGTGCGGGCCACTGCGGCGGGCACCTCGGGATCGATCGCGCGCTCCTCGCGGAACCGGGTGACCGTGAGGAGGCCGTAGTCGATGGCCAGGCCGACCGAAAGCATCGTCGCCACCTGGATGGCGTACACCGAAACCCCGCCGACCAGGCTGTACGCAGACAGCAGTCCGAAGGTGCCGCCGACCCCCGCGAAGGCAACGATCAGCGGCAGTCCGGCCGCGATCAATCCACCGAAGATCAGGAGCAGGAACAGCAGGACGACCGGGGTGGTGAGCATCTCGGCGCGTTGCGTGTCGGACTGTGCCTGGACGCTGAATTCGTGGTTGGTCAGCGGGCCGCCCGCCACGGCTACCGTCGCGCTGCGGACGCCGTGCATTCGCCCGGCCACGGCGTCGGCGGTCCTCCGCATCTCGTCGCCCGGTTCGAGGTGGATCAGGATCAGCAAGGTCTCCCCGCCGAGGCCGGGCCGCGGTCCGGTCACCCCCGTGACGCCGGGCGTGACACGGAGGTCGGTGACGGTCGCGCCGACCTCCTCGCGATCGATGGGGCCGGCCGCCGGCCGGGCGCTCAGGACAGCGGTCAGCGTCACCGGTTTCGGCGCCATGCGGGTGATCAACTCGTCGGCCCGGTCCGACTCGCTGCCCGGTACGCGGCCCACGCTCACGTCCAGCCGGCCGAACACCCCGATTCCGCCGGCCAGCGAGGCGATGACCACGACCAGCCACACCAGGATCGTCGCGACAGGATGCCGGATCGACAACCGGCCGGCGGAGAAACGCATGCGGTCGATGCTCGGCCAGGCTGCCCTCCGAGGTAACACTCGTGAGAATGAGTGCGCCTCACCCGGCCGGGTGAGGCCGTCCGCTGACGACCAGGCCGGTCTCGTACGCGAGGACGACCGCCTGCACCCGGTCCCGGAGGCCGAGCTTGGCCAGGACGTTGCTGATGTGGGTCTTGACCGTGTTCTCGGTGATGTGGAGCTCGGCGGCGATCTCGGCATTCGACAGGCCCCGCGCCACGGCGCGCAGCATGTCGGTCTCCCGGGCGGTCAAGCAGGCCACCTCTCCCGCGCTGGGCGGGGCCGGGCGAACAGCGATGTCGGCGATCAGGCGGCGGGTGACCGAGGGGGCGAGTAACCCGTCACCGGCTGCGACCGTCCGGACCCCGGCGACCAGGTCGGGTCCGCGCACGGTCTTGAGCAGGAAACCGGTGGCACCCGCCCGCAGCGCGGCGTAGACGTGCTCGTCCAAGTCGTACGTGGTGAGCATGAGCACGCGCGCCGATGTACGGGCACAGATCGATGCGGTGGCCGCGACGCCGTCCATACCGGGCATCCGCACGTCCATCAGGACCACGTCGGGCCGTAGCTCCAGCGCGGCGGCCACCGCCTCGTCGCCGTCGGCCGCGGTGCCGACGACGGCGATGTCCGGCGGGCCGCTCAGGATCAGCGTGAGCCCCTCGCGTACCAGATCCTGGTCGTCGACGATGAGGACGCGGATCTGCTCAGTCATGGCGTACGCCCGGTCGGGGCAGTGCGAGGGACGCGGTGACACGGAAGCCCGCGCCACCCTCCCCCCGTCCGGCGCGCAACTCGCCGTCGAAGGCGCGGACCCGCTCGCGCATGCCCACGAGCCCGTGGCCGGGAAGGGGGCCGTCCGCTGCCGTACCTTTGCCGTCGTCGGTGACCTCGATGCGGAGCATGTCGTCACACCAGTGCACGAGAACACGCAGCTCGTGGGCGCCCGCATGTCTGATCGTGTTGGTGACCGCCTCCTGCACCAGCCGGTAGGCGGTGGTCGCCAGGTCGGTCGGCACGGGCCTGGGCCTGCCACGGCATGACAACTCGGCGCGCAGACCGGCGAGGCGGGCACGCCGCATCAGCTCCTCCAGTCCGTCCAGCCCCGGCTGCGGATGCCGGGCGGCAGCGTCGCCGCGTAGCACCCCAAGCACCCGGTCGAGCTGAGCCACTGCCTCACGCCCGGTGGTCGAGATGACGTCGAACCGCCGCGCCGCCGGGCCGGCTGCGGTCGAAACCACCAGGCCGGCCTCCGCCTGCACCACCATGAGGCTCACCGAATGGGCCACGATGTCGTGGACCTCACGGGCGATGCGTTCCCGTTCCCGGGCCGCGGCGGTCTCCTCTGCGTGGGCGAGACGCCGCGCACGTTCGTCGAGCATCGCGACCCGGTCACGCCGCGCCCGCGCTCCAGTGCCCAGCGCATACGCCACGGCCAGCGGCAGCGCGGCCATGGCGAGGGAGCCTGGTCCCCTCCCGAGGACGGCGAATACGACGATCACCGTACCGGCCGCGGTTGCCCCGACGCTCAGCTGCCGCCACGGAGATGCTGCCAGCGACGCGATGGTGTAGGTGGCCACGACCTGCCCGTACGGCAAGGGGATCGCCATCAGGACACCGGCCGCGGCCAGACCGACGGTGCCGGCGCCGACCACGGCCGCGACTGCGATCGGATACCGGTGGCGGACCACCAGCGGCAGCGACGCGAACGCGGCGGCCACGAACACCGGCCACCCGCACGGCACGGCCGCCCGGGCCGGGACGGCGATCGTGGCCAGGTAGCACAGCACCGCGACAGCCGCGTTGACGGCGACCGGTTGCGCCATCAGGCACCGTCCCGCCCGCGTCCAGGCGGAGACCGCCCCCTCCGTCAACGACATGTCGCCTCCCGGCCCGCAAGTATCGGCCTCCACCCCGCCGACCGCCAGAGAACCCTGCCAACCGGATCGCCGTCTCGGACGATATCGACG
Source organism: Paractinoplanes brasiliensis (assembly GCF_004362215.1). Lineage (NCBI taxonomy): Bacteria > Bacillati > Actinomycetota > Actinomycetes > Micromonosporales > Micromonosporaceae > Paractinoplanes > Paractinoplanes brasiliensis. Next base: position 6,707,053 of record NZ_SNWR01000001.1, on the reverse strand, counting down.
TTCGCAAGGCCCTTCTATGGTGACGGCGTGACGACCGTGGCGACCGTGGCGTTCTGCTTCGGCTTTCTTCTGGTGGCCGGGGCCGGGATCTTCCTGCTGCTGATCATCGCCGACCTGCGTGCCCTGTGGATCCTGCACCGCCTGCGACCGTCACCGGTGGGCACCCGCGGCCGGGTCGCCATCGAGGGAACCACCGAGTACAGCGAGGCCGGCCGCCAGATCGGCCCGGTGACCGGCGAGGACTGCACCTGGTACCGGGTGACCCTGTTCAAGATGCGGATCAGTTCGTTCGTCACCAGCGACGACCACGAACCCGAGGTGATCCTGAAGGCCGAGTCGCCGGCCTGGCCCGCTCTCGCTGACAAGAATCGGCGCATTCCGGTCCACCCGCGGCTGGTGACACCGCGGGACACGGTCAACGACCCGTTCATGAGTGGAGCATCCGTTTACCAGGTCACCGACGTGTCCTACGACCGTGCCGATCCGGTTCCGTTGCCTCCGATCGTCCCGGCCTCCGTGATCGCCGGCCTCCGCAAGTCCGAACGACTGCACCTCACCGAGACCCGGGTGCCCCGCGGGCTACCGGTCTTTGCCATGGGCCGGGTCACCAACCGGGGTCTGCTGCCCAACCGGACCGGCCTGACCGTCTTCACCACCGACTCGCGGGCCGCGATCATCGCCGACCGCCGCGACGCTGTCCGCACCGGCCGGCTCGCGGCCCTCTGGTTGACCGTGATAGGACTGGCCCTCGCCGTTCCCTCGACCCTCTACCTGATCGCCCAGCCCGGCTGAGGCGGTCGCTGCTCGGCGCACCTCGTACCGGGTCGCGGTCTTGTCCCGGCCGAGCGCGCCCAACATCACGTGGAAGCCGTACGTCACTGCCTTGCGGTAACGCAGCACCAGGACCAGTTCAGGACCACTCACGTGGCCACGATTTTGCCAGCCGCACGAATGGCATCGCCGGGGCGCGGCACCCGAGTCTGCGTACCCGCCGAGACAGTGCAGCCCAGACAGCGGGAAGGGACGCCTGTGTCGCGAGCGGTTCGGTAACGTCGGCCCCTACAGGCACGATCACCTCAACGTGAGGAGTCCACTGTGCGTCTGCGAACCGTGGTCCTGACCATTACGGCCTTCCTGCTCGCCACCGTCGCGGCCCTCCTGGCCAGTCCGGGCGCGGCCATGGCCGGCTACACCTGGTCCAACTGAGTGGCCCTGTGCGGGAGCGCCCGGGTGGCGCTCCCGCCGCAGACAGCCACACCCGCCAGACGCTCTGGTCGCACCACCCGGAAGCGGCGTCCCCGATGCCGGGCACGTCGGCGAAGCGGGCGCCTACGCCGTCGTCGGTGGGGTGGGCAGGACGTGGTGTCGGGCGTACGCGATGGCGGTTGGGGTGTCGGGGAAGACGTGGCCGTCGCGCTGGAGTTGGACCGCGAGGCCGAGGGTGTTCAGGATCTGCTCGTGCTCGGGGGCTATGCCGGACAGCAGCACGGTGATTCCGCGGCGTTGCAGGCGGGCGATGGCGTCGCCGAGGACCTGCGCGCCGGTGGCGTCGATGGTGGACACGCGGGACATGCGCAGGATGACCACCCGCACGTCGGCGACCTCGGTCAGCTCCAGCAGGAAATGGTGGGCGGCGGCGAAGAACAAAGGACCGTCGAGCCGGTACGCGACTATGTGCTCGGCGAGCAGCTCGTGTTCCTCGGCGGAGTGGTCGCCGGATTCCAGCGGGACCTGTTCGAGCCGTACGGTGCGGGCCACGGCTCGCAGCGCCAGGACGACGGCGACACCGAGGCCCACCACTACGGCGGTGACCAGGTCGAACGCCACCGTCACAGTGAAGGTGAGCGCGAGGACGAGGGCGTCACCGCGTGTGGAGCGGGCCAGCGCCAGCAAAGCGCTCGCCTCGACCATGCGTACGGTGGTGGCCAGCAGCACCCCGGCGAGTGCCGCGAGGGGGATGTGGGACACCAGGGGCGCGGCGGCCAGCACGATCACGCCGAGGGCGACCGCGTGGGTGAGGGACGCGAGCTTGGAGCCTGCGCCGGCTCGCACGTTCACCGCCGTACGGGCGATCGCCGCCGTCGCCGGGATGCCGCCGAACACCGGGGCGACCAGGTTCGCCAGACCCTGGCCGAAGAGTTCCCTGTCCGGGTCGTGCTGCTCGTTGACGCTCATCGCGTCGGCGACGGTGGCCGACAGCAGGCTCTCCAGCGCGGCCAGGGTCGCCACGGCCAGCGCCGAGGGCAGCAGCGCGGAAACGGCGTGCAGGTCGAGGAAGCCCAGCGAGGGGGCGGGGAGGCCGGCGGGCAGCGCTCCGATGGGCGTCAGGTCCAGTGACGTGACCGAGGCCAGGATCGTCGCGAGGGCCACGGCGATCAGCGAGAACGGCAGGCCGGGACGCCACCGGGCGCCGAGCAGCATCACCGCGGCGACGCCCAGCGCCACCATGACCGAGGCGGGGTGCGGATCGCCGGCGAAACGGCCCACGGCGTCGGCCGCTGCTGCCCACACCTTCTCCCCGTGCGCGTCGGCGACCCCGAGCGCGGCCGGCACCTGCTGCAACGCGATCACCACGGCGATGCCGGCGGTGAAGCCCTCGATGACCGGGGCGGGCAGGTAGCGCACGTAACGGCCCAGCCGGGCGACCGCCAGGCCGATCAGCAGCACACCGGCCATCACGCCGACCATCAGCACGCCGGTCGTCCCGAACTGCGCCATCACCGGCACCAGGACCACCGTCATCGCCCCGGTCGGCCCGGACACCTGCAGGTTGGAGCCACCGAACACGGCCGCGATCGCGCCGGCCACCACCGCCGTGACCAGCCCGGCCTGCGCGCCGAGCCCGGAAGCCACCCCGAACGCCAACGCCAGCGGCAACGCCACCACCGCCACGGTCAGCCCGGCCAGCAGATCCCGGGTGGGGTTGCGGCGTACCGCCGTCCAGTCGGAGCGCTGAGGCAGCAGGGTGGTCACACGCCGTACGGCTTGGGTCGTGGTCGCCGCTGTCACCCGTCGCGCCGATCGGCCTGGAGCTGCACCAGAAGGTCGCCGCCGTTGGTCAGGACCGTGCCGAGGATCCGGCGGCCGGCGGCCAGCAGATCGGCCACGTCGGGCGTGCTCAACGCGTATCGGGTCGCCGCACCCTCCCGGGTCGACTCGACCAGCCCGGCCCGGCGCAGCACGGCCAGCTGCTGCGACAGGTTGGACGCCTCCACGTCGATCTCGGCGAGCAGGTCGCGGACCAGCTTCGGACCGTCCTGCAACAGCTCCAGCACCCGGATGCGTACCGGGTGGCCCAGCGTGCGGAACAGCTCCGCCTTGGCCTGATACAGCGGAATCGGCACGCCGCCACTCCCCTCGCGCTCCTACGACCTGCACACTTTATCAATTGAAGAATTCTTCAAATAACCAGCCCGCCTCCCCGGGCCACTCGATGGAGGTTCGCGGGGCCACCGGCCGGCTCCGCGGCACCCGGCGCCGGAGGGCTCCCTGCTGGTCCACGCCGCCGGCGGGCAGGGCAAGACGCGGCTGAGGCGGGCACGGGGTTGGTGCGGACGCCAGGAGGGCGGTGCCGCGTCGAGTCAAGAGTGGGTGACCCGGACCGCGGGCGAGAGGTCGATCACACCCTCCGAGGTGTCAGGGCGCGTGAACAGGCTGGTAGGGGGCAAGTTAGGGTGCCCTGTGACAGAGGTCGCTCGGCGCTTCGTTGACTTGAAGTCTGGTTGAGGTTTTAGCTTTGCGGGCGCTCCGGGAAATGCGGAGAAAACGCAAGAGCCGGCCCGACGACCGAAGGAAACGCTTACATGGATCGCCCCCTCAGGGTTGCTGTCGTCGGCGCGGGGCCGGCCGGCATCTACGCGGCCGACATCCTCACCAAGGCCGCGCCGAGCGCGAGCGTCGACATCTTTGACCGGCTCCCCACGCCGTACGGGCTGATTCGTTACGGGGTGGCGCCCGATCACCCGCGGATCAAAGAGATCGTCGTGGCGTTGCACAACGTGCTGGAGAGCCCGCGCATCCGGTTCATCGGCAACGTCGACTACGGCGTGGACGTCAAGCCGGAGGAACTTGCCCCGTTCTACGACGCCACGATCATCGCGACGGGGGCCGACAAGGATCGGGAGCTGGACATTCCGGGGATCGACCTGCCGGGCAGCTTCGGCGGCGCCGACTTCGTGTCCTGGTACGACGGCCACCCCGACGTACCGCGGGACTGGCCTTTGACAGCGACGAAGGTGGCCGTGATCGGCGCCGGGAACGTGGCCGTCGACGTGGCCCGGATTCTCGCGAAGACGGCCGACGAGCTGCTCGAGACGGAGATCCCCGAGAACGTGTACCGGGGGCTGCTGGCCAGTCCGGTCACCGACGTGCACCTGTTCTCGCGGCGCGGGCCGGGGCAGGTCAAGTTCACGCCGATGGAGCTGCGGGAGCTCGACGAGTCGCCCAACGTCGAGGTGATCGTGCACCCGGAGGGCATGGAGTTCGACGAGGGCAGCCTGGCCGCGATCCGGGCCAAGCGGTCGCTGAAGATGTGCGTCGACGTGCTGCAGAACTGGTGCGCCCGGGATCCGCGGGACCGCCAGCGCCGGCTGCACCTGCACTTCCTGCAGGCCCCGGCCGCGATCGTCGGCGACGAGAACGGGGTCACGGCGCTGCGGACCGAGACGCAGGAGCTGACCGGGGACGGCACCGTGCGCGGCACCGGCGAGTTCACCGACTGGGACGTGCAGGCCGTCTACCGGGCCATCGGCTACCTGAGCCGCCCGATCGCCGACCTGCCGTTCGATCACGTCACCGGCACGGTTCCGCACGAGGCGGGCCGGGTGCTGGACCTCGACGGCAACCACGTCCCGGGGCTGTACGCGACCGGCTGGATCAAGCGGGGGCCGGTCGGCTTGATCGGGCACACCAAGAAGGACGCCTCCGAGACCGTGGCGAGCCTGCTCGAGGACGTGGCCGGCGCGCCCGCGACCAGCCGGGACGACGTTCTGCCGTACCTGGAGCGGCGCGGGGTCGGCTACACGACGTGGGACGGCTGGAAGCGGCTCGACGAACACGAGGTCGGGCTCGGCGCCCCGCACGGCCGGAAGCGGATCAAGGTCGTCCCGCGTCAGCACATGATCGACATCAGCAACGGGGCCTGATCGGCGTATTGACCGCCGTGGATGCATGATGGGACATTGCAGGAGCCGGGCGGCGGCGAGGGCTCCCGCCGACGCCCGGCCTGAGCAACAAAGGGCATAAAACGGTTAAGTCGAAAATGTCCGAGTGGGGTGACGCCTGACGATCACACTGCCCGCAGCCGGGCGGCCACCCGCTCCGGCGACGTGTCGCTGATCCAGGAAGCCATCGCCGACTCCACCCCCGCCAGATACTTCAGCTTCCCCGGCGCCCGCAAGACCGAGAACACCTGCAGATGGAGCCGGAACAGGTCACGCCCCGTCCGCACCGGCGCCTGGAACACCCCCGAGATGTACGGCAAAGCCTCCACCCCGTCGTAGTACCGGTCGAGCCGCCCCAGCACGTCCAGGTAGATCACGGCCAGGTCGTCCCGCTCCTCGTCGGTCAGCGCCGGCAGGTCAGGCACGTCCCGGTGCGGCGCCAGGTGCACCTCGACCGGCCACCGAGCCGCCGCGGGCACGTAAGCTGTCCAGTGCGCACTCGACGCCACCACCCGGGTCCCGGCTCGCTGCTCGGCCGCGAGGATGTCGGCGAACAACCGGGGCCGCCGCGCTGCCCGGGACAGCATCCGTTCGACCTTCGGCGGCACGAACGGGAACGCGTAGATCTGCCCGTGCGGGTGCGGCAGCGTCACCCCGGTCTCGCGCCCCCGGTTCTCGAACACGAACACCTGCTCCACCGTCTCCACCTGCGACAACGCCACCGTACGGTCGGCCCAGGCGTCGATGACCGTCCGGGCGCGTGACGGGCTGAGCGTCCCGAACGAGCCCGACGGCTCCGACGAGAAGACCACGACTTCCGTACGCCCGGAAGCAGGCCGGACGGGCCACAACGGGTCCCCGTCGATCAACTCCGGCCCGTGGAAGGCCCGCGACGAGAACGACGGGAAACGGTTTTCGAAGACCACCACGTCGTACGTCTCCTCGGCCACCTCGGTCGGAAAGCCGCCCGCAGTCGTCGGCGCGAGCGGGTCCTGGTCGGCCGCTGGCAGGAAGGTCCGGTCGTTGCGGTGGGCCGCGATCGCGATCCACTCCCCGGTCAGCGGGTCGAGCCGCATCTCCGCCTGTTCCGGCGCCGGGGTCAGGGGCCGCTGGTCGACCGCCCGGCGAGGTTTGAACGGCAGCGTGTCGTCGTAGTAGATGATCTCGCGACCGTCGGCCATGTGCCGCACGCTGCGGCGTACCCGGTGCCCGCGCTCGTGCCAGGTCGCCCGGCCGAGCACCCGTACGCCGTCCAGTGCCAGCAGCTGCTGGCCGTCGGCGGCGAGGAGCCGTTCCCGGGCCTCGTGCGGCAGCGCCACGGTCGACCCGGCGGCCAGCGGCAGCAGGTGCAGGGTCAGCTCGGCGCCCGGCTGCCATCCGGTGTCGCGCAGATTGACCGTCCAGGGCGAGCCGTCCCAGAACCGGTCGGTGACGGGCCGCCCGTCGACCCGCAGCTGCCCGACGTCGCCCGCCCAGTCGATGTGCAGGAACGCGTCCACCCCGGCGGGGATCGGCGGAATGTCGAGCCGATGGACGGCGGCCAGCTCGTCGAACGTCTCCGCGGCGGGGGCGGACTGGCGGCCGTCGTATTTCCCGTACGCGACCGGAACCGTGGCGGCTGCCGGGCGTACGGGGAAGGGGTTGAGCGACGCCGTGAACCCGGAACCGTCGCCGTCGAGCGGCAGCTCCACGAACTCACCGGCGACCGGGTCATAGACGCGCGCCGAGGGTGTGCCGGTGGCGAGGACGTCGACCCGCCCGTCCGAGCCCCAGCGCAGCTCGTCATCGGAGAGCAGCAGCCGGCGCCGCGGCCCGTCCTCGTCGACCCAGACCGAGGCGGCCACCGAGGCCGGCAGCACCAGCAGGTCGAAACCACCGGCCCGCACCGGGGACAGGCCCGGGGTCACCGCCGAGACCACACCACCGACCGCGTACGTGACCTCGATGCCCGCCGAGGCGACCAGCACCAGCGTCGGCACCGGGCCGGGCAGCACGGTCAGCGCCGAGGCGGTGGCCCAGTCGAGCACGCCGTCACCCACCGGCAGCCGCAGCGGCCAGCAGGCCAGGGTTCCGGCCGGGACGTCCACCGGCGACGACGGCACGGCCAGCTCGTGCTCACCCAGGGAAACCCGGAACTGCGCCTGCTCGTAGGCGGGCAGCGGGAAGTGTGGCTGGTGCCAGGCGACGAAGAGAAACCCGCTCTCGCCGTCGCTGCGCAACGCGTAGCGCAGGGTCGTGGAGTCGTTGACCCCGGACGGGCGTACGGGGGGAAGGGTTGACGGCATCTCGGCGAGCCGGTCGCCGAACGCCGCCAGGAAAGCGTGCTGCCGGCGCAGTTCGGCGTGGCTGGGCGCGAGCAGGCCGGACTCGCCGATCGGCGCGTGGAAGTCGTACCCCAGCGGCGGCATGTCGTTCGGGTAGCCGGTGGCGTGCGACTCCTGCGCGCCACCGGGCAGGACGGGGTTGGTGCCCCCGGCGTACATGTAATAGCCCTGCCAGGCCGACCCGTTGCCGATCTTGCAGTGCGCGATCGTGGCCACGTCGAGCGGGGCCGGCCAGGGGCGCCGGTGGTACGCGGTCGCCATGCCGCCGCCGAGCTCGCAGGTCGCCGGGGGGAACAGCGGCGAGGGCGTACGGGGTTGGGGCGCGCTCAGTTTCGCCTCGTGCATGCGCCGCAGGTCGGCGCCGATGCCCGGGTCGTCCCAGACGTGCGAGAAGAAGTAGTGGTCGCGGAACGTCGGGTCCCAGGGCGCGCCGGCGTCGACCCAGAACCCGTCGCCGTATCCGCCGTAGAGCGGCAGCACCTCGTCGTCGGGCAGGTCGGCGCCACCCCACGCGGTCGCCGTCCACAGCGGAGCGGTCAAACCGGCCTCGCGGGCCAGCCGCTTGAGCGTGACGAGGTGGCCGGGCTGGTCGTAGAGCTCGTTCTCGAGCTGAATGCCGAGCAGCTCGGCCCCGGCGACCTGCGAGGCCAGCTGCCCGAACCACTCCCGCACGAGCTCCAGGTAGGCCGGGTCGTCGGTGCGGTGCGCGACCGGGGCCCGCTGCACCCAGTCGGGGAACCCGCCGTTGCGGCTCTCGCCGTGGCACCACGGTCCGATGCGCAGCACCATGTCGAGCCCGGCGTTGCGCACCTCGTCGAGGAAGGCGGCGACGTCGAGGTTGCCGTCGAAGCGGGGTTCGCCGCGGCGTTCGACGTGGTGCAGCCAGAACACGTAGCTGGCCACGACGGTGACGCCGCCGGCGCGCATCTGCCGCAGGCGCTCGGCCCAGCGGTGGCGGGGCACGCGGCTGAAGTGCAGCTCGCCCGAGACCGGGACTACCGGCCGGCCGCTCAGCGACAGGTGGCGGCTGGTCAGCGCGACCCCCGGCCGTACGTCCTCGTCGTTCGTCATCCGGGGCCGGCGCGGCGGCTCGGACCACGGATGGTGCGCGACAAACAACACGGCTGCCCCCTGCGGATCTGACTCAAGCCCTGTAACCGGTCACAGGTCGATGAGCACGCACGATACCTCGGCGTAACGGGCAGGACGCAAGGTCTTGACAATCATGAAAACGAGCATCACTGTAACCGGTCACAGGCCCAATCGGGTGACGCACGTCTCTCCCCTCCGAGTGAGGAGCATCGATGAGGAAAACATTCGCCGGGGCCCTGGCCGCGGCGCTTCTGATGACGACCGCCGCGTGCAGCGGCGACGACACCGGCTCCGGCGCCTCCACGGCCGACCCCAACGAGAAGGTCGCGCTGACCTACTGGAGCTGGGCGCCGAACATGGACAAGGTGGTCGAGGGCTGGAACGCCTCCCACCCCAACATCCAGGTCACCGTCAACAAGCAGGACGGCGGCGACCCGGCCGTGGCCAAGCTGCTCACCGCGATCAAGGCCGGCAGCGGCGCCCCCGACATCATGCAGGCCGAGTACCAGAAGATCCCGACCCTGGTCGCGGCCGACGCCGTCGCCGACATCGCCAAGGAGACGGGCGACCTCAAGGCCAAGTTTCCCGAATCCGCCTGGAACGCCGTGACGCTCGGCGGCGAGGCGGTCTACGGCGTCCCGCAGGACTCCGGCCCGATGATGTTCTTCTACCGCTCCGACGTCTTCGACAAGGCCGGCGTCCAAGTACCGAAGACCTGGGACGAGTACGCCGAGGTCGCCCGCAAGATCCACAAGGCGAACCCGAAGCAGTACCTGGGCACGTTCTCCTCCAACGACCCGGGCTGGTTCGCGGGCCTCTCGCAGCAGGCCGGCGCCTCGTGGTGGGGCGTGCAGGGCGACTCCTGGACGGTCGCCATCAACGACGCCAACACCAAGAAGGTCGCCGACTACTGGGGTGGCCTGGTGCAGGAGGGCGTCATCGACAACAAGCCGATGTACACGCCCGAGTGGAACGCGGCCCTCAACGACGGCACCCAGGTCGGCTGGCTCGGGGCGGTCTGGGGTCCCGGCGTGCTCGAGGGCAACGCCGCCTCGACCAAGGGCAAGTGGAACACCGCGCTGCTGCCCAACTGGGACGCCGCGGCCCCGGCCAACGGCAACTGGGGCGGCTCGGCCACCAGCGTCACCTCGCAGAGCAAGCACAAGGCGCAGGCCGCCGAGTTCGTGAAGTGGCTCAACACCGATCCCGCCGCCCTCAAGGCGCTGGCCGGCACGGCAAACGTCTACCCCGCCGCCAACGACGCCACCGGCGTCGCGCTGACCCAGCCGCCGGCCTTCTTCAGCAACCAGCCCGACTTCTACGCGCTCGCCGCCGAGGCCGGCAAGATCACCAAGCCCTTCACGTACGGTCCGAACGTCAACGTCGCCTACAGCGCGTACAACGACGCCTTCGGCAAGGCCGCCGAGGGCAAGAAGGCCGCCGGCTTCGGAGCCGCCCTCGACACCATCCAGCAGGCCACCGTGGGTGACCTGAAGAACGCCGGATTCACCGTCGCCGGATGAGGACCAAAGGAGCGCCGTACGCCTTCCTCGCCCCGGCGCTGGTGCTGTTCGCGGCGTTCCTGGCCGCGCCGATCGTCTACGCCGGCTACCTGAGCCTGCGCCGGGTCAAGGTCAGCGGCCTTGGCCTCGGTGCGGGCGCCCGCACCGAGGTGTGGGCCGGGCTCAGCAACTACGCCCGGTCGCTGACCGACCCCGAGTTCGTGCCCAGCGTGCTGCGCGTCGGGGCGTACGGGCTGATCGTGGTTCCCGCCATGCTCGGGCTCGCGCTGGTCATGGCCCTGCTGCTCGACGCCGGCCGGACCCGGGTGGGCACCTTCGCCCGCACGTCGATCTTCCTCCCGTACGCGGTCCCGGCCGTGATCGCCTCGCTGCTGTGGGGCTTCCTGTACCTGCCGCGGGTCAGCCCGATCGTCGACGTGCTGGACGCGGTCGGCGTCACGGCCCCGGACGCCCTGAGCTCGTCCTGGGTGCTCTACGCGGTCGCCAACATCGCGATCTGGGGCGGCGCCGGCTTCAACATGATCGTGCTCTACACCGCGCTGCGCGCCATCCCGACCGACCTGTTCGAGGCGGCCCGCATCGACGGCGCCTCCGACGTGCAGATCGCGCTGCGCATCAAGATCCCGATCATCGGGCCGTCGCTGGTGATGACGTTCCTGTTCTCGCTCATCGCCACGCTGCAGGTCTTCGCCGAGCCGATGACCCTGCGGCCGCTCAGCAACACCATCTCGACGACCTGGACCCCGTTGATGAAGGTGTACCGGGACGCGTTCGTGCGCAACGACATCTACTCCGCCGCGGCCACGTCGGTGATCATCGCGGCGGCCACGTTCGTCATCTCGTACGGGTTCCTCAAGCTCGTCGGCTCGCGCGCCTTCAGTCAGGAGAACTGATCATGGCTGTCGTCCTGGAACGCGCCGCGGTCGTGACCGCCGACGCGTCACCGCCCCGCCGGCGCCGCACCAGCCCCACCGCCACCGTGCTGTTGCTGCTCGGAGCCGCGTACTGCCTGATGCCGGTGCTGTGGGTGGTGGTCGCGTCGACCAAGAGCGCGAGCGAGCTGTTCACCACGTTCACGTTCTTGCCCAGCACGCACCTGTTCGACAACATCGCCTCGCTCAGCGGGTACCGCGACGGGTTGTACTGGCGCTGGATGCTCAACTCGGCGATCTTCGCGGGCGGCGGCGCGGCGGCGTCGACGCTGGTCAGCGCCATGGCCGGGTTCGCGCTGGCCAAGTACGACTTCCGCGGCAAGGCGCTGGTGTTCAACATCGTGCTGGCCGGGGTGCTCGTGCCTGCGGTGATCCTGGCCATCCCGCAGTACCTGCTGCTGGCCAAGGTCGGCATGACCAACACGTACTGGTCGGTGCTGCTGCCGAGCTTCATCAGCCCGTACGGGATCTATCTGTGCCGGATCTTCGCGGCGGCCACCGTGCCCGACGAGGTGCTGGAGGCGGCCCGGATGGACGGCGCGAACGACTGGCGCAGCTTCTCCCGCGTGGCGCTGCCGATGATGCGCGCCGGGCTGGTCACCGTGTTCCTGTTCCAGTTCGTGGCGATCTGGAACAACTACATGCTGCCGTTCATCATGCTCGGCGACGACAGGCTGTTCCCGGTGACGGTCGGGCTCAGCGGCCTGCTCAACCAGGGCGCCACCCAGCCGGCCATGTACACCTCGGTGGTCACCGGCGCGCTGCTGTCGATCATTCCGCTGGTCGTGCTGTTCCTGACCCTGCAACGCTACTGGCGAGTCGACCTCGGCGCGGGCGCGGTGAAGGCATGACCGACTGCACCGGAGTGAGCGAAGCAGGCGTAGGGCCAGGAGGGCATGCCAACGGAGACTCAGCATGACCGACTGCACCGGAGTGAGCGAAGCAGGCGTAGGGCCAGGAGGGCATGCCAACGGAGACTCAGCGTGACCTCTATGATTCCGCACGTGCCGACAACGCCGTCACCAGGGCGTAAGCGGCCCACGATCCGCGACGTCGCGCGCGAGGCCGGGGTCTCCTACGCCACGGTCTCCCGCGTCCTCAACGGGCGCGAGTGGGTCAGCCCCGAGGCCGTCCGCGCGGTCCGCGAGGCCATTTCCCGTACGGGATACACGGCGAACCCGCACGCCCGCTCGCTCGCCACCGGCAAGTCGGGGTCGATCGCGTTCCTGCTCACCGAGCCGCAGCACCTGCTCTTCGAGGACCCGAACTTCTCGGTGCTGCTGCGCGGCGTGGCCCAGGCCCTGTCCGACCGTGAGCTCACGCTGATCCTGATGATCGCGTCGACTCCCGAGGAACGCGCCCGGACGATCGCCTACCTCTCCGGCGGCCACGTCGACGGGGTGCTGCTGGTGTCCCCGCACTCCGGCGACCCGCTGCTCAGCCAGCTCGTCCGGGCCGAGGTGCCGATCGTGGCCTGCGGGCGGGTCCTCGGCTACGAACAGGTGATCAGCTCGGTGATGGCCGACGACCGCAACGGCGGGCGCTCGGCGGTCGAGCACCTGATCGGCGCGGGCTGCGGCCGGATCGCCACGATCACCGGCCCGCAGGACACGGCCGGCGGCGTCGACCGGTTGCAGGGCTACCACGACGCGCTGATCGCGCACGGCCTGACGATCGACCCCGGCCGCATCGTGCACGGCGACTGGAGCCGGGAATCGGGGGCTGCGGCCATGCGTACGCTGCTCGAACGCTCTCCCGACCTCGACGCGGTTTTCGCCGCCTCCGACGCGATGGCCGACGGCGCGCTGCGCGTGCTGCGGGAGGCCGGGCGGGATGTGCCCGGCGACGTCCGGGTGGTCGGCTTCGACGACTCGGGGCTGGCCGCCACCACCGAGCCCCCGCTGACCACGGTCCGGCACCCCCTCGACCGGGTCAGCGAGGAAATGGTCCGCCTGCTCACCGACGTGATCGCGGGCCGCACTCCGCTTTCCATCACCGTGCCCACGACCCTGGTCGTGCGCGCGTCCTCGCCCGCCTGAGCCCCTCCCCTGGCTCAGGCACCCGCACCACCCCGGCCCTTCCCCGGGCCGGGCCCGCACCACCGGCCCCTTCCCCGGGCCGGGCATCCGCACCACGCTCCGCGGCACCACTCCGGCGTCTCCACCGTCGCCGGTACGTCCCCTTCGTCGTGAAGGAGCGATATGAACCTGTCCCGCATCCGCGCGGCCGTGGTCACCGCCGTCCTGGTGACCACCGCCGTCCTGACCCCCACCCCCGCCCACGCCGCGAACACCCTCACCATGCGCGGCGCCGACGTGTCGTCGCTGCAGCGCACGCTCGACCTCGGCGGCAAGTACTACAACGCCTCCGGCAACGCCGCCGACCCGTACGACATCCTCAAGTCGGCCGGGGTCAACTACGCCCGGCTGCGCATCTGGAACAACCCGGCCAGCGGCTACAACAACAAGGCCAAGGTGCTCCAGCAGGCCAGGGCGATCAAGGCCAAGGGTCTGAAACTGCTGATCGACTTCCACTACTCGGACACCTGGGCCGACCCGGGCAAGCAGTTCCCGCCCGCGGCCTGGGCCGGCCACTCGCTCAGCCAGCTCGGCACGGACGTCTACAACTACACGTACGACGTCTGCACCGCCCTGAAGAACCAGGGCACCACGCCGGACAGCATCCAGGTCGGCAACGAGATCAACGTCGGCATGCTGTGGCCCCGCGGCCAGGTCGTGAACAACAACTTCGCGCCGCTGGCCTCGCTGCTCAAGCAGGGTTACAACGCGGTCAAGGCGTGCAACAGCGCCACCCAGGTGTGGGTGCACGTGGCCGACGCCGACAGCATGGCCAACATGCGCTGGTTCTTCGACGGCATCAGGTCGCAGGGCGTGCCGTGGGACGTGACGGCCTTGTCGTACTACTGCATGTGGCACGGCACGCTGGCCAACCTCTACAACGTCATCGTCGACGCCCGCACCCGGTACGGCAAACCGGTCGTGATCGCCGAGACGGCGTACCAGTTCACCACCGCCGACGCCGACAACGAGCCGAACTCCATCCCCGGCACGGTGCTGTGCGACAACATCCCGGCCACGTGGGCGGGTCAGGCCCAGCAGTTCAGCTGGGTCCAGAACACCGCCCGCAACGCCGGCGCCGTCGGCGTCTTCTACTGGGAACCCACCTGGTACGCCATCAAGGGCAACGGCTGGGATCCGGCGAACATCAACGGCACCGGCGACGGCTGGGACAACATGGCCGTCTTCGACTGGTCCGGCCGCGTGAACCCGTCCATCCGCTGGACCCCTTAACCGCCGTGCGCCGTGGGCCGGTCGACGCCGGCCCACGGCCGGTCACCCCAGCCTCGTGTGAGGCGTCCTACCCCACCAAACCCTCACGGTATTCCGCCGGGGTGGGGCATGATGACGACATTCGGGTTTTTCCGTGGCCGGGCTGGGAAAGCAAGGTGTCACGAGGCCCCGCGCACGCCCGCGCCGGGCCTCCACAGTGTCGATACTCACGGCATAGTTGGCCTGGTCAGGGTGCTCTACCTAACGAGACACCGAGCACCGAGGGAGTGGTAATGCAGCGGCATCGGGTGGCAGTCATCGGGGCCGGCTTCGGGGGTCTTTTCGCCATCAAGGCGCTCCGCAAGGCCGACGTCGACATCACACTCATCAACGGCACGGCTTACCACTTGTTCCAGCCCCTGCTCTATCAGGTGGCCACCGGCGTGCTGTCCGAGGGCGAGATCGCCCCGCCCATCCGTGAGGTGCTCAAGGGCCAGGACAACGTCGACGTCAAGCTGGGCTGGGCCCGCGAGGTCGACACGGAACGCAAGATCATTACGGTGGCCGGCCCGGGCATCGATTACACGGTGGCGTACGACTCGCTGATCGTGGCCGCCGGCGCCTCGCAGTCCTACTTCGGCAACGACCACTTCACCGACTACGCGCCGGGCATGAAGAGCATCGACGACGCTCTCGAGCTGCGGGCCAGGATCTTCGGCGCGTTCGAGATCGCCGACCTGCAGACCGATCCCGAGGCGCAGGAGCGCTGGCTCACCTTCGTGGTGGTCGGCGCCGGCGCGACGGGGGTCGAGATGGCCGGCCAGATCGCCGAGCTGGCCCACCGCAACCTGGTCGGGCAGTACAAGCACATCGACCCGCGCCGGGCCCGCATCATCCTGATCGACGCGGTCGGCGCGGTGCTCAACACGTTCGGCGACCACCTGTCGACCCGCGCGCTGCGCCAGCTGCACCTGATGGGCGTCGAGGTGGAGCTCAACACCAAGGTGGTCGACGTCGACGCGACCGGCATCGAGGTCGAGTCCGAGCGCGGCCACCAGCGCATCCCGTCGATGACCAAGGTGTGGGCCGCCGGTGTGCAGGCGCCGCCGCTGGCCCGGCAGATCGCCGAGTCGGCCGGGGCCGAGACCGACCGCGCGGGCCGGGTCATGGTGCAGCCCGACCTGACCGTTCCCGGTCACCCCGAGATCTTCGTGCTGGGCGACATGATGCACCTGCCCGGTGAGGACGGCCGCCCGCTGCCCGGCGTGGCTCAGGTGGCGATCCAGGGCGGGCGCTACGCGGCCGACGTGATCAAGCGCCGGCTGCGCCGCAAGGACGCGCCCGGCCCGTTCAAGTATTTCGACAAGGGCAGCATGGCCACGATCTCGCGGTTCTCCGCGGTGGCCAGCATCGGCAAGTTGCGTCTGTCGGGTTTCTTCGCCTGGCTGATGTGGCTCGTGGTGCACGTGATCTACCTGGTCGGCTTCAAGAACAGGTTCACCACGGTGCTGCACTGGGCGGTCAGCTTCATCGGCCGCGGCCGCTCCGAGCGGGTCGCCACCGAGCAGCAGGCGTTCGCGCGACGGGCCATGCGCGAGTACGGCGACCCGTACAGGCGGGTCCGGGTCAACGGCGACGCCGAGCCCGGGGCCGGCGGCGGCGAGCCGTCCGTGACGACGACCGGCGTGCCGACCGGCAAGCACCCGTCCGGAGCCACGAAGGCCAAGGCCACCGTCAGCAACTAGGCCCGCACGGTCGCCCAGACCAGTTTGCCGTCCCGGGTGGGGAGTGCTCCCCACCCGGCCGACGCCGCCCGCACCGTCCGCAGTCCCTGACCACGCAGGTCCCACAGGTTGCCCGGCGGGTCGAGAGGCGGCTCGACCAGGTGGGGCAGGCGCGGGTTGCGGTCGGCGACGATCACTTGCAGGCCGTTGCCGCGGCGCACCGCGACGGCGTGGAACGGCGTGGCCGCGTGCTCGATCGCGTTGGCCGCGAGTTCGCTCATCACCAGCCGGGCCGGGTAGAGCACTGCGGACAGCCCCCACGCGCTGCACGCCTCGCTGACGAGGTTGCGCGCGAGTGCGGGGCTGTCGGGGTGGGGCGGCAGCTCGATGCTCCGCCGGTCGAGCACCGGTCCGCCGGCCACCATCGCCGCGTGTGCCAGTTCCAGGCTGTCGAAGACGGGCAGGGAGTTCGGCGGGCCGAGCCGGTCGAGCCGCTGGGTGAGCGCGGCGCGCCGGGGCAGGCAGGCGGCGACCCGTACGGGCGGGGTCATCGACGCCCCGACCCGGGACACTGTCATCCAGGTGGGGGCGCTCGCAGCCTTGGTGTCGATGACGGCGTTCAGGTCGACCACCAACGCGGCCGGGTGGGCGTACAGCACAGTTTTCACGGCCGTGAACGAGTCCCGGCGCAGGGGCGTCCCCCAGGTTCCGCGCACGGTGAGGATGGTGACCGCGCTGTCCGCGTCGGCCGTCACCGCCACGGCGCCGGAAACGTCTCGGGAGCCGTGACGACGGAGGGCATGACGTCCGCGCATGACCGGCCAACGATTGTTTTCCATAAACGGCGACGCGTACCCACCGAAGAGATCACCATGCGCGAATACCGGCTATTACTCCTAAAGGGTGTCCCCCGTTGGGGTTATCGGCGCCTCGCGCGGCAGCAGCTCGCCCGAAATGGCCCGGTACGGCGGCCATTCGGGGACGGCGAGCTGGTCGATCCCGACCGGGTCGGCCAGCGCCCGGTCGATCGCCGCGCGCAGCCGGTTCTGTTCCTCGGCCGGGTTCTGATACCAGGCCACCGACCAGATCCGGTGCATGTGCCAGCCCAGCTCGCGCAGCGCCTCGTCACGCAGGCGGTCCCGGTCGCGTGAGGACGGGATGTGCTGATACTCGGGCCCGTCGAACTCGATGCCGATGGCGAACACGTCGTCGTCCTGATCGGGGTGCAGCACGCCCAGGTCGATCCAGTGGCCGGCGGCGCCCACCCTGCGGCGTACGCGGTAACCCCACGAGGTGAGGGCGGTGAGCACCGCGTCCTCGAAGGGCGACGCGTCCTCACGGTCGGTGATGTCGCGGCCCAGCGTGGCGGCGGACCTCTCGGCGTACTCGAGGAAGGCCTTGAGGTGCCGGACGCTCTCGTTGCCCATGTCGGGGACGTCACCGGCCCGGATGGACGAGACCACCTCGACGCGCTCGCGGGCGCGGGTGATCGCCACGTTGAGGCGCCGCCAGCCCATCGGCCGGTTGAGCGCCCCGAAGTTCGTGCTGATCTTGTCGTTCTCGTCGTAGCCGTAGCCGATCGACATGATGATCACGTCGCGGACGTCACCCTGCACCGCCTCCAGGCTCTTGCAGAAGAACCCGGAGAGCCGGTCGTTGTCGTCGAGGAGGTGCTCGAGGTCGGGGCGCTCGCCGAGGGCGCGGCGCACCGCGTCGTCGACGGCGTCGGCCTGGGCCACCGAGAGCGTCACCACGCCCAGCGTCTTGTCGGGCCGGGTCGTGTAGTGGTGCAGCACCCGCTCGGCCACCGCGTCGGCCTCGATCGGGTTGTCCGACGTGGTCTGCCGCCGATAGACGCCGTCGACCAGGAACATCTCGACGCCGTGGCCGGGTTCCTGCGGGTAGGAACGGGTCATGGCGACCAGGCGGCCGTGGTAGTAGGCGATGTTGGCGAAGGCGAACAACGCCTCGTGCCGGCTGCGGTGGTGCCAGCCCAGGTGCAGCACCGGGAACGTGTCGCGGGCGAGCTCCAGGATGGACGGGAAGTCGGTGACGTCGTCGGAGACCCGGTCGTAGTACGAGGTCGGCGGCAGCTGCCGCTCGTCCCCCGCGACCACGAGAGCGTCGCCCCGGTAGATGCAGTTGATCGCGTCGGCCGTGGTCACCTGCGACGCCTCGTCGATGACGACCATGTCGAACTCCATCTCGGGCGGCAGGTAGCGGCTCACCGCGAGCGGGCTCATCAGCAGGCACGGCTTGAGCCCCTGCACGGCGTGCCGGGCCTGGGCCAGCAGTTCCCGCACGGGCAGGTGCCCGGACTGCTTGTTGCCCTCGCGCCGGATCACGCCGGGCTCACCGGCGGCCGACGCGGACGGGCGGCGGGCCTCAACGGCGTAGACGATGTCGGCCAGCGCGGCCGAGGTCAGCTCGCGGTCGAGCAGGCGGTAGACGTCGACCAGGTGGGTACGGTCCTCGGCCGCGACCGGCTGCAGGCCCGGGTCGTCGCGGATGACGGCGTCGGCCCATCCGCGGTAGAGCGACCGCTCCAGCACGGGCCAGACCTGCTCGATCGGCGTCTCCTGTTCGGCGCAGAACTCCAGCGCCTCGGCCAGGCCGTGGTCGACCAGCACCCGCCGGGCGTCCTCGTGCCGGAACCACTCCTGCTGTCCCTCGCCGTCGTGCAGCAGCTCGACGAGCAGGTCACGGGCGCCGTCGTAGTCGCCGAGCCGCTCGTTGAGCTCGGCGTGGCGGGCGGGGCCGAACGCGTCGAGCACCTGGCCCCGGGCTGCCTCCCAGCCGGCGACCGCGGCGGGCAGCCCCTCGGTGGGGTGGGCCTCCATCAGCGCGTGGGCCTGTTCCCGGGTCATCGGCGCGTCCTCGCCGGTCATCAGCCGCCGGGCCTGCACCGTCCATGCGACGACCTCGTTCATCGCCTCGTCGTCGGTCTTGGTGCCCCGATAGACGGTGCCCAGCACAGCCGAGTGCGTGGTGGCCTCGGCCCAGATGGCCGCCTCGGCGTCGGTGGCGGCCTGGCGCTGCTCGGCGATGCTCATGGCCTCGGCCAAAGTCAGGTCGCGTCCGGTGGGCACGCTGTACGACCGGATCATCTCGGCCGCCGCGTGCAGCGGGGCGATGTGGGCGCGCAGCCACGTGACCGCGTCGATGATGGCCCCCTCCCCCAGTTCCGGGCGCGGGGCGCGGGCCGGGGCCGGGCGCAGGGTGGTGCGGAACCGGGTGAACTCGTCGCGGGCCTCGCCGACGATACGCAGCAGCGCGCTGTTGGGCCGGGGCGCGCAGACGTGCACGGTGACGGCGGGCAGCGCGTCGGCCGGCACCTCGCGGATCACCTCGTCCGCGGTGTGCAACGCGTCCTGAATGGCGTGGAAGTCGGTGTCCATGCCCTTCCAGTGCCGGCCCAGCAGCTCGGCGTGCTCGGCCTCGGCCGCCGCCAGATCCTCCAGGGCCTGCTTCCAGGCGGCGGCGTCCTCGACGTGGGTCACCGCCTCGGACGGTTTGACGTCGGGCCGCGCGGCCTCGACGGCCAGTCGCTTGTCGCGGCGATAGGGCCGCAACAGCCGGCGCGGGCCCCGGTGGCGGGTGAGCCGGTCGGCGACCTCGGTGATCGGCTCCTCGAGCACCGCCTCGTCGAAGTGCTCCCGGGCCTGCGACTCGGTTTCCCGTACGCGCTCGACCGCCAGCCGCAGCGCCCGCACCGCAGCGTGGGCCGCCGGCATCCCGCCGGTGGCGAACCAGGACGGCTCCGGTTTGTGCTCCCGGCTGATCAGGTCGGCCACCGTGATGACCCGGTTGGAGTCGGAGAACGTGACCACGTTGGGCAGCCCGAGCCGGGCGGTGACCCGGTCGAGGCTCCCCAGACGGCTCTCCAGCCGGTCGGCCTCCTCGGCGAACTTGTTGGCCAGGTGGTCGGCCTGGGCGGCGTTGAGCGGTTTGAGGTCGACCGGCTCGGGGACCAGGTGCGACAGGTCCGGGACGGCGGCCATCTCGTCGGCCGAGGGCAGCTCGGCCCACGGGATGCCGCCGTAGCGCAGCGCGGCCAGATGGTGGGTGAGGTCGGTGGCCGCCTTCTGCACCGGCTGGATGCTGTCGATCGTCAGCCAGTCCTCCTCGACCTTGACCGGGCGCTTGGCGGCGTGGGCCGAGAGCGCGGCCAGCCGGGCCGCGCCGGCCGGTTCGTGCAGGTCGAACGCGTCGGCCAGGGTCGAGTTGGCGATCACCGTCTCGGCCAGGATGCCGAGGGCGGTCAGGGCCTGGCGCAGGCGGCCGTCGAGCGGCTCCCGGTCTGTCGCCTCGCGCCAGGTGTACGTGTCGCTGCGTACCCGGCCGAGCCGAGCCACCGCGTCGCGGATGCGATGGACGGCGTCCGCGGTGAGCTCGTGCGGGTCGACCGTCGCGACCGGGGCGGCCGGCACGTCGAGCAGGCGGGCACAGATGCCCAGCACGTCGAAGAGGCTGCGGCCGAGCGGCTGACGGATGCGGTTCAAGGCTTCCGCGTACGAGGTGAGCCTCTCCCGCCGCTCCCGCACGGCTCGCCGGTCGATCGGGTCCATGGTCGCCAGCGGCACGGAATCGGTCTCGAGCGCGGTGGCCAGCGCGTCGGCCACCTCGCGCCGCCCGGTCAGGTCGCTGTGCAGGGCCAGCAGGTAGTTGCCGAGCCCGGCCTCGGTGAGCCGGCGCTGCACGGTGTCGAGCGCGGCGGCCTTTTCCGAGACGACCAGCACCCGTTTGCCCGCGTGCATCAGCCCGCCGACGATGTTGGCGACCGTCTGCGACTTGCCGGTGCCGGGCGGGCCGTCGAGCACGAAGCTGCGCCCGGCCACGGCGGCGGCCACGGCGACCCGCTGGGTGGCGTCGGCGTCGAGGATCAGCGGGACGTCCTCGGGCGGCGCCACGACGTCGATGCGCTCGACCGGGGTGGGCTCGAAGGCGAACGCACGGTCGGCGTCGCGCGTGGCCAGGGCGCGGACGACAGGGTGCTCGACGATGTGGGGCTCGTTCTCGTACAGGTCGTAGTACATCGCCTCGCGGTGCACGCTCAGGCAGGACAGCGTGATCGTCTCGTCGGCGTACCAGCCGCGCCGCTCGCCGATCGCGACGTCGACCATGGCCCAGAGCACGGTGACGTCGAGCTCGGCCAGCGAGTTGATCTCAGGAAACTCGATGTCGAGGTCGTCCATGCGCACGGTCAGGGCGGGGTTGACGATCGGGTCCTCGGGACGGGCGATCAGCCGCGGGCCGGCCGGGTCGATCTCGACCGGGATGAGCAGGATCGGGCTCTCGTACGGGGTCCCGTCGTCGTCCGCCCAGTGCAGCATGCCCAGGCCCAGGAAGAGCGGCGAGACCCCCCGGTCGAGCATCTCCTGGCGGGAACGGCGCCAGAACCCGTGCAGCAACGCGCCGAGCTGCTCCTCGGGCAGCTCGGTGCGCAGCACGTGCACGGGGGTGTCCGGGCCCTCGGCGTGGAAGCTGTAGCCGCCGCCCTCCTGCAGGACCTTGACGATCGCCTTGGGCGCCGGGCCGGTGATCTCGACGGCGCCCGAGGCGACCCGGGCGAAGTTGAGCAGGGGGTTGGCGCCGGTCAGGTCGACCAGGCCGGAGCGCCAGGTCTCCAGGGCCGCTCTGACCTCGGCGCCTGGGAGCCCGCCCGTATCCTCTTCATGTTCCGGCCACATGCCCCAATTCCAGCAAGCCGGACGGTCGTTACGTGGGTGATTGGGCGACCTGCTTCCGGATATTTACGGCATACGCCCCATTTTACGCGGCGTGAGCGTGTTCCTCGATGTCGCGCGCGTCGTCCGGAACGTGCCTTTCCAGGGCGGCGCCCTCCACGTCGACCGACGGGAGCCAGCTCAGCCACCTCGGCAGCCACCAGGCGGACCGGCCCAGCAGCGCGATCGCCGCCGGCACGATCACCATGCGGACCACGATGGCGTCGAACAGGATGCCGATGGCCAGCGCGAACGCGATCGGCTTGATCGTGTCGTTACCCTCGGGCACGAACCCGGCGAAGACCGAGAACATGATGGTTGCGGCGGCCACGACCACCGGGGCGGCCTGCCGGAAGCCGGTGACCACCGCGTCGCGCGGCCCGGCGCCGTGGGCATACGCCTCATGCATCCGCGAGACCAGGAAGACCTGGTAGTCCATGGCCAGGCCGAACAGGATGCCGACGATGATGATCGGCGCCAGGCTCAGCAGCGGGCCGGTGGTCTGCGCGTTGACCAGGTCGGAGAGCCAGCCCCACTGGAACACCGCGGTGGTGGCGCCGAGCGCGGCGCCGATGGTGAGCAGGAAGCCGAGCACGCCGACGACCGGCACCAGCAGCGAACGAAAGACCAGCACCAGCAGCACGAAGGCCAGACCGACGACCAGCACCAGATAGATCGGCAGCGCCTGGTCGAGCTTCTCCGACACGTCGATGCTGACGGCGGTCTGCCCGGTCACGTACACCTCGGCGCCCGGCCCGTCGGCCACGTCGTCACGGATGGCGTGCACCAGATCCATCGTGGCGGTGTCCTCCGGCCCCGACTTCGGGATGATCGTGATCAGCGCCGCGTCGCCGGCCTGGCTGGGGCGCGGCTCGGCCACGAAGGCGACATCGGGCAGGGCAGAGATCTCTTCCCGTACGGTCGTCGCGTACGCCGGGGCGCCGGAGCCGTCGACCAGCACCAGCAACGGGCCCGCGAAACCCGGCCCGAACCGCTCGGCGATGATCGCGTCGGCCTTCTCCTGGGTGCTGCCCTCGGCGGCGCGCTGGATGAGCGTGGTCTGCATCGAGAAGAACGGGATCGCGATGACGGCCAGTGCCGCGACGGCCACGATCAGGCTGAGCACGCGCTGGTGGGTCACCATGTGGGCCCAGCCGCGATAGAAGCCGCGGTCCCGGCGTACGGAAACGGTGGGGTTGACCCGCTCGCGCTTGGGCAGCGCCCGCATGCCGATGGCGCCGAGGAAGGCGGGCACCAGGGTGATCGCGACCAGCACGGCGAAGACGATGGTGGCCGCGGCGGCGATGCCCATCTCGGTGAGGAACGGGATGCCGGCGACCGCCAGGCCGGCCAGCGCGATCACCACCGTGAGGCCGGCCGTGACCACGGCGGAGCCGGCCGTGCCGACCGCGAGGGCGACCGCCTCGGGCACCGGCAGGCCGCGGCGCAGCTCCTGGCGGAACCGGGTGACGATGAACAGCGCGTAGTCGATGCCAACGGCCAGGCCCAGCATGACCGCGAGGATCGGGGTGGTGGACTGCAGCTCCGCGAAGCCGCTGAGCGTGGTGATGCCGAGCGCGCCGATCGCCACCCCGGCCAGCGCGGTCAGCAGGTTCATGCCGGCCAGCACGAGCGAGCCGTACGTGACGGCCAGCACGACCAGCGCCACGACCACGCCGAGGATCTCGCCGGCGCCACCGATGTCGGCGCCCGACTCCTGCGTGGCCTCGCCACGGGCCTCGACGATCAGGCCGGCCCCGCGGGACTCGTCGACCACCGCGGTCAGCGCCTCACGCTCCTCGACGGTGATCTCGGAGGCCTGCACGCCGTAGGTGACCGTGCTGTAGGCGGCGGTCTGGTCCTGCGAGACCGTGGGCGCCTGCGGGTCGAGCGGGTTCGTGGCCGCCACGACCCCGGGCAGTTTCTGCAGCTTGGCCACGACCTGAGCGACCTGGGCGGCGGTGGCCCGGTCGGTGATCCTGCCGGCGCCGGGCGCCTGCATCACCACCTGAGCCGTGGCGCCGGCCGAGGCGGCGCCGAACCGCTCCTCCATCAGGTCGAGGGCCTTGGTCGACTCCTGCCCCGGGATCGAGAACGAGTTGACCATCGTGCCCGAGAGCGTGGCGGCGCCGGCGCCGAGCGCGATCACGGCTACCAGCCAGGCGACCATGACCAGCGCCTTGTGGCGGACGGCACCCAGTCCGAGGCGATGCAGCAACGTTGCCATGTGCGTGTTCCCTTGCTCGTCGTTACGGGCGCGGCTGTGCGGACGCGGCCCGGCCGTGGCCGAGCGCGTCGTAACTGATGTCGATGAGGTCGTCGAGGGTCACGGCGAGCGGCTTGTCGCGCAGCGCGACCCCAGCCACGGCCACTGCGCCCAGGGCGCCCACGACCCGAAGGGCCCGGGCCGGCTCGGCCTCGGGGTCGGTCGCGAAGCACTCGAAGATCACTTCGCCGATCTCCTCGAGGATGCGGCCGAACTCGTCGTCCTGCGTGTCGGCCAGATACGTGAGCAGCAGCGAGACCGTGCCGGGACCCTCCATCGCCAGACGCGCGATGCCGCCGACGGCCGCCCGGTCACGCTGCGGGCCGGGAGGCAGGTCGCGGACGGTGTCGGCCACCGCGCGGATGTCGCGCAGGGCGTGGTCGATGACCGCCTGTTGCAGCGCCTCCTTGCTGGGATAGCGGTGGAGCAGGCCCGTCTTGGAGTAGCCCACCGCGTCGGCGATGCGCTGGATCGACGTCTCCCTGAACCCGTGCCGCGCGAACAGGGCCGCGGCGGTCTCCAGGATCTCGTCGTCGATCTGCTGCTTCGTCGGACGCGGCATGCGGACCACCCTAGTCGGTTATGGACCAGGCTGGTCGGTTACCGACCGTGGCGGTCCTCACAATGCGAGAGGGCATCACGTCAAGTTCACCGCATACGAAAGGGCCGGCTACGGGTTTCCCCGTAACCGGCCCGGCCAACAGACGTCAGTGTGTGACTTGCGAGACCCAGGAGGCGAGATTGTCGACGCGGGCCGCGTTCTCGATGCTGTCGTGCGGGCACGACGGGCCGTTGCTGACCACCGCCACGAGCAGCGGCGGCCGCTTACCCCGCTCGACGAAGAACGGACCACCCGAGTCGTACGGGCAAGGCGTGGTGTCGGCCTGGGGCGATTGGCCCTTGACCTGGGTGACCGAGTCGCTGAGCGCGACCACCTCCATCTTCCCCGTACGCAGCCAGGTGACCGGCGCGGGATTGACGCTCGTGGTGGACCCGTAACCCGTGACCCGCAGAATGTCCCCGGCCTGCGGAGCCGTACGGCCCACCCGGATCGGGCGGACGCCCCGGACCGGCTCCGCCAGCTTGGCCAGCGACACGTCGGCCGTGGACGACTGACGCACCGCCACGATCTCGAGTTCCTGCCCCCTCTCGGTGTTCGTCAGATCGGTGCGGCCGATCGTCGCGAGCGTCGAATCGGCCACCGGACGCTCGACGCGCACCCCGTTCTGGTCGCGGAAGCAGTGCCCGGCGGTGATCACCCACTGGGGTGCGATCAGGGCGCCGGAACACGCGCTGTTGCGCTTGCCGCCGTTGGCGGTCGGGATGCCCGTCATGGTCAGTTTGACCGAGAAGGCATACCGGCCCGGCTCGACGGGGTCGCCGTTCGCGATAGCGTTCGCCGGGCCCGCGGACCCGAGGAACACCAGCGCGGCGGCGGCCGTCGCGGCAAGAATCGACCTCTTTCGTTGTCGCATGGGGACAACCTAGTAGCGGAGATCAAGGGCGGCGAATCCGGGAAGTCCCGGGGTAAACCCTGATCCGTATGGCCGGTTTGCGGGCCTTTCCGCGGCGTGGCGTCGGGTTTCCGACGCTCATCGGCGTGTCGCGGGGTCGGGGGCCGACCGGGGTTCGGCCCCGATGTGCCCGGCTCGCGCCCTCCATACCTTCAGTGCGACAAACGGATTCGTACTGGGGGGCAACGATGGGCAGGCGACCGGTGACGGTACGCATGGCGCGCTGGAGCGCCGAACATCCGTGGCGCGCGATCGCGCTCTGGGTGGTCTTCGTGGCGGTGTGCTTCGTGGGCGGCAACTCGGCCGGCCTCAAGGAGGCGACCCCGCAGGACGACGCGATCGGCGAGGCCGGACGCGCGTACGTGATGATCGACAAGGCCGGGTTCGCCGACGAGCCCGCTGTCGACAACGTGCTGATCACGGCCCGCACGGGCAAGCTCGACACCGCAGCCGCGCAGAAGGCCGCCGCTGACGCCACCACGAAGCTGCGCACGGTCACCGGGGTGGCCGAGGTCGGCAAGCCCATCCCGGCCAACGACGGCTCGGCGCTGCTGGTGCCGATCACCATGGCCGGCGACCCCGACACCGCCGCGGACCGCGTCGAGCCGCTGCGCTCGGCCACCGCCGAGGTGCAGGCCACCCACCCCGAACTGAGGGTCGAACAGGTCGGCGGCCCCTCCATCGGCAAGGCGCTGGACGACACGCTGGGCGAGGACTTCAAGCGGGCCGAGATCCTCAGCCTGCCGGTCACCCTCGCGATCCTCATCCTGGTCTTCGGCGCGCTGATCGCCGCCGGGGTGCCGGTGCTGCTGGCGTTGTCGTCCGTGGCCGCCGCGATGGGGCTGTCCACACTGGCCTCGCACCTGGTGCCGTCGAGTGACGCCACCGCCAGCGTCATCCTGCTGATCGGCATGGCCGTCGGCGTCGACTACTCGCTGTTCTACGTACGCCGGGAACGGGAGGAACGGGCCAAGGGCCGCGGCCACGTCGACGCGGTCGAGATCGCCGCCGAGACCTCCGGGCACGCCGTGGTGGTCAGCGGCACGGCCGTCATCATCGCGATGGCCGGGCTGTTCCTCGCCGGCGACTCCACGTTCTCGTCGCTCGCCGTCGGCTCGATCCTCGTGGTCGCGGTGGCCGTGCTCGGCTCGCTGACCGTGCTGCCCGCGATCCTGGCCAAGCTGGGCCGCTGGGTCGACCGGCCGCGGGTGCCGCTGCTGTGGCGCCTGTCCGCCCGCAACTCCGGCGGCGGGTCGCGGTTCTGGCGGGCGGTTCTGCACCCGGCGCTGCGCTGGCCGGTCGCCACGCTGCTGGTGAGCGTGCTGGCGCTGCTGGCCCTGGCCGTTCCGGCGCTCGGCATGAACCTCAAGTTCCCCGGCACCGAAGACCTGCCCCGCACGACGCCGGCCATGCAGGCGTACGACCGGCTGACCGCGGCCTACCCGAGCAACGGCACCAACCACCTGATCGCGGTCTCGGCGCCCGCCGCTTCCGCTCCCGCCGTGCAGGCCGCTCTGAAGAACCTCGCGCAGAGCACCCAGGGCGACAGGCTGTTCGCGCCGCTCGAGCAGGGCGGGCCGGACATCGAGGTCTCGCCGGACAAGACGGTCTCGGTGCTGCACGTGGCGACGCCGTTCTCGTCGCGCAGTGACGAGGCATCCGACTCGCTGCACCGGCTGCGCTCCGACCTGGTGCCGGCCGCGCTCAACGGGGTGCCCGGCGTGACGTACGCGGTCGGCGGCGGGGTGGCCGACAACGAGGACTACGCCGAGCACATCTGGCGGACGCTGCCGCTGGTGGCCGGGGTCGTGCTGCTGCTGACGTTCCTCATGATGGCCTGGACGTTCCGGTCGGTCGTGGTCGCGGCCACCTCGATCATGCTCAACCTGCTCTCCGTCGGGGCGGCGTACGGGCTGCTGGTGCTGGTCTTCCAGGGCAGCTGGGCGCCCGACCTGCTCGGCTTCACGTCGATGGACGCGATCGTCAGCTGGCTGCCGCTGTTCCTGTTCGTGGTGCTGTTCGGCCTGTCGATGGACTACCACGTGTTCGTGGTGTCCCGGATCCGCGAGGCGGTGCTGCGCGGCGTGCCGACCCGCGAGGCGGTGGCCGAGGGCATCACCGGTTCGGCCGGCACGGTGAGCAGCGCGGCCCTGGTGATGGTCGCGGTGTTCTCGATCTTCGCCACGCTGTCCACGATCGACATGAAGCAGCTGGGCATCGGCCTGGCCGCCGCGATCCTGCTCGACGCCACCATCATCCGCGCGGTGGTCCTGCCCTCGGCGATGACGCTGCTGGGCAAGGCCAACTGGTGGGCGCCCCGCTTCATGCGCCCCCGGGGCCGCCACACGGCCGCGGCCGTGACCCCGCCCCAGCCCGAACCCGAGCTGGTGGGCCCCCGCTCCTGACCCTGTCGAACCGGCCGCCCGCCGCGAGGCTCCCCCCTCGCCGCGGGCGGCCCTGCCGTTTCTGAGCGACCCCACCGCGTCGCAGCCCGCAGCCGGCCCCACCGCCTTGGGTGCGAGCCTGAGCGGGCGGAAGCGGGCTGGGGCTTGCGGATAACTCTATCTAGATAGATATTGAGAGCATGGTACGTGACCGACGTCCCTCACCGCAGACCGCCGCAGTGCTCATCGCCCTCGCTGAAACCGGCGAGAACTGGAGCCACGGCTACGACCTGTGCCGCACCCTCGACCTCAAAGCTGGAACTGTCTACCCGATCCTGATCCGCCTCGCCGAACGCGGCCACGTCGAGACCTCCTGGGAAACTGCCCCGCCCCGCGGTCGGCCCGCCCGCCACCTCTACCGGCTCAGCACCGCAGGTGCCGAACTCGCCCGCACCCTCACCGCCAGGGCTCGCGCTGCCGAGGCCCCGGCCACCCCGCGCGCGACCCGGCTCTCGCCGCGGACCACCTGACCCGACCACCGTCCGGAGGCCTCCGATGTTCGCATTCCTGCTCCTCCCGGTGATGCTCGTGCCGCCCCTGCTCGCGCTGCTGGTGCTCGCGATCCATCTGACCGGCGCCGCGCGCCAGGCAGGCGCGCGAAGCCTTCCCGCCCACCTCGGCGCCGCGCTGCGCAACGGCGCCCGGAGGCCCGTCTGGCCAGCACTGATCACCCTCGCCGTCGGCGCCGCCGCGCTCACCGCCGCGCTGGAACAGGCCTACCTCGCCGCGGCGCCTCGCGGCTCGGACTGGGGCTTCGACGTCGTGCTGCTGACATTGGCGCTCGGACTGCTGGCCGCCGCCGGGTGCGGGCTGCTCGCCGCAATCGCCGCCGGCGCGGCGGCGCGTGCCCGCAGCTTCGGCGCCGGAACCGTCGCCGGGGTGCTCGCCCTGCTCGCCGTCACCGCCGGTGCAGCAGTTGCCCACCTGCCCCTGCGCGCCGCATACCTGGCCGATCCTGGTGCCTTCCCCGTCGTCGGCAACCTCGGCGAGGGAGATCTGCTCGTGCCGTTCGACGCCTTCTTCGCCACGCTGGTCTGGGCGCTGCCGTGGCCCGTCCTCGGTGCGGCACTCGGTGCCCGCCGCCAGGCGGAGGGCAGACAGCATCGCGATTCCTGGCAGGTGTTGCTTGAGCTGGCAACCGCTGACCTACCCGGCAACCAAGCCGCCTGGGGCACCGCGCTGCGTGCCGAACTCGCGGCGATCGACACGCCGCGCGAGCGGCGCCGGTTCGCCCTCGGCGGGACATGGACCGCGCTGCGATCCGGGCTGACGCAAGGCGCCTGGCTGCAGGCCTCGGGTGTCGCGGTACTCGTGGCCGGTGGCGTGTTCATCGCCTCGCGCTGGTCATTAGCTCACGAACAGGGCGGTGTCCTGAGCACCTGGGTCACGCTGCCGAGCGTGCTGCTGTTCGTGGTCACGCTCACCACTGCCTGGCGCCACCGGTCCGTCAGCGCGGCGCTGCGCACCGGGGCCGTGGCCGGGCTGGGCGCTCTGGCAGGGATGCTCGCCGTCAGCATTCCGGAGGCCGTGGTCTGGGCCGAGCGGCACGCGGGCTATCTGAGCACCGGCGATGCTTTGCCGCCGACTTGGCAGGCGGCGGTGGGCGACGTGCTGCGTCCCGAGTTCCTCGTCGGCTCGATCGTCTTCTGGGCGATGGGCGCGCTCAGCGGCGCGGCACTGGGTGCCGCGTTCGGACGTCTGCGAAACCGACAGGCTGACGAAGCCGCAACTACGAGGTGACCTCTGCCGGACACGCGGCCTTGGCTGCCGAAGGGCAGCGGCGCAACAAAATCGACAAAGCGGTGAGCCAGACAGCGCACCACCCAGCTTCAGGGGGAGCGTTGTGACCACCGCGCCTGCCTCCACCGGCCACGCTCCCTGTTGGAGGGCGTCGCGGGTCCGGAGAGTACCTTGACTGCCGAGCCGTACAGGGCACGGGTTCCGACGCCGCCTCAGCCCCGCGTCAGCGTTCCGGCACCGCCACACCCGCGCGGCAGCGTCGCGACCACCCGCGGGTCGGTTCGGCCGGCTCGCGGGGCTGCGGTCAGCGGGTCCAGAAGTCGTGCGGCCGGCGGCCGGGGCGGAAGCCGTGGGCCTCGACCATGTGGGCCACCTCGTGGAAGTCGTGAGCCAGCGACCCCGGTGAGTGCGCGTCGCTGCCGAACGACACCGCGGCGCCACCTTCCTCGCGCCACCAGCGCAGGATCGCGGGATGCAGGGGGACCTTGCTGTTGACCTCGAGGGCCCGCCCGCCGTCGGCGATCGCGCGCAGCGCCAGCCGGAACTCCTCCTCCCATCGCTGCGGGTCGAACGGCCCTGTCCAGAACCGCACCGGAAAGTCGATGTGGGCGAAGACCGAGAACACCTCACTGCCGGCGACGACGGCCGGGATCCCGAGCAGATAGCGCCGGAACCCTTCCTCCTGGCCGTAGTGCGCGAAGAACCCCGGCGGCTCGTAGAACGTCTCGCCGATGAGCAGCGCGTGCATCGAGCCGAGCACGCGGTCGAACCGGCCCGCGCTCAACACCCGGGCGACGGCGTCGGTGTGCAGGTGCGGCTCGCCGATCTCGAGCCCGCTGAGGATCCGCAGGCCGGGGAAGCGTTCCCGGCAGCGCTCGACGGCAGCCAGGTAACCGGCCGCGTCGAACGGCGGGGCGATCACCCGCCCCTGAGCGTCGGCGTGGGATGCCAGGACTGGGCTCTCCTCGAGCGTGTCGTGGTCGGCCGTCCACACGATGTGGTCGAGGTGCTCGGTGAAGGCGACCGCGGGCAGTTCCAGCTCGACAGCCCGTTCGCAGGTCGCCCCCATGTCGCCGAAAGCCGCGTCCCACGACCACTCGCTGTGCACGTGGCTGTCGGCCGGCAGCGACGCGCTGCCCCGACGAGACGGTGTCGGGGTGAGCGCGTCGCTCATGGTCAGGCCGGGGTGGAGTCGGTCGCGGTGGGATCGGGCCGCCCGGGGACCGCGGACGCTTCGGAGGCCACGGCCGCGGCCGGAACACCAGGCGCCGGAGACGCTTCGGAGACTCCGGCCGCGGCCGGAACACCAGGCGCCGGAGACGCCTCGGAGGCCACGGCTGAGGCCGGAACACCAGGCGCCGGAGACGTCCCCGAGTTCACGGCCGAGACCGGGAGGCCGGGGGCCTGCGCGGAGCCGGGGGCCTCGCCGCGGGCCACCGCACCCGGGGCCTCGGACGGGTCGATGCCGGCGGCGGCGTACGCGTCGGCCTCGTCGAGGGTTTCGGTCTCGAGCAGGCGGTGGGCCAGGCTGTCGAGCTGCGGCCGGTGCGAGCGCAGCAGCGACAGGGCCTCGGCGTAGCAGGCTTCCACGATCTTGCGGACCTCGGCGTCGATCAGCTCCTTGGTGGCGGGGGCGACCCCGTCGAGGCCCAGCGGCGACTCCTGGCCGGGCGGCGGCAGCACGGTGACCGGGCCGATCGCCTCGGACATGCCCCACCGGCCCACCATCTGGCGGGCGATGTTGCTGACCTGGTCGAGGTCGCTCTCGGCGCCCGTGGTCATGTCGCCGTAGACGACCTCTTCGGCGGCCCGGCCACCGAGCGCGCCGATGATGCGGCCGCGCAGGTACTTCGCCGAGTAGCCGTAGCGGTCGGCCGACGGGCTCTGGAACGTCACGCCCAGCGCCTGGCCGCGCGGGATGATCGAAATCTTGCGGACCGGGTCGGCGCCGGGCGTCAGCATGCCCAGCAGCGCGTGGCCGGACTCGTGGAACGCCGTACGCTCTTTTTCGCCCGGGGTCAGCATGATGCCGCGGACGGTGCCCAGCACCACCTTTTCCAGCGCGTCGGTGAAGTCGGCGTTCCGCACCTGGGTGTGCCCGCGGCGGGCGGCCAGCAGCGCGGCCTCGTTCACCAGGTTTTTCAGGTCGGCGCCGACCATGCCGGGCGTGGTGGCGGCGAGGGCGTCGAGGTCGACGTCGGGGGCCAGCGGCACGCCACGGGTGTGCACGGCGAGGATCGCCCGGCGGCCGGACAGGTCGGGAGGGCTGACCACCACGCGCCGGTCGAACCGGCCGGGCCGCAGCAGCGCCGGGTCGAGCACCTCGGAACGGTTGGTCGCGGCCAGCACCACCACCCCCTCGCTGCCGGTGAAGCCGTCCATCTCGGTCAGGATCTGGTTGAGCGTCTGCTCGCGCTCGTCGTTGCCGCCGAGCGACTGGGCGCTGCCCCGGGCCCGGCCGATCGCGTCCAGCTCGTCGATGAAGATGATGGACGGAGCGACCTTTTTGGCCTGGTCGAACAGGTCACGCACCCGGCTGGCGCCGACCCCGACGATCGCCTCGATGAACTCGGACGCCGAGATCGAGAAGAACGGCACCCTGGCCTCGCCGGCCACCGCGCGGGCCAGCAGCGTCTTGCCCGTGCCGGGCGGGCCTGACAGCAGCACGCCGTGCGGGATCTGGGCACCCAGCTTGCGATACTTTTCGGGCTCGCGCAGGAAGTCGACGATCTCGGTGACTTCCTTCTCAACCTCTTCGATGCCGGCGACGTCGGCAAACGTCGTACGGGGTCCGGATTCTGGCTGATAGAGCTTGGCGCGCGACTTGCCGAAGGCGCCGAGCGCGCCCCCGGCCCCGCCCGCCATGCGCCGATAGATCCACACGAACAGCGCGACCAGCAGGATCGTGGGACCGAAGCCGATCAGCAGCTGCTGCCAGATCGGGCGTGGGGCGTCGGGCGGGTTCGCGTTGACCGGCACGTTGTTGGCCTGCAACTCGGCGAACAGGTTGTCGTCGGCGAACGAGGGCCGCTGGGTGGTGAACCGCTCGACCTGCTCGGCCTTGGTCGCGCCGGTCGGCGTGTAGGCCGTCTCCTTTTTGAACTGGCCCTCGATGGTGTCACCGGTCGAGGTGATCTCGCTGACGTTGTCGGCCTGGACCTGGGCCAGGAAGAACGTGTAGGACACCGGGGCCCGCTCGGCCGGGCTCAGGAAGATCGACGAGATGATCCAGTTGAGAGCGAGCAGGGCGATGAGCATGCCGCCGAAGCGGAGCCAGGAGGAGCGCGGCCCTTTCGGGCCACCGGGTGGATCGCTGGGCGGCGCGCCTTCCACCCGCCACGGGTGGGGGCGCTGCGGCGGCTTCGCATTCGCATCGGCGGGCATGGGGCGAAGCTACCCCTGTCGTGTGACACAAATGCGCACTCGTGACGCGCGTGACTGTGCCCGAAGAGACGACGCGCGCCCGGGTGGGGGTCCGGGCGCGCGTCTGTCCGCGGTGGTGTTGCTACGTCACTGGTTCAGCGAGGTCACTGGTTGAGCGAGCAGTCCGACAGGCCCTCGGCGTTCAGGTTGGGCTTCGCGGCGTTGCGGCCGATCGCGGTCTCGATCCGGTTGATCGTCGCGAAGCGCTTGTCGGCCAGCGGGCCGAGGATCGCGTTCTGGATGAAGTTCGGGCCGCCCTGACCCACCGTGCTCGCGATGCGGTTGTTGGCCTCGGCGATCTGGGTGTTCAGCAGTTCGAGGTTGCGCTGCACCTCGGCGGCGGCCTGGGCCGGGATGGCCGGCAGGTTGTTCAGCGCCGGGCAGTTCACCGTCGGCAGGGCGCCGGTCGCGCCGCCGTTCCCGTTGCCGTTACCGCCGTTGCCGGCATTGCCGCCACCGGCGTTGCCAGCCGGCACCTCGACGGGCTGCTCGGCCGAGGCGCCGCCACCCTGGTTGAGCGAGCACTCCGACAGGCCCTCGGCGTTCAGGTTGGGCTTGGCCGCGTTGCGGCCGATCGCGGTCTCGATCCGGTTGATCGTCGCGAAGCGCTTGTCGGCCAGCGGGCCGAGGATCGCGTTCTGAATGAAGTTCGCGCCGCCCTGGCCGACGGTCGAGACGATCCGGGCGTTGGCCTCACGGATCTGGGTGTTCAGCAGTTCCAGGTTGCGCTGCACCTCGGCCGCGGCCTGCGCCGGGATGGCCGGCAGGTTGGTCAGCGTGGGGCAGTTGACGGTCGGCAGCGCGTTGTTGCCACCACCGGCGTTGTTGCCACCACCGTTGCCCGCGGCCGGCACGTCGGTCGGCTGCTGGGCCGAGTTCCCGCCGTCCTGGTTGAGCGAGCAGTCCGACAGGCCCTCGGCGTTCAGGTTGGGCTTCGCGGCGTTGCGGCCGATCGCGGTCTCGATCCGGTTGATCGTCGCGAAGCGCTTGTCGGCCAGCGGGCCGAGGATCGCGTTCTGGATGAAGTTCGGGCCGCCCTGGCCGACCGTGCTCGCGATGCGGTTGTTGGCCTCGGAGATCTGCGTGTTCAGCAGTTCCAGGTTGCGCTGCACCTCGGCCTGCGCCTGGGCCGGCACCGCGGGCAAGCCGGTCAGCTGCGGGCAGTTGACCGTCGGCACCGCCTCGTCGGCCGATGCGACACCCAGACCGACGCCGACCATGGCGACGGCGACTCCCGCGACCGCACCGATCTGCCAACGACGCGTGTTCTTGGAGGAAGACTTGTTGAACTTGGCTCTGTACATTGGGAGTACGCCTTCCGCGACTGGGGGACCGAATGTGGCTACGGCCATCCATACGGGAGCGCTCCCAAAGCCGATCAGCACTTAAGAATTTCTTAAGATGATCTTCTTGGCGAGACGGCGGAACCCCAGCTCACGCCGGGGTTCCACGCTTATCGATCAATCAAGCCGGGTCGTATTCACCGGAGGCAAAGGTCTCGAGCAGCGACGGCCGTGACGGCTTCCAGCCGAGCACCCGCCGCGCCTTCTCCCCCGACGCCTGCTGGTCGAGCAGCAACGCCTCGCCGAAACCGCCCAGCCGCGCCACCGTTCCGGCCGGGTCCTCCGCCACCACCCGGCCGTCCAGCCCGAGCCGCCGGGCGGCCGCCTCGCCCAGCTCCGCCACGGTCGGGTTGAAGCCGCCGACCGCCAGGAAACGATCGCCGGCCGCGCCCGCGGTCAGCGTGGCCAGGTAGAGCTCGGCAAGATCGTCGACGTGCACGGTGGTCCAGTGCTGCGTCCCCGGGCCGATCAGTTGCAGCGCGGCCGGATCACCGACCCGCTCCTGGCCGAACACCAGCGCCGGGATGCCCGTGCCATGGCCGTACACGATGCCCGGTTCGACCAGCAGCGAGCGGATCCCCGGGGCCGCCAGGGCACGGCTGTCGATCTCGGCGCGCCACGCGACCAGCGCGGGCGGCGACAACGGCGTCTCCTCGGTGAGCGCATCGCCCTCGCCATGCACCCAGATTCCCCCCGTACGGACAAAGGTTGCCCCCGGTCGCAACCCGTCCAGCACCGCGCCCACGAAGTCACGGTCGGCCTCGGCGCTCGTGGCGTCGCCCGGAGTTGCCGTCGCGATCACCGCCTCGGCGTCGGCGGCCAGCCCACGGACGAGACCGCGATCCCGCATGTTGCCGGTCACCAGTCGCGCGCCCTCACCCCGTACGCGGGAAGGGTCTCGGACCAATGCGGTAACACTGTGCCCGGCCCCGAGCAGGACGGTGAGGACGCGGGAGCCGATGTAGCCGGTCGCACCGACGACGCGGACGGCCCAGGCCTTCCTCGACCTGGCCGGCACCCACGTCGTACGGCGGGACCGCTATTAGGCCGCGGTCAGTGCCAGGCCTTGTCGAACGCGTCGCGCAGGATCGTGCACGGGCTCGGGTAGTCGCCCTTGCTGTTGACCAGCAGCGAGGCGTCCACGTGGATGTGGAACGACATGGCGCAGCTGCGCATCCCCCGGTTGCCGGACTGCGTCCACGAGCCGTTGTGGCCGTGGTACGTGCCGTAGGCGCCGTCGTAGGAGTACATGCCGACGTTCTCGTCGACCATCAGCTTGCGCGCGGCCGCGGAGATCACCGTCTCGGTGTAGCGGATGTGCGACAGGAACGAGGTGATCCCGTTGGCGGACATGTTGTAGCCGTAGCCGCCGCAGCCGGTGGTGTAGTCCTGCGGGCCCCAGCCGGCCTTGCCACCGGTCGGGTACGCGTACAGCTTGGTCGGTGTGGCGTCGGAGTTGGCGCAGCTCACCGAGGCTTTGGCCAGCGCCAGGACAGGCTTGAGGTAACCGAGGAACACGATCCCGGTCAGGTAGTCGATCTGTGCCGGGGTGACGTTGGCCGGCGGCGCGTCGTACAGCGGGCTCAGGTCCACCCCGTACGCGATCTTGGGCACCATGATGCGGAAGATGCTGAAGTTCATGTTCGCGTACTTGGGACCCTGGGATCCGAGGTCCTGACCGATCGCGATGCGGATGTTGTCCCACGAGCCCGTCGACTTGCCCCCGGTCGTGCCGGTGGCCGTCTGGTAGTTCTGGAGCAGGCCGCTGGTGTGCGTCATCAGCTGCCGGAACGTGATCTTGTCGACGTCGACGCCGCGTTTCCAGGCCGACGGCAGCCACGGCCCGATCGCGCTGTCGACCGAGATCTTCTTCTGCTCCAGCAGGCGCAGCACGGCCGCGGTGGTGACCGGCTTGCTGACGCTGGCGATGGTCATCGCCTTGGTGGCCGACTGGGCGGTGACCGGGTTGTCGGGCGCCACCCGCGCGGAACCGACACCGGCCTGCCGGTCCAGCTGGCCGCCCTTGCCGATCGAGTACGCGTACCCGACGGCCTTGCCGGTCAGCGCGGCCCGCAGGTTGCGCTCGAACCAGGCCATGTCGAACGTCTTGCCCGGCGTGGCGACTGTGCCGGACCGCGGGCGGTCGGCCTCCTCGGCGCTCAGGTCGGCGCTGCTCGGATCGGCCGCCCGCGTGGCCCGCGACAGCCCCGCCAGGGTGCCGTCGGCTTCCAGTTCGCGCAGCGAGATGTGCCGTCCGACCTGCGCGAGCAGCCGCTGCAGCTCCGGCGACAGGTCCGCGGACCGGCTGGGCGCGGGTGGCTGGGCCTGGGCGGCGGCGCCCACTGCGGCGACGCCGCCGGCGCCGAGCAGCAACGCGGTGACGGCGGCTTTCGCCCGGATCGACACGCGGGATTGACTGGTGCGCATGTGGCTCTCTTCCTCAACAAATGCCGCGACGGTGCGGCTGGGAAGAATCAACCACGCATAAGCCCTGCTAGTACCCCGTTTTCGGGCGAATCAGCCCAGGATTTCGGCCAGCCAGTCGTTGCGGAACGTGCCCGCCGGGTCGTACTTCGCGACCAGCGCCTGGAAGTCGGCGAACCGCTCCCACCCCTGCCGGATCGTCTCGGGCGCCATCGTGAACACCTTGCCCACGTGCGGCCGGGGCGACAGCGGGGCCAGCACCTGCTCGAGCTCGGCCACCACCGGCGTCACCGCGTCGGCGTCGGCGATCCACGTGAAGTGCAGCGCCATGCTGTCGCGGTGGTAGTTGGGGCTCAGCCACAGGTTGTCGGCGGCGATCGTCCGCACCTCGCAGACCTGCAGCACGGCGGCGACCCGCTCACGGATCGAGGCCACGGCGTCGATCGCGGCCAGTCCGTCGGCGCGGGCCACGTGATATTCCGACTGCAGCTCCTCGCCGCTCGACGGGGTGAACTCCATGCGGAAGTGCGGCAGCCGGGTGTGCCAGGGGCCGGGCACGCCGCCCTGCTCGGTGCTGTTCTGGGCGGGCATGCCCGGGACGGGGTGGCGGGGGCCGTCGGCCAGACGCGCGCCGTACCACTCGTCGCCGATCGGCTCGGTGCGCTTGAGCCAGGCGTGGCTGATGTCGCGGCTGCTCCAGTTGGTGAACAGGCTCACGCTGTACCCGTCGGCGAGCATCGCGTCGAGGTTGCCGTCGAGCGAGGCCCGGGGCACAGTGTCGAACACGTACTGCCGGATGTCGAACGCCGGCACCACGTCGAGCGTGAGCGCGGTGATGATGCCGAGCGCGCCCAGGTGCACGACGACGCCCTCGAAGTCGGCGTCGCCCCGGCTCACCGTCACCAGCTTGCCCGAGCCGTCGACGAACTCGATCGACGACACCGCCGTGGCCAGGTTGCCGTTGGTGACACCCGAACCGTGGGTGGCGGTGGCGATCGCGCCCGCCACCGAGATGTGCGGCAGGGAGGCCGTGTTGTGCAGGGCGAGGCCGTTGGTGTGCAGGTAGGCCGCGATGTCGCCGTAGCGGACGCCGCCGTCGACCCGCACGGACTTACGGTCGGCGCTGATCTCGGTCACCCGGGGCAGATCAGCAAGCGAGATCAGCGTGCCGTCGGTGTCGGCCATCCGGTTGAAGGAGTGGCCGCTGCCCAGCACCTTGATCGGCCCACCCCCGGCAACGATCTCCTGCACCTCGCCCACCGACCCCGGCCGGCGCACCGCGCGCGCGTTGAAGACGATGTTGCCGGCCCAGTTGGTCACTTGCTCGCTCATCAGCCCAGCCTAAAGGCCTTCCCCGTACGGCCGTCAGCCCGCTCCGCCCAGCTCAGCCCCCGAACCGGACCCCCACCCAACTCCCACCCCAAACGGACAGCCAACCGCACCACCCCAGCCCGAAATGCCCGGCTCCAGCCCCGCCGCACCCGTCCACCGGCCCGGCCCAGCCCAGCCGCCGGCGATCCGCCGGCCCGCGACGCTCGGCCTTCGGCCAGCAGGCAGCGGGCGACGGGCGACAGGCGGCGGCGATGAGTTTTGCGGGGCCGGCGAGTCGTATGCGGTATGACGGTCTTGTTTGCCGTCGGCGCGAGGGTCACCCGCGCGGACATTCCCTGCCTGTGTGCGGACCTGGCCGGCCTGCTACGCGCGCGGGACGGGCCGGGTGACGTGCTCTGTGACGTCACCGCGGTCGCCCCGAGTGTGGTCACCGTCGAGGCGCTGGCCCGGCTGCGCATGACCGCCGGGCGGCACGGCCACCGCTTTGTGCTGACCGGCGCCGGCGCCGACCTGCTCGGCGTTTTCGCGCTGATGGGGCTGGGCGGCTTTTTCGCCGCGCTGGACGAATCAGGCGGCCTCCTCTCGCGGGAGCCTTTCGGGGAGCCCGAACAGTGGGAACAGCCGCTCGGTGTCGAGGAAGTTGTTGACGCCGGCGATCCGCCCGTCTGAGATCTCGAGCACGGTCAGCGCCCACGGCGTGTGCCCGTCGCCGTCGGCGGCCACCCGATACTGCCCGAACGCGGGCAGCCCGCTGGCCACCACGGGGATCAGCCGCGACCCCTCGCAACCGCTGCCCGTGCCAGTCATCCACGCGATGATGTCGTCGGTGCCGCGCAGCCACAGCGGCAGCGGCGGCATCGACAGCGTCGCATCCTCGTGCAGCAAAGCCGTCAGAGCGGTCAAATCGTATGACTCGAAGGCCTGCACGTAGCGAGCGAGCAGCTTTTTCTGTTCCTCGTCGTCGGGCTCGAGCACCTGGGCCGCCTTGTCGGTCGAGGCGATCGTGGCGCGGGCCCGCTGGAGCGCGCTGTTGACGCTCGCCACCGACAAATCGAGCAGCTCGGCCACCTCTTGCGCCGACCACGCCAGCACCTCGCGCAGGATCAGCACGGCCCGCTGCTTGGGCGGCAGATGCTGCAGCGCGGCGACGAAGGCCAGCCGGATCGACTCGCGGTCGGCCACCACCTGGGCCGGGTCGGCCACCGCGGCCAGCACCCGCCCGTCGGGCACCGGGCCGACCCAGATCTCATCGGGGCGAGGCTCCCCCGGGTGGGCCGCGTGACCCGACCCGGCGGGCGCGAGATCCATCGGGCGGGCCCGCCGCTGCGCGCTGCCCAGCATGGTCAGGCACACATTGGTGGCGATGCGATAGAGCCAGGACCGCAGGGCCGAGCGGCCCTCGAAGCCCTCGTAGCTCTTCCAGGCACGCACGAGGGTGTCCTGAACGGCATCCTCGGCCTCGAAGGCGGAGCCGAGCATGCGATAGCAGTAACCGGTCAGCTCGGGACGGAAAGCCTCGAGCTGGGTCTCGATCGGGGTGGCCACGTCGCTCACAAGACCGAAACTAGTCCAGGGGTACGACAAAAACTTCCCCGCGCACCGATGAGTTCCGCCGTCGGCCCCGGTCCTACCCGCAACTGACGACGAAGGAGCACGAGATGACCACCACCTGGACCGCCGAGCAGCACGGCAACGGCTCGTACGCCGAGGTCAACGGGATCAACCTGTACTACGAGACGCACGGCGAGGGCCGCCCGCTGATCCTGCTGCACGGCGGCCTCGGCTCGGGCGAGATGTTCGGCCCGATCATCGGCCAGTTCGCCGAAGGACACCAGGTCATCCTGATCGACCTGCAAGGACACGGCCGTACGGCGGACATCGACCGCCCGCTCGACATCAAGTTCATGGCCGACGACGTCGCCGCGCTGATCGACCACCTCGGCCTCGAGAAGCCGGACGTGGTCGGCTACTCGCTGGGCGGCGGGGTCGCGCTGCTGCTGGCGATCCGCCACCCGCAGAAGGTCGGGCGCCTGGTCTCGGCCTCGGCCGGCATCCGCCGCAGCGCGACGTACCCCGAGATCCTCGAGCAGCAGGGCCAGGTCGGCCCCGAGGCGGCGGAGTTCATGAAGGAGACCCCGATGTACGAGCTGTACTCGCGGGTCGCGCCCCGCCCGGAGGACTTTCCCCGCCTGCTCGGCAAGATCGGAAAGGCGATGGCCGTCGACTTCGACTACACCGAGGAGGTCCGCAACCTGCAGGTCCCGACCCTGATCATGGCGGCCGACGCCGACATGTGCCCGCCCTCCCACTTCGTCGAGGTCTTCGAACTGCTCGACGGCGGCCTGCGCGACGGCGGCTGGATGGGCGAGGGCCGTCCCAAGGGCGGCCACGCGCTGGCCATCCTCCCCGGCCTCACCCACTACAACCTGTTCACGTCCCCGCTCTTCGCCACCGCCGCGCTGGAGTTCGTGGACAAGCCCGAGTGAGGTCACGGCCGTCGCAGGTGTGGCTGTCAGTCACGCTCTCTGGGAGCCCCCCGCTGCCACCAGTCCTGCGCCGGCCACCCCAGCCCTTCACCGGCTGACAGTCGTTCAGGGCGAGGGTTCGCGGAACGTGAGGCCGGCCGCGTCCAGTGCGGCGCGCAGGTGGCGCAACGCGTACGGGCCCACCCCGTGGAGTGCCTGCACCTCGGCGGCGGTGAGGTCGGCTACCTGTTCGAGGCTGGCCACGCCACGGGCGGCGAGCGCGCGGGTCGCGGGAGCGCCGAGGTGCGGCAGTGGGGTTCCCGGCCGCGGAGTGGCGGGCGACCGCGGATGTCCTTCGTGGTCGAGGAAGGCGGCGCCCCGGGCTGAGAGGCGGTAGCCGATGTCGAGCGACTCGGTCAGGCCGCGCTCCTTGAGCTTGCGGACGTTCTGTTTGAACGACGGGGTGTCTCGGCCCAGGCGTTGGGCGAGCTCAGGCGCCCGGGTGGCGGGCAGTTCGTCGATCAGCAGCAGCGTCGCCCGGGTCCACGGCCCGCTCGGCGAGGCGCGGTCGAGACGGTCGAGCCGGGTCCCGATGCTGTCGAGCTCCGCCGCGTCGGGAACCGCCTCCCGCAACACCTGACGCGGGTCGGCACCGGCGTACCGCAGCCCGACCCGATACACCGGCCGTTCGGGGTGTACGCGGTCCAGCCCCTGCCGCAGCGCCGCCAGCGAAGCCGCCCCGGCCCGCCGGGCATCCGCAGCGGTCAGCGAACTCACCGGCACACGGTCAACCGACGTGACCTCGACCAGCCCCACCGCCGTACGCATCTTGGTGCCGACCTTGAGCCGGGGCCGGTCCCACCGCCGGAACGCCAGGTCGACCTCACCGGCCCGGATCGCTGCCAACTCCGCGGGACGCATCAGCATGCACCCAGTTCAGCACATCGGGACCGGCCGGACCCCGTACGGGGGAACTGACCGTTCGCGGGGTGAGGCGGTGCAGGACGGCGTGCACCGCGAACAGGGCGTACCCGGCCAGCACCGGCACCAGGGCGGGGTGAAGCAGGAGCGCCAGCAACGCCACCAGCAGGACCACCCCGGTGGTGGCGAGCAGTGCGCCGGGGCGGGCCGCCACGAGAGCGCGTGCCTGCCGTAGCGGACGCGGCTCGGCGGAAGCGCGAGACCCCCGTACGGGATCGGGGTTGGAGAAGCCCGACATCCCGGCAACCATCGCCAGGAAACCGGCGCCGGCCGAGGCCAGGACGAGCAGCGCGACGACCAGGGGGCGGCCGCCGGGGACCGCTTCTCGGTTGACCGCGGCCGCGTCGACGGCGAGAAGCCACGCCAGAACCAGCACGACCGGGCCGGCCCACCAGCCGGGCAGAAGGCGGGTACGGAACGACGTCCAACACTCCGCCGCCGTCGGCCAGCGGCCGAAGGTGAGCAGCTTGTGCACGGCCGCGCTGCCCGTCCCCACTGCCGCCCCGGCTGTCAGGACCGGCAGGCAGGCGAGGGTGACCAGGATGCCGAGCAGGGCCAGGTCTGCCGCCGGCCGCAACGAGTCGCGCCAGTCGTGGGGCATGCGGTCATCCCTTCAGGCCGCTGGTGTTGATGCCTTCGACCAGCAGCCGCTGGAACGCCACGAAGAACAGGAACACCGGGATCAGCGACAGCAACGACATCGCGAACATCGGGCCGACCGCGCTCTCGCTGGTGGAGTCGATGAACAGGGTCAGGGCCACCGGCGCCGTGTAGTCCTTGAGCTCGGAGAGGAAGACCAGCTGGCGGAAGAAGTCGTTCCAGGTCCAGATGAACGAGAAGATCGCCGTTGTGACCAGGGCGGGCCGGGACAGCGGCAGGATGACGTGCCGGAAGATCCCGTACGGGGAAGCGCCGTCGATCACCGCGGCCTCGTCCAGCTCGCGGGGGATGCCGCGCATGAACTGCACGATCAGGAACACGAAGAACGCCTCGGTGGCCAGGAACGCCGGCACCAGCAGGGGCAGGTAGGGCCAGTCCCCGCCGACCCAGCCGAGCGTCCGGAACAGGATGTACTGCGGGATGATCAGCACGTGGCCGGGAAGCAGCAGCGTGCCGATCATGACTGCGAACCAGACGCCGCGCAGCCGGAAGCGCAGACGACCGAGAGCGTACGCCGCCAGCAGGCACGAGATCGTGTTGCCGAGCACGGTCAGCAGCGACA
The DNA here is from genome assembly GCF_004362215.1 of Paractinoplanes brasiliensis. Taxonomy (NCBI): domain Bacteria; kingdom Bacillati; phylum Actinomycetota; class Actinomycetes; order Micromonosporales; family Micromonosporaceae; genus Paractinoplanes; species Paractinoplanes brasiliensis. The sequence continues at coordinate 6,664,126 of NZ_SNWR01000001.1, read as the reverse complement.
CGACCGCGCTGTTGACGAAGAAGCGCCCGAAGCTGACGTCGAACTTGGTCCAGCCCTCGGCGAAGTTGCCGGGGGTGAACTCGCGCGGGATCAACCCGATGTTGCTGACGATCTCGGACGGCGACTTGACCGACGTGCCGACCATCCACACCAGCGGATAGAGCACTACCGCGAGGATCAACAGCAGGGCGACAAGACGGGCGTACGAACGCATCACCGCTCCTCGTTGTCGGAGTAGTGGACCCAGAACCGGCCCGTCGAGAACAGCACCACGGTGATCAGGCCGATCACGAGCAGGAACACCCAGGCCAGGGCGGACGCGTAACCCATGTCGAGCTCGACGAACCCCTTGATGTAGAGGTTCAGCGTGTACATGAGCGTGGAGTCGACCGGCCCGCCGGTGCCGTTGGAGAGCACGAACGCCGACGTGAAGCCCTGGAAGCCGTTGATCGTCTCGAGCACCAGGTTGAAGAAGATGACCGGCGACAGCATCGGCAGCGTGATGTGCACGAACTTGCGCCACGGGCTCGCGCCGTCGACCGACGCCGCCTCGTACAGCTCGACCGGCACCTGCTTGAGGCCGGCCAGGAAGATCACCATGGGCGCGCCGAACTGCCAGACCGCGAGCAGGATCAGCGTGTACAGCGCCCAGTCGGGGTCGTTGACCCACGGCAGGCCCTGGATGCCGAACAGGGCCAGGAACGAGTTGAAGGCCCCTTCCCGGTTGAACATGCTGACCCACACGATGGCCAGCGCGACGCTGCCGCCGAGCAGCGAGGGCAGGTAGAACAGCCCGCGGAACAGCGAGATGCCGCGCATCGTCCGGTTCAGCAGCAGCGCGACTCCCAGCGCGGCGGCCAGCTTGAGCGGCACGGCCACCAGCGCGAACGTGATGGTCACGGTGACCGCGTGCCAGTACGACTGGTCGGCGGTGAACATCCGCCGGTAGTTGTCCAGCCCGACCCAGCTCGCGTCGCCCAGTGAGATCAGCGGGCTGTAGTCGGTGAAGCTCAGGTAGAGCGAGATGAGCATCGGGATCGCGGTCACCCCGAGCAGGCCCAGCAGCCACGGCGAGAGGAAGACGTACCCGGCGACGTTCTCGCGGCGCCGGCGGACCCGCCGCCCCGGCCGGTGAGCGGCGGGGGCAGCGGGGTCACGGGTGAGCGTGGAGGCGGTCACGAGGCGCCGATCGCCGCCTTGGCGGCGGAGACGTACGCCGCCGCGGCCTGCTCCGGGGTCTGCCGCCCGTAGACGACCTCTTCGGCCACCCGGACCAGCTCGGAACGCACCTTGCTGTGGCCCTGCGGCGGCACCGTCGGCGGGTTGGGCCCGAACTGCTTGCCGAGCTCGTCCTGGACGGCGATCGTCTGCTTCATGTTGGGGTCGGTCACGGTCGCCGCGACCTGCTGACGGATCTCGATGTTGGGCGGCAGGCCCCGGTCGGTGCCGAGGATCTTCGCGGCCTCCGGGTCGTTGGCCAGGAAGTTGATCACGTCGACGGCGGTGTCCTTGTGCTTGCTGCCGCGGAACGCCGAGAAGTACAGCGACGCGCGCGCCCACTGCACGCTCGAGTCACCCGGGTACGCCATCAGGCCCAGCTCGTCGTCGGTGTTCTTCTTCAGCTCGGGCATCTGGTTGGTCCAGACCCACGACGTGCCGGCCTTGCCCGTCACGATCAGCTGCTTGCTGACGTCGCTGGCGTTGCCCTCGTGGATGACGTCCGGCGTCGGCGTGGCCCCCTTGGCTCGGGCGTCCTTCCAGAGCGTGAACCACTTGGTCATGTCGGCCTCGTCGAAGCCGAGCTGCTTGCCCGCGTACAGGTCCTTGCCGTTCTGCCGCAGGAAGACCCAGAGCGCCTGGTAGACCGCGCTGGCATCCTGGGTGCCGGGCAGCTTGGCCTTCTTCGACACGTCAGCCGCCCAGTCGATGAACTCCTCCCAGCTCATCCCGGTCTTGGGCTCGGGCAGGTTGTGCTTGGCCAGCAGGGTCTTGTTGTAGACCAGGCCCTGGGTGTTCTCGCCCATGGCCACGCCGGCCAGCTTGCCGTCGACCTCGCCGTACTTGCGCAGGCTGTCGGGGAACTTGCTGACGTCGAGCTTGCCGCTTTCGGCGTACGGGTTGAGGTCCAGCGTGACGCCGCGGCCGGCGTACTCGGAGATGTAGTTGTCGTCGATCTGGAAGATGTCGGGGGCGTTGCCGCCCGCGGTGAGGGTGGCCAGCTTGTCGAAGTAGCCCTGGTTTCCCTGCCAGGTCTTCTTGAACGTGACGTCCGGGTGTTTCCGGGTGTAGAGCGCGAGCGCCTGGTCGGTCAGTTCGGCGCGTTTCTCGGCGCCCCACCAGAAGATCGACAGTTCCACCTTGCCGGAGTCGCCGCCCCCGTCGTCACCGCCGCAGGCCGCGGCGCCGAGCAGGAGCGGGACGGTCAGGGCGGCGGCGAGCAACCGCCGCCGGGTAGTACGTTTGGCGGGCGTGACGCCCCGCGTGATGGGCTCCATGGCGCTTCTCCTTCGCAGAAGCGACACCGTCGGGGGCGTTTACGTGCCCGGGTCCGCAGGGCTGTGCGGACCCGGGCCCCGCCCCGTCGAGTCGCGTATGACCAGTTCGGTCTGCAGTTGAATCTGGGCGGTGGTGCGACGGTCGTCGCCATGCGCGAGGAGCATGTCGACGGCCGCCCGACCGGCGGCGGCGGTGGGGGTCGCCACCGTGGTCAGCTTCGGGCGGGTGAGCCGGCTGAGCATGATGTCGTCGATCCCGACGACGCTGACGTCCTGGGGCACCCGGGCCCCGGCGGCCAGCAGACCCTCGATGAGGCCGATCGCCATGAGGTCGTTGTAGGCGAGCACGGCGGTGGCGCCGGCCCGCAACACGTCCTCGGCGATCGTGAGCCCGCCACCCTCGGTCGGCGGGTTGGGGCCGATGATGCTGAGCTCGGCCCCGGCGGCCTTCGCGGTCGCGGCGGCCGAGCGGCGGATCTCCCGGCTGGTCCACGACCCGCGGGGGCCGCTGAGCAGGGCTATCCGGCGGTGGCCGAGCGCTGTGAGGTGTTCCAGCGCCGACCGGGCGCCGCGGGCGACGTCCATGACGACGGCCGGGATGCCGGCGATCTGCCGGTTGACCACGACCAGCGGCACCTCGCGGCTGAGCTGCTCGATCAGCGCGTTGCTCATCCGGGGGCTGACGAGCAGCACGCCGTCGACCTGTTTGGCCAGGGCGCGCACCACCTCTTCCTCGAGCGCCGCGTCCTCGTTGGTGTCGGCGACGAAGATGTGGTGGTCGTGCTTGCGGGCCTGGCTCTCCGCCGCCTTGATCAGCGGCGGGAAGAACGGGTTGGCGATGTCGGCCACGATCAGGCCGATGTTGTAGGTGCGGCCGGTGATCAGCGCGCGGGCGGCCCGGTTGGGGCGGTAGCCCAGCTGCTCGGCGCAGGCGAGCACTCGGCTGCGGGTGTTCGGGTTGACCAGGTGCGGGGCCGAGAACGTGCGGGACACGGTGGAGATGTGCACGCCGGACGCCCGCGCCACGTCGCGGATGGTGACGGCCATGCGTGCCTCCCTCGCCTCGGCCCTGTGGCCCCGGTCACGTGATGACAGCCATTAATGCAAGCGGTTGCACGACTGTCAATGCCGTTCTGTTGCGGAGAAATTGCCAACGGGCACTGATAACACGCTCTTACTTGGACAAAATCGGATCATACGACCACCATCATTGACGTCAAGGGATCGATCGGCCTAACTTCCCTGCAAACCTTTGCTGCGCCACCGACGCCCCGAAGACAGCCGTCGAGCCGCACGCACGAACCGAGAACCGCGGCCGAGCCGCACGAACCGAGAACCGCCGGAAGAGCCGTCAGCCCCGGAGGACCCGCATGCCCGCAGACACCCGCCGCCGGATAGCCGTCATCGGCACCGGATCGCGCGCCGAGATGTTCATCCGCGCGGTCACCGACGACCATGCCGACACCGCCGAACTGGTCGCCCTGGCCGACGTCAACCAGGCCCGCATGGACGTCCACAACGGCTGGCTCGAGCACCCCGTACCGACCTACCAGGCCGCCGACCTGCACCGGATGCTGACCGAGCAGCGGGTCGACGAGCTGATCGTCACCAGCGTGGACAGCACCCACGCCGGCCACATCGTCACCGCGCTCGAGGCCGGCTGCGACGTCGTCACCGAGAAGCCGATGACCGTCGACGCCGCCGGCTGCCGGCGCATCCTCGACGCCGTCGAACGCACCGGCCGCCGCGTGCAGGTCGCCTTCAACTACCGGTTCAATCCGGTGCACGAGGTGGTCCGCTCGTTGCTGGCGAGCGGCGAGATCGGCGAGATCGGCTCGGTGCACTTCGAGTGGCTGCTCGACGTGCGGCACGGCGCCGACTACTTCCGCCGCTGGCACCGCGACAAGGCCAGCTCGGGCGGCCTGCTCGTGCACAAGTCGGGGCACCACTTCGACCTGGTCAACTGGTGGCTGGGCGCCGCGCCGGTCGAGGTCTTCGCCTCCGGCCGGCTGTTCTTCTACGGCGACCACGGGCGCGGCCGGCAGCACCCGCGGGAGCGGTTCGCGCTCGACCTGACGGCCGACCCGAGGCTGCAAGCCCTGTACGAAGGCCCGTCGGCCGAGGACGGCTACCGCCGCGACCAGGACGTCTTCGCCCCCGGCGTGACCATCGAGGACGACCTGGCGGTGCTGGTCCGCTACGACACCGGCGCCACCATGACGTACCACCTGACCGCGTACGCCCCCTGGGAGGGCTACCGGCTCATGGTCAACGGCAGCAAGGGCCGGCTCGAGCTCGAAGTTGTCGAGAGCGACCACGTCAGCCCGGCCGCGGCGGACATGGTGAAGCACGGGGCCAGTCCCGAGCCGGGATCGGTGAGGCTGACCATCCGGCCGTACTGGACCCCGCCGTACGCCGTCGAACTGCAGCCGGTCGACCGCGAGGGCCACGGCGGCGCCGACAAACGCCTCACCGGCGTGCTGCTGGGCGGGCACAAGGACCCGATGAACCGGTCGGCCACCGCCCGCGACGGCGCCCTGGCCCTGCTCACCGGCCTGGCCGCCAACCAGAGCCTGCGGGACGCCACCCCCGTACGGGTCGACGACCTGCTCAAGAAGGAGTAACCGCCCGTGCCCGACCCCATCTTCGTCACCGACCCGCGGCACGCCGGCATCGCCCGCGACCTGTACGCGGTGGCGCGCGACCTGCCCCTGATCAGCCCGCACGGACACGTCGACCCGGCGCTGCTCGCCGACGACGAACCGTTCGGCGACCCGGCCCGGCTGCTGATCGTGCCCGACCACTACGTAACGCGCATGCTGCTCAGCCAGGGCATCCCACCGGACCGCCTGGGTGTGCCCCGGCGCGACGGCGGCCCGGTCGAGACCGACCCCCGTACGATCTGGCGCCTGCTCGCCGCGAACTGGCGCCTGTTCCGCGGCACCCCGTCGCGGCTGTGGCTGGAGCAGACGTTCCGCACGGTCTTCCAGGTCGACATCCCGCTCACCAAGGACACGGCCGACGACGTGTACGACGCGATCTCCGCCCGCCTGGCCGAGCCCGGGTTCCGCCCGCGGGCCCTGTTCGAGCGCTTCGGCATCGAGGTGCTGGCCACCACCGAGTCCCCCACCGACGACCTGTCCCGGCACGCCAAGCTGGCCGCCGACGGGTGGGGCGGGCCGGGCGGCCGGGTGATCACCACGTTCCGCCCCGACGACGTGGTCGACCTGGAACGCGACGGCTGGGCCGGGAACGTGGCGCGGATGGGCGAGCTGGCCGGCGAGGACACCACGACGTACGCGGGTTACCTGGACGCGCTTCGACGCCGGCGCGAGGCGTTCATCGAGGCCGGCGCGACCTCGTCGGACCATGGGCACCCCACCGCCCGTACGGTGGCGCTCTCCCCCGCCGAGGCCGCCGAGCTCTACGAACGCGGGTTACGCGGGGAGGCGACCGCGGACGACGCCGAGACGTTCCGCGCGCACATGATCCTCGAGTTCGCCCGCATGTCGATCGACGACGGCCTGGTCATGCAGTTGCACCCGGGCGCGTCGCGGGACCACAACCGCGCGCTGTTCGCCGCGCACGGCCGGGACGTGGGCGGCGACATCCCGATGGCCACCGATTACGTCCGGGCCTTGCGGCCGCTGCTGGACGCGCACGGGATGGACCCTCGCCTGCGGGTCGTGCTCTACACGCTCGACGAGACCGCGTTCAGCCGCGAACTGGCCCCCCTGGCCGGCGGGTATCCGGCGCTGTTCCTGGGCGCGCCGTGGTGGTTCCTCGACACGCCCGACGCGATGCGCCGCTTCCGTGAGGCCGTCACCGACTCGGCCGGCTTCTACAACACGGCGGGTTTCGTCGACGACACCCGGGCGTTCTGTTCCATTCCCGTACGCCACGACGTCGCCCGCCGGGTCGACGCGGCGTACCTGGCCTCCCTCGTCGTGCAGGACCGCCTGCCGTTCCCGGAGGCGGCCGAGACGATGGCCGACCTGGCTTACCACCTGCCCAAGCGGATCTTCAGGCTGGAGAAGAGATGACCACCATCACGGGTGTCGACGTGCACGACGTACGGTTCCCGACCGCGGCGGCCGGGGACGGCTCCGACTCGATCAACCGGGGCGACTACTCGGCCACCTATGTCGAGCTCTCCACCGACGGCGGGGTGGCCGGCACCGGGTTCACGTTCACCAACGGGCAGGGCAACGAGATCACCTGTGCCGCCGTACGGGCCCTGGCGCCGACCCTGATCGGCGTGGACCTCGACGGTGACCCCTTGGCCTTTCTGCGCGCTTTGACCGCTCATCCGCAGCTGCGCTGGATCGGGCCGGAGAAGGGCGCCCTGCACATGGCGACCGGCGCTGTGGTCAACGCCGTGTGGGACGCGCGGGCCAAGCTCGCGGGCAAGCCGATGTGGCAGTTCCTGGCTGAGCTCCCGACCGAGGATCTTGTTGCTGCCGTGGACTTCCGGCATATTTCGGACGCGCTCACCCCCGGCGAAGCCGCGGCGATCCTCGACAAGGGCCGGGCCGGTCTCTCCGAGCGCCTCGAGGAACTGCGGCGCGAGGGCTTCCCGTCGTACACGACCAGCGTCGGCTGGCTGGGCTACCCCGACGAGAAGGTTCGGGCGCTGACCCGGCAGGCGTACGCGGAGGGCTGGCGCGCCATGAAGATGAAGGTCGGCGGCCCGATCGAGGACGACGTGCGGCGGGCCGGGATCATCCGCGCCGAGATCGGACCGGACGCGCTGCTGATGATGGACGCCAACCAGATCTGGGGCGTGGACGAGGCGATCGCGAACATGGCCCGGCTTGCCGAGTTCGACCCCTATTGGATCGAGGAGCCCACCCATCCCGACGACGTGCTCGGGCACGCCCGCATTCAAAGAGCCGTTTCCCCCGTACGGGTGGCGACCGGTGAAGTGGCGGCGAACCGGGTCGTCTTCAAGCAACTCCTGCAAGCCGGCGCGATCGGGGTGATGCAGGTCGACGCGTGCCGGGTCGCGGGGATCCCCGAGGTGCTGGCCGAACTGCTGCTGGCGGCCAAGTTCGGGGTGCCGGTCTGCCCGCACTCGGGCGGCGTGGGGCTGTGCGAGCTGGTCCAGCACATCGCGATCTTCGACTATCTGCGGGTGGGCACGTCGCTGGACGGGCGCATGATCGAGTACGTCGATCACCTGCACGAACACTTCGAGGACCCGGTGCGTACGCGGGAAGGCCGTTACCTGGTGCCCACGAGAGCGGGCTACAGCTCCGACATGCGGGCCGCGTCGATCGCCGAGTTCTCGTTCCCGGACGGCCCGGCATGGAACTGAGCCGCAAGACGCTTTCCACCGTGCCCGTCTCGGCGCGTCCGCGCATCGACGCGCCCGCCGCCGGGATCGTCCACCTGGGACTCGGCGCCTTCCACCGGGCACACCAGGCGGTCTTCACCGAGGACGCGATGGCCGCGGCCGGTGGCGGCTGGGGCATCGTCGGTGTCGCGCCGCGCTCGCCGCAGGTCGTCGAAGCAATGCGCGCGCAGGACGGGCTGTTCAGTGTGACGACGCTGGGACCCGGCGGCCGCGGCACCCGGGTCATCGGCTCGTCGGCCGGGCAGCTGCGGGCCGCCGCCGGCCCGGACGCCGTGGTGGCGCGGATCGCCGACCCGGCCATCAAGATTGTCACGCTCACCGTGACCGAGAAGGGCTACAAGCTCGACGCGGCCACCGGGCGGCTGCTGCTCGACGACGAGCTGCGCGCCGACCTCGAAACCGGCCGGCCCCCGCAGACCGTGCCGGGCCTGCTGATCCGGGGGCTGTGCGCACGGCGGCGCGCCGACGCGGGACCGATCGCGCTGGCCAGCTGCGACAACCTGCCGGCCAACGGGCACCGGCTGCGCGGGCTGATCGAGACCCTCGCCGCGGCCACGGCGATCGGCGACTGGGTGCGCGAGAGCGTCACGTTCCCCGGCTCGATGGTCGACCGCATCGTGCCGGCCACCACACCAGCCTTCTCCGCGATGGCGGCAGAGGCTTTGGGCGTACGGGATCGGGCGGCGGTCTGCGGCGAGCCGTACTCGGCGTGGGTGATCGAGGACGACTTCCCCGCCGGGCGGCCCGCCTGGGAACAGGCCGGGGCGGTCATGACTGATGACCCCCGCCCGTACGAGCGGTTGAAGCTGCGCACCCTCAACGGCGTGCACTCGGCGATCGCCTACCTGGGGGCGCTGGCCGGGCACACCACCATCGACTCGGCCCTGCGGATGCCGGGGCTACGTCCGGTCGTACGGGAGTACATCGCCTCCGACGTGGCACCCAGTTTCGCTCCGCCGTCCGGGGTCGACACCGTCGCGTACGGGGAAGAGGTCTTGACGCGGTTCGAGAACCCGGCCATCGCGTACCGGACCGTGCAGGTGGCCACCGACGGTTCGCAGAAGCTGCCGCAGCGGGTGCTGCAGACGATCCAGGACAGGCGAGCCGCCGGTGCGATGCCCCGGTGGGGCGCCCTGATCGTGGCGGCGTGGATGCGATTCGTGCAGGGGGTGGCCGACGACGGGCAGCCGCTGCCGCTGGACGACCCCCTGGCCGACCGGATCCGGGCCCGGCTCGCGGCCGCGCCCACAACTCCTGAGGGTGTGGTGGACGCCTTGCTCGGGCTGGACACGGTTTTCACGCCGGCGCTGGCAGACGACGTGGAGTTGCGCGCCGTGCTGGTGGAGTGGCTGACTGCCCTGCAAAAGCACGGCGTGGCAGCCACATTGGCCGGTGTCGCGTGAAGGCGCGGGTTGGCCTGATCGGGGCCAACGGGCACGGGCGCTGGCACCGCCGCCGCATTGCCGATTTGTCGCCCTCAGTGGAACTGGTGGGCCTGGCCGACCTGCAACCGATCGATCCCCCGCCCGACGCGCCCGCCTTCACCGACCACCGGGCCCTGCTCGCCGAGACCCGCCCCGACGTGGTGGTGATCTGCACGCCGCCGCACACCCACCTGCCGATCGCCCTCGATGCGCTCGACGCCGGCTGCGACCTGCTGCTCGAGAAGCCGCCGGTGACATCGGTGGCCGCGCACCACACCCTGGTCGACGCCGTGTCCCGGGCCGGACGGGCCTGTCAGGTCGGCTTCCAGGCGCTCGGGTCGCAGGCCTGGTCCCGCTTCCGCTCCGCGCTCGACCCGTCGGTCACCGCCCTGACCGCGGTGGCGTCGTGGAAGCGGGACGACGCCTACTACGCCCGCGCGCCCTGGGCCGGACGCCGTACGGTCAACGGCCGCCCCGTGGTCGACGGCGCCCTGGTCAACCCGCTCGCCCACGCGGTGATGCAGGCCCTGGCGGCCGGGGCGGCGGCCGGATCCGGGCGGCCCCGCCTGCTCGAGGTGGAGCGCTACCGCGTACGGCCGATCGAGGTGGAGGACACGGCGTTCGCGCGCATCACGTTCGACAGCGGGCTGCCGCTGCTGGTCGCGGTCACGCTGGCCGGCGAGGACTTCATCGCGGGCGAGATCGACGCCCGCGGGCCGAACGGGCGGGCCCGGCTCGAATACCCGACCGACCGGCTGGCCCTGCCCGGCGACCCGGAACTGGTCGAGGTGCCCGGGCGCACCGACCTGCTGACCAACTTGCTCGACCACCGTTCATCGGGCGCCGGCCTGCTGGTCCCCCTGGAGTCGACGATCGACTTCACCACGGTGCTCGAGGCCCTGACCCAGCCCGACGCGCCCATCCCGCAGCTCGTCGACGCGTCCGGACGCACCATCCCGGGCATCAACGCGTTGCTGCGGCAGTCCGCCGAGACACTCATGCTCCCCTCCGAGATGGGCGTCGGCTGGGCAACCAAGCCGGAACACCACCGCCTCCCGGTGCCCTGACGGGCACAGACCCGTTCGTCCCGCTGTTCGACGGCAAGCCGGACCCTGGGGCGCCCACGCTTGTCAGCGGCGCGCCGGCCCGTTCCAGTGCATGGGCGCCGGCGTGCTCACTCCGACCTGTTCGACGGCGTGCCGGCTACACGATGACGCTGTGGGGCGCGGGCTTCAGCCCGGTGCGCAGCGACTCGGCGATCTCGTCCCGGCGGCGCAGCGCGGCCCGCCACCCGACCACCTCGACCTCGGTCACCTCACCCCGGCCGGAGGTGGCCCGCACCATCCAGGGACGCCGGAACAAGACCCGCGCCACCACCGACACGAGCAGCAGCGCCAGCACGATGAGCCCGTCCAAGATGATCAGCAGCAGCGGGAGCAGCACCCACCAGAACACGACGCCCACGGCCACCAGCGCGAACAACACCACCGCGATGACCGCGAGCTCGTCACTGATCCCGCTGCTCCCACTGCCGCCGCTGCTGCCGACGTTGGAGCTGACATCGGCCCCGCCGCTCAGCACGTCACCAGGCCCGACGTCGTCGTGGCGCCGCTTGGCCCGCCACCCCCCGAACCGCCGAGCCATGACCCGCCACCGCGGCTCCCACACCACGCGCACACCCCACCGCTGCCCGCTGGGCGTGGTGACCTCCACTGTTCGCACCAACCCAAGATAACGGTGCGAGGCACGGCCACCACCAGCGCGCGGACCGCCGCGCCGCCCGGACTCAGCCGACGTAAATCTTGGTCGCGGTCGACAGACCATCCGCCGGGCTGCCGTCCCCCACGACAAGGGCCACCACCGTCACGAGCGCAACAAGCAAAGCCAGTACCGCAATACGGACCGATATCGACGAAACGCTCATCCTTGTTCTCCTCCCCGTGTTTGCCGCCACGGTAAGCCACCGCCGCGGCCGTGACTGCCAGATCAAGGACAACCCAGCGACGCTCCCATCCCTGATCAGTCTTCGAGCGTTCCCAGCAACTGCAACCCCCCGCCCTTACGGACGAACGTCCGCAGCCCCACCACCGTCCCGTCGTCGAAGCCTCGGACCCGGACCACCCGGGCAGACCCGCAGCCGACGACCACGACAGGCGACCCGTCCAGGTCGGCGCTGCAGCGGGGGCGGCCGTCGACCTCGATGTCGGCGCGGTCGATGCCCAGCACGTCGAACGTGGCCGTCAGGTCGTCGCCCGACGGGGACAGCGTGACGTCGAAGCGGCGGGCGGGCGACTTGTCGAGCAGGGCCACCGCCTCCGTCAGCAGGTCGGCGTCGTTGGCGAGGATGTCGCGGCGGGTCGGGCTGTGGCGTTTGTCGGGCACGACGCCGTAGTCCTCCAGCGGGGTGCCCGCCTTGGCGCCGACCCGCAGCAGCCGGCGGATGACCAGGGAGACGCCGGCGCCCAGCGGCAGCGGCTGGAACGACCCGGGCAGCGAGCCGATCAGGTCGCCCAGCTGCCACACGTTGCCGCCGCCGGCGCCGGTGTTGCCGTCGGTGCCGAGCACGAGGCCGATGCCGTTGTCCTGGAAACCGGCCGCGAAGATGTCGGTGGCGGAGTAGCAGCGGGCGTCGGTGAGCAGCACGACCGGGCCGAAGTAGGACTGCGGCACGGCGTCGAACCATTCGCGTTCGGTGAACGGGATGCCGGCCGAGTAGGGCGCGCCCGACTCGAGCGCCTGGTCCATCGACGGGAGCCAGCGCTCCAGGTCGTCGCGGGTGCGGCACAGGCGCAGGTTGAGCGGGGTGACGGCGAACTGGGCGGGTTCCGGTTCGACGGGGCGGGCGGTGAGCGCCTGCAGGCACAGTTCGGAGGCGACGACCGCGCCGCCGCCGTTGCCGCGTACGTCGAGCACGAGCCCGTCCTGGGGCAGCGCGCCGAGCAGCCGGGTGAACTCGCGGACGAACGCGACGATGCCGCCACCGGTAGGCATGAACGTGCGGATCCGCAGGTGCCCGACCGTGCGCGAGCCGACGGTGACGCGCCGCGCCTCGAAGACGGTGGCCAGGTCGGGGCTCACCGGGACCACGTCCGGGTCGTCGGCGACGATTTCCTGCCCGCTTTCCTCGGCGGCCACGGCCTCCGGAGCGAACAGTTCGGCCCGCAGCCGGGCCAGTTGGGCGCCCTCGATGTCGACGCCGAGCTGCACGTCGGCCGGGGCGGGGCTTTCGGTGGCGACCGCGATCGGGGTCGCGTTCCAGGTCATCCGGATCTCGCGGGCCCGGCCGGAGGCGTCCAGATACCCGATGGTGATCCACTCCTCGTCGGGCGGGGGCGCGAAGGCCAACGACCGTACGGTGAACATCTGCACCGCGCGGGCGTGGCGCGCGTCGGCGTTGGCGCCGGGCAGCCGCTCGCCGAAGCGTTCGACGGCCCGCGCGATCGGCACGCCGTTCCAATGTGTGAGCTCGACGCCGAAGCGGAACTCGGCGTGGTCGAGTTCGGGCTGGCCGGCCTGACGGCGGCTGACCAGGTAGCGCGGGCGGCCGTCCTCGGTGAACTCCTTGAGCAGGAACGGCAGGAACACGGCGACGCCGTTGAACGGCTGCGGCAGCGTGTACCGGGTGTGCAGGTCACGGAGCGAGTTGAAGATGTCGACGAGCTCGGAGTGCAGGCGCCACTCGAGCCCGGGGTCGCCGTCGCGGTCGAGGCGCTGCGACAGCAATCGCAGACGCTGCAACGGGTTGATGCCGTACCGGGCCATCTTGAACGGCAGCAGCGCATAGCTCTGTTCGAGAACGAGCCGGGCCTGCTCGGCAATCAGTTTCCGCTGGGCGATCGTGAGCCGCCCGACCTCGGTCGAGCCGAGGAAATCAGTGAGCGAAACAGCCTGGGTCATGACTCACAGTAGGACCGCCGAGGCATGGTGAGGCTGTCCGATCAAGGACCCATCGACGGATCGCGTGACGCGGCGACCCGGGCGGCCGGCCGGTCCAGGCCTTTCGCCCGTACGGGTTCCGCTCGACCGCCGACGTGCTGTCGCCCCGGCCGGCTTCCGCTCAGACGAGGTCGCGGATCAGCACGCGGAGGTGGCGGGCCAGGGTCTCCCCCGCCGGGATGACCAGCGGCTTCTCCCAGGCCAGGGCGGCGCACACCCCGTTGTAGCCGCCGGTGCGGAGGAACCAGCGGTCCGCACCGGCCAGCCCCGCGAACGTGAGCGCGTAGCGGTCGTCGACCGTGACGGTCACCGACGGCGCGGTGCTTCCGTGTGGCTGGTCGGTGACGGCCCGGCCGGCCGGCAAGCGCCAGAAAAAACCGCCGTAACCCGCTTCCCCCGTACGCCCGTGGGTGGCTGGGCTGCCGAGCGACACCTCCAGGCCCGGGGCGGTCGTCAACGCGTACCGGAAGGACAGCTCCCACCCGCCGGGGGCCGCGGACGCCGTGATGTCGCGCCGCTCGGTCAGCAGGGTGCGGTCGTCGCCGTCACACCAGCGCAGCTTCTCCGACAGGCCACCCCGGGCGGAGAGCCAGCCGTCGTGCCGGATCGCGCCGTGGTCGTCGAGCCAGGTGTAGCCCTGGTCGCGGACGAACGTGCGGCCGCCCCAGAGGTTCCAGCCGTTGACGTCGGCGACCGTCACCGACGCCCCGAGGTGCCAGGGGTGGTCGAAGCAGAGCTCGTCGGTCACCACGGCGCCGCCCAGGGTGCGTACGGGATGCAGGTAGGGCCGCGGCGCGAGCCGGATGTCGAGCGGGGGGTCGACGACGTACGTCGCGACGAGGGCGCCCCCTACGCGCAGGAAGGTCACGCGACGGCCGCCTGGTATCCGGCGAGCGCCTCGGCCAGCACCTCGGGGCCGGGGCGCGACCACACCTCCTCGTGGAACACCTCGACCTCGACATGGCCGTCGTAGCCGGTTTCCCGTACGGCCCTGGCGAAGCGCCGCAGGTCGACCGAACCCGTGCCGGGCAGCCCCCGCCCCAGCAGCACACCGGACGGCAACGGGGTGATCCAGTCGGCCAGCTGGAACGACGCGATCCGCCCCTGCCGCCCGGCCGTGGCGATCCCGTCCCACACCGTGTCGTCCCACCACAGGTGATAGGTGTCGATCACCACGCCGACCGCCTCGGCCGGGTAGGGCTGGGCCAGCCGCAGCGCCTGCCCGAGCGTGGCCACCACACAGCGGTCGGAGCAGAACATCGGGTGCAGCGGTTCGACGGCCAGGCGTACGCCGGCGGCCAGCGCGTCGGGAACCAGCGCGCCGATCGCGTCGCCCACGTGCCGGCGGGCGGCGTCGAGGTCGCGGCTCGAACCGGGCAGCCCGCCGCTGACCAGGACGAGCGTGTCGGTCCCGAGGGTATGTGCCTGCTCGATGGCGCGCCGGTTCTCGTCGTACCAGCCGGTGTCGTGGAAGAACCCGCCCCGGCACAGCGACGACACCGTGAGGCCGGCATCGCGTACGAGGGAAGCGGCCTTCTCCGTGCCGTACTCGGTGACCTCTTCGCGCCACAGGCCGACCGCCTCGACCCCCGCGGCGGCACACCCGGGCACGAGCTCGTCGAGGGGCCAGCGTTTGGTGGTGGCCTGGTTGAGCGAGAAACCCCTCATCGGTTCAGCCCCACCGTCGTCAGCCAGGCGCCGGCACGATGCTCGGCCAGTTCGGCGTCGGGCAGCAACCCGGCCTCGTCGGCCAGCCGCATCAACGTGAGCAGGTGCCGCGGCGAGCGCCCCGACTGCGCGCCGTTGACCATCGTGAGGTGATCCTGATGGCCCGCGAGCCAGTTCAGGAACACGATTCCGGTCTTGTAGTGGTAGGTCGGCGCCGCGAAAAGGTGCCGGGCAAGCGGCAGCGTCGGTTCCATGATTTCCCCGTACGCCGTCACGTCGCCCTCGTCGAGTGCCCGCAGCGCCGCCGCCGCGGGTGGGGCGATGACCGCGAGCACGCCCAGCAACGCCTCGGAGTGGCCGTGGTCGTCGCCGAGGATCAGCGACGGGTAGTTGAAGTCGTCGCCGGTGAACATGCGTACGCCCGGAGGGAGCCGCCGCCGCATCTCGACCTCGTGGTCCGCGTCGAGCAACGACAGCTTGATCCCGGCCACCCGCTCGCGGTGCTCGTCGATGATCTCGAGCACGGCGTCGTGGTTGCCCCAGTAACCGGCCAGCGCGGGATCGAACGCCTCGCCCAGCCAGTGCAGCAGGACCGGCCCGTCCGCCTGCGACAGCAGCTCGCCGTAGACGCGCTTGTAGTCGTCGGCGTCGCGCGCGGCCGCGGCCAGGTGCCGGCTGCACATCAGCACGGGCGTCGCCCCGGCATCGCGTACATCGTGCAGCTGTTCCAGGTAGGCCTTGGTGATCTCGTCGAGCGTGGCCGGACCGGCCGGCAGCTGGTCGGTGCCGACGCCGGCCACGATCGCCCCGCCGACCGTACGGGCCTCGGCGGCGCTGCGGCGGATCAGCTCACGGGTGGCCGGGTAGTCGAGTCCCGCCCCACGCTGAGCGGTGTCCATCGCCTCGGCCACCCCGAACCCGTACGACCACAGGTGGTGCCGGAATTTGAGCGTGGTGTCCCAGTCGAGCGCGGCCGGGGCGCCCGGGATGTTCTCGCCCTCCCCGTCGGCGGTCACGGGGGCGGCGGCGTACGCGATCCGGCTGGTGAACGGCTTGCCCGGCGCGTACTCCCGGCCGCGTCCGCTGAACCTCATCGGTGTGTGCTCCTGGCCTCGTCCGCTGAACCTCACCGGCGTCCGCTCGCGACCGTCTCCGCTGAACCTCACCGGCGTCTGCTCGGGGCCTCGTTCGCTGAACCTCATTGGTCCAGCTCCGGGATCTCCAGGCGGCGGCCCTCCCGCGAGGACTGCAGGCCCAGCTCGGCCACCTGCACGCCGCGCGCCCCCGCCCACAGGTCGCCGGTGTAGGGCCCGTCCTCGGCCACGTACCGCAGGAACCGCTCCCACTGCGCGCGGAAGCCGTTGACGAAGACCTCGTTGTCGGGCACCTGCTGCCACTGCTCGCGGAAACGCTGCGCGGTCGGCACGTCCGGGTCCCAGACCGGCTTGGGGGTGGCGGCGCGCGGCTGGATGCGGCAGTGGTGCAGACCGGCGACCGCGCTGCCATGGGTGCCGTCGACCTGGAACTCCACCAGTTCGTCGCGGTTCACCCGTACGGCCCAGGAGCTGTTGATCTGCGCCATGACGCCGCCGTCGAGCTCGAACAGGCCGTAGACGGCGTCGTCAGCGGTTGCCGCGTACGGGTCGCCGGCCTCGTCCCAGCGGCGGTCGATGTGGGTCACCGAGCGAGCGGTCACGGCGCGTACGGGCCCGAAGATCTGCTCCAGCACGTAGTGCCAATGCGGGAACATGTCGAGCGTGATGCCCCCGCCGTCCGCCGCACGGTAGTTCCAGGAGGGGCGTTGCGCGGCCTGCCAGTCACCCTCGAAAACCCAATAGCCGAATTCCCCCCGTACGGAGAGAATGCGCCCGAAGAATCCGCCCCGCACCAGCCGGAGCAGTTTCTGCAGGCCCGGCAGGAACAGTTTGTCCTGCACCACGCCGTGCTTGATGCCGGCCTCGTCAGCCGTCCGGGCCAGATCGACCGCCTCGGCCAGGCTCTCGGCGACCGGTTTCTCGGTGTAGATGTGCTTGCCCGCCTCGATCGCCGTGCGCAGCGCCTTGACCCGGGCCGAGGTGACCTGGGCGTCGAAGTAGACCCGCACGTCCTCGCGGGCCAGCGCGCCGTCGAGGTCGGTGGTCCAGTCGGTCAGGCCGTGCCGGTCGGCGATCGCCCGGAGTTTGGCCTCGCTGCGGCCGACGAGCACGGGCTCGGGCCACAGCACGGTGCCGTCGCGCAGCGGGAGGCCGCCGTCCTCGCGGATGGCCAGGATCGAACGGATCAGGTGCTGACGCAGCCCCATCCGGCCGGTGACGCCGTTGAGGACAATGCCGAGTGGGGTGCGGTCCATGCTCTTCCCAGCCTCCGCTTCGCTCGCAAACCGCTTAGGTAAGCGCTTTCCTGATACCGTACGGGGCGTGGTGCCGGGCGGGCAAGACCGCCGGCGGTATCCTCAGCGGGTTTCCTTCACCGGAGGTGGTAGTGGCTACGTTGGCCGATGTGGCCCGCCGCGCCGGGGTGTCCACGGCGACCGCCTCGCGCATCATCAACGGCAGCCCCAAGCCGGTGACGGAGGAACTGCGCGCCCGGGTGCTGGCCGCGGTGGCCGAATTGCGTTACGTGCCCAACGCGCACGCGCAGATGCTGGCCCGCTCCAACCGCAACGCCGTCGGCGTGCTCGTCCACGACGTGTCCGACCCGTACTTCGCCGAAATCACCCGCGGCCTGCAACAGGTGGCTACGGCCGGCGGCCGCCTCACCATCATCTGCAACACGTTCCGCGAACCGGCCCGCGAACTGGAATACATCGACCTGCTGCACGCCCACCAGGTCGCCGCGATCGTGGTCGCAGGCTCCGGCTACCTGTCGTCGGACGCCGAACAGGAACTCGACGCCCGGATGACCGCCTTCGAAGCCACCGGCGGCCGCATAGCGGTGATCGGCCGCCACCACCACGCCTGCGACGCGGTGCTGCCCGCCAACGAGGAGGGCGGCTACCTGGCCGGCTCCCACCTGTTCGAGCTGGGCCACACATCGGTCGGGGTGATCGCCGGCCCCGCCGCCCTGACCACGACGGCCGACCGCCTGGCGGGCCTGCAACGCGCCGCCACCTCTCACGGCCGCACCCTGACCGTCACCCACGCCGACTTCACCCGCGACGGCGGCGAGGCCGCCGCGGCAGCATTGCTGGCCTCAGACCCGACCATCACCGCGATCGCCGCCCTCAACGACTCCATGGCCGTGGGCGCCCTCGCCGCGATGCGCACCGCAGGCCGCTTCCTGAGCGTGATCGGCTTCGACGACATGCCCATAGCCCGCGACGTCACACCCGCCCTGACGTCAATCCGCCTGCCACTGACCGACCTGGGAAAACGAGCAATGGAACTCGCCCTCGACCCACCCCCACCCAACACCGCCCCCCGGGTGGAAAAGATCCCCGCGGAGCTGATCCGCCGCGACAGCACATGGCCGGTCTCCCAGTCCCGGTGACCAGCTGAGCGCCGCCCGCGCGCACGCGCTCAACGTCTACGGCCGCGCGCAGGCCGCCCGGCGGCGTCCGGCGATCGCCGCCGCACCGCTGACGCGGCACGGCATTGCCTTCACAATCGCATGCCCCAACCAAGACATGCCATTCTCCTCGGCACACTTCTTAACTGCGACACCGACTCGCGCGGAGTATCTATTCCCAGCGCATGGGAACGCGAAAAACGACGTTCCGTGGATACCGCAGCACCCGACTGGAACGGCCTGCCCCTGGACCGGACACATCCGTAAGAAAGTCTCGTCGCGACTTATAGGGCCATCGGCCGATACGCCAACCCTTCCTCCACAACCTCCTCATCGGAAAGGTCCGGGAATCTGTAGAACATGATGTCGGCCCAGTTCGGGTTGGGCTTGATCCGCTGCAACTCCTCGAAATATCGGTCGCCTTCCTCTTCAGAGCCGGCGCCCGACCGAATCATGTGCACGAGCTCAAGACACCTAGCGCGAAGTTCGCTCTCGATCACAGGTCAGCCCCCTCCGTGGAACTCGGGATCCAGAATGTCAGCATGATATCTCGGCGTCACTACGACCAGATTATCAAGGTCATATACTCCACCGCCCTGGGATATCGGCGTGACGTGATGCAACGTGTTTCGCGTTGCGCCACGATACTGCTGAATCGGGGCCACGAATGGCGCTTTTCCAGAAAGCATATTAGCTTGATTCGAGGCAGAAAACTGGCTCGCAAGATGCGGATCGTTTCCGACTGCGCTCCAGAATGCCTGACGGAAATCCCGAAAGCTCTTGAATTCCCTGTCGCGCAGCTGATCAGCAATCTGAAGTGGAATTAATCCTGCATTTACGTGTGACCCGCGCAACCACCTTCCGTCAACCATTGGCAAACCATCGCCACCGGTCGCGGTTCCGGACGAATTCCGCTTCTGAGTCGCAGTGGGGCACTCTTCATTGTTGTTGTGTACAAGTACCGGCGTTTCACCGGCGAGCACATAGTACGTATGGCCGCGACCGGCTGTTGCGCTACGTCACACCCAACTTCACCTGCGATATCAGGCGGGTTCATCGCTCCGAAGAGTCGCGATCATCGATCGTGACAGCAACGGTGACAGCAACCCCCACGCACGACCACGACCGCACGCGGACCGAGCGCACAAACGAACCGGCGGAACAACGTCCACGCACCCAGAGGAGATCAGCAGCGGCCGGCGCCGCGAGGGTACGAGGCCTCCCCTCCGGCCTCAAGGGCGCTACCGCGTCGCCACAGCGACCGCCCTGCGGGCGGCCCTTGACCCCGGAGACCCGCTACGGCCCCGCAGACGCGTACACCACGCGGGCAGACGCCCACGGCGCCCACCCCGGCCACACCGCCGACCGCCGCCCGCACAGCAATGAACGCCCGAAAGGTTGGCTTCAGACCGTTTCACTGCACTACGACAGAAGAGTCTGGCTAAGAAAAGCTATACGTAATCAAGAAGCGGCCCGGCCGAAGCCGGTCTGCCGACGCATCTGGGTGAGCTGCACGAGACAACCGCCGAGTCGCAGGACATCCTCCTGCCTGCATTTACTCGGCCAAAGAAGTCCGCACACTAGGGCCGACCACCAGCTCTCCGACATGGCAAAATGCCGCTCATCTGTACCTTCGCCGGGCTATCTAGTGTCGCGTGTCTGAGGTCTTTTGACGGTTGGCTTTGGTGAGGATCTGGTCGGCGGTCTTGGTCCAGTGGAACGGTTCGCAGCGCTGGTTGTAGGCGTCGATGAACGTTCGGATCGCGCCGATCAGGTCGGCCACGCTGGTGAAGGTGGCTCGGCGGATGGCTTGGCGGGTGATGATGCCGAAGAAGATCTCGACCATGTTCATCCAGGAGGCGCTGGTTGGGGTGAAGTGCATGGTGATCCGCGGGTTGCGGGCCAGCCAGGCTTCGACGTTCGGGTGGTTGTGGGTGGCGTAGTTGTCCGCGATCACGTGCAGTTTCACTCGCGGATGGGCTTTGGTGACCTGTTTGAGGAATGCCAGGAACTCGCCGTTGCGATGCCGCTGGTAGCAGGCGTCCGCGGTGATCTTCCCGGTCGCGACCTCGAGAGCGGCGAACAGGGTCGTGGTGCCGTGCCGCTTGTAGTCGTGGGTGCGTTTCTCGGCCTGGTTGAAACGCATCGGTAGCAGCGGCGCGGTGCGGTCGAGGGCCTGGATCTGCGACTTCTCGTCCACACACACGACGACGGCGTTGACCGGCGGATCGAGGTAAAGACCGACGACGTCACGGATCTTGGCTTCCAGCTGCGGATCGGTGGAGAACTTGAACGTCTCGGCCCGATGGGATTGCAGGCCCCAGTCCCGCCAGATCCGGGCGACCTCGGCGAAGCTGACCGGCATCCCACCTTGGGTCAAGTGATCCGAGAGCAGCCGCGCTGACCAGTGCGTCACCCCAAGCCCGTCCGGTGGCGGGTTCAGCGTCGAGGTGATCACCGCCGACTCGTCGATGACCGGCGGCCGGCCCGAACGGGGCAGCTCCGCCAGAGCGCCGATCCCGCCGGCCTCGTATCGGGCCCGCCAGGCGATCACCGTCTGCCGGGTCATCCCCACCCGCCTGCCGATCTCCGCGTTCGGCAAGCCATCTGCGGCCAGCAGCACCATCCGGGCCCGCTGCACATGGCCTGCAGGCGCCGACGACGACCGCGTCAGCGCGCGAAGACGAGCACCATCACCAGGACGCAAAACCAACGGCGCAGCAACCGACATGCCTCGTTCTTACGCACCTGAACCGTCAAGTAACTTAAGACACGCGACACTAGTGTCCTGCGCCAGGAATTCGTTGAAGATATGAGGCGAGACGTTCGAGGATCTCGTCAGCGGTTTTGGTCCAGATAAAGGGTTTCGGGTCGCTGTTCCACTGGTCGATCCAGGAGCGGATGTCTTTCTCCAGCGCTTGGATCGATCGGTGGGCGCCGCGGCGGATCTTCTGGTCGGTGAGCAGACCGAACCAGCGTTCCACCTGGTTGAGCCAGCTGGAGTAGGTCGGGGTGAAATGCATGTGGAAGCGGGGATGCGCGGTCAGCCACTGCCGGACGCTGGGGTGTTTGTGGGTGCCGTAGTTGTCGCAGATCAGATGGATGTCGAGGTCGGCGGGTATTTCGTGGTCGAGTTTGGTGAGGAACTTCTTGAACTCGATCGCCCGGTGCCGGCGGTGGATCGAGCCGATCACGGTACCGGTGGCCACGTCCAGAGCGGCGAACAGCGTGGTGATGCCGTGCCGGACGTAGTCGTGAGTACGCCGTTCGGGCATGCCCGGCATCATCGGCAGCACCGGCGCCGAGCGGTCGAGGGCTTGAATCTGCGACTTCTCGTCGACCGCCAGCACGAGGGCCTTCTCCGGCGGGTCCAAGTACAGCCCGACCACGTCACGAACCTTGTCGATGAACTGCGGATCGTTACTGAGCTTGAACGTATCGACCAGATGCGGCTTGAGCCCGAACGCCTTCCACACCCGGCCAACCGTCGACTTCGATAACCCCGACTGTTCGGCCATCGATGCCCGAGACCAGTGCGTCGCGTTACCCGGGGTCGATTCCAGCGTCTTGACGACCACGTCCTCGATCCGCTCGTCGCTGATCTTGCGGGGCGCGCCGGGCCGTTGCTCGTCGACCAGGCCGTCCAAACGGCGCTCGAGGAAACGCCCGCGCCACTTGGTCACCGTCTGCGGCCAGATCCCCAACTGCGCCGCGACGTCCTTGTTCGAGCGCAGACCCTCATCCTCCGCACAACCCAACACGATCCGGCACCGCACCGCCAGAGCCTGCGACGACTTCGCCCGGCGAGACCACCGCACCAACGTGACCCGCTCATCCTCGGTCAACACCAACGGCACCTTCGGGCGTCCACGACCAGCCATGAACGAACTCTACATTAATTCAACGAATTAACGGCGCAGGACACTAGCTGGCCTACGTCGGACCGCCAACAGGTACTTGCATCGCAGCGGCCCGCAGACCGGAAATTATAGAGGAGTCGGCCGCGGGATCTTGCAAGGCATCTAAGGCATCCACCTGCCGTTGCAGTTCGGCTTGGATCGACGAAGCCTGCAAGAGCGCCTCACCAGCATCCCTTCCAAGAACCTCTAGATCCTGTTCTCGTGCTTCGAACTCGTCTGCGGCCGAATATGCTCGCTCAGCAGCGTAGACAGCGAGGTCAACATTATCGTCACGCATAAGTTCCAAGAGGTAGACGAGCGAGGCAATGGCATCTTCCGCCTGCGGCGCCCACTCATTCCAGTCTTCTTCAGCCGGCAACAGTTCCTTTATCGAATCCGGCGTAGGAAGCTCCGATGCGGCGCCGCTCATGTCGCCGCCCTGCAGCCCTGACCAGACTGCGTCCACTGAGGTCCGGACCAGGACCGGATCGCCGACCTGCTCCAACTCACTGAATTTCAAGTATGCAGGTATAAGCACCTCAACACAGCCAACTGCAAAGGCGACACGTTGCCACGGGGCAAGGTTGACAAGGTCTTCGCGTAGCCGCTGAGAGTCAAAGCGCACCGGGACCACCATCAGTTCTCCTTTCCGAAGGTACGCATAACAGCGCTCATCCCATCGGACGAGATTCTATAGCCTTCTTCTTCTAGGTACTGACGACAGGCTGGGCAGATTGCGTGCGGATAACTGGATAGCGCCCGCGGACTCAGCCCAAGGTCTTTCGCCCGCTCATTTGCGGTTACCTCAGCATGATGTCCAGGAAGCCGCGCTTCCAGTTCGGAACCACCCATCGCAGCTCGCTGACGTGGGTCAATGTCACGGACGCCGGAGGCCACTAGGTCTGGCCCATTATCGGTACTCATCACCACCGTGTCTCGCTGCGATCGAGCGATGGGATCGAGCGAACCATTGATCCGCTCAGCACTACGCCCCAAGCGAGGAACATCGCATGCCCTCCCTGCGAAAGCGGCATCGTTGTTGTGGACGAGGACTGGCGTTGTGCCGGCGAGCACATAGTACGTGTGGGTGGTGGCGACGGTGAGGTCGCGCATCACCTCGGTGCCGGTGAAGTTGTGTACTGCGGTTACGTACTGGATTTGGCCGTCGGGGCCGACCAGCGTGGACGTGCCCGGGGTGAGTTCCGCGGCATCGACCCAGGCGCCGGCAGTGGCGTCCCAGAACGGGTGGTGAGCTGTGGTCTCCAGCGTCGATTCGGTGGGGCCGCGCGTGCTGCGGCCACCCTTGCCCTCGCCCTCCGTACGGGGTGCCGCGGCGGGCGCCGTCGATACCGTGACGTCGGTCAGTTCCCGGTCACGGTTGGCGTGCAGCAGCGTCACCTGCTGGTCACTGCTCTGCCCCGTCGATGGGTCCGTCGTGGTCACCTTGTCGCCGACGTTGACCTCGGCGATGGGCCTGGTGGTGCCGTCGGCCATCAGCACCCGGGTGTCCGGCGCGAAGCTGTGACACGCCTCCGGCTTCGCCGTCTGCGGGTCGTTGCCCTTGTCCACCTTGACGAAGTTGCGCTGTTCCGCCGGCTGCTGGGACACCGACGGACGGTCGGAACCCTCCGGGCGCCTTCGGTGGCGGCGGGCGGCGCTTTTGTTGCAGATCATGGTGTCCACCTGGAAGGACTCGGCCTGGGTGCACGGCGTGTTTGCAGGTTCTCGGCATTGCATTGACCCACGCCTCTCGAGACGCCTACGGTTCGCCAGGAAAGGGCTTACCTCAAGGGTTTTGGCGAGCGGTTGGAGACTTGGCATGCGCCGGCGGACGTTTCTTGGGGCCTCTGCGGGGGCCGTCACGGTGGCTTCGCTCTTCGGCGGGCGGGCCGTTTCCGCGTCGGCGGGCAGCGCGAACGACCTGAGCGGGGCGAGCGACGTGGGCGGCGTGACCGTGAGCAACGTGGGCGGCGGCGGAGCAGGCGCCGGCGGCGGGGGCGGGCCGGGTCGCCGGGTGGTCGTGGCCTCTGACGGAAGCGGGGACTTTGCCGGGATTCAGGAAGCCGTCGATGCCGTTCCCGCGGGAAACAGCGCGCCCTTCGTGATCGCGGTTCGGCCCGGAACGTACACGGGAAGGGTTGTCATCCCCTCGGACCGTCCACTGATCACCATTGTCGGGCTCGGCGAGCGGCCGGCCGACGTGGTGATCGCGGACGATCGGGCCAATGGGACGCCGAACCCGGACGGTGGCACGTGGGGAACTACCGGCAGCGCGTCGGTCACTGTGGACGGGCGTGACTTCCGGGCGCACAACGTGACGTTCGCGAACCTGTTCGACGAGGCCGCCCACCCCGAGATCACCAGCCGGCAGGCGGTCGCCGTTCTCACGCGCGCCGATCGGGTGGCTTTCACCCGCGTACGCTTCCTCGGCAACCAGGACACGCTGTATGCGAACAGTTCCGCCGCCGGCACGATCGCCCGCGCGTACTTCCGGGACTGCTACGTCGAGGGTGATGTCGACTTCATCTTCGGCCGGGCCACGGCTGTCTTCGACCGGTGCCGCATCCACTCGCTGGACCGGGAGTCGACGCCGCGGGGTTACGTCACCGCCCCGAGCACGGATACCAGCAGCCCGCACGGTTTCCTGTTCGCCCGGTGCGCGTTCACGTCCGGCGCCCCCGAGGCGAGCGTCTTCCTCGGCCGCCCGTGGCACCCCAGCCAGGACCCGGACGCCGTCGGCCAGACAATCATCCGGGACTCGCGCATCGACGCGCACATCGGGGCGACCGCCTGGAGCGATTTCGGTACGTGGCCGTGGCAGGAGGCCCGCTTCGCCGAATACCGCAACCACGGCCGCGGCGCTTGCCCTTCTCCCGACCGTCCCCAGTTGACCCCGGTCGAGGCCGCGACGCGGACCGTTCCCGCCTTCCTGCGTGGCGCCGACAAATGGTCCCCCGACCGCCACCTCTGACAGCCCACCGACCCGAACGCCGCCTCTCCCGCGTGAGGTGGGCCATCGAAAGCAACAACTGCCGGCGAAGCGGGCCGTCGTGCCGGTCGACCTGGTGGCCGCCTGCAACGCCGCCCACGGCCCCCACCTGACCCCGACGCCGGCTGGACCCCCACCCTGCGAACCCGCCTCGATCCCACCGCGGCCGTACCCGCCGTGGTCAACGCAGGCGCCGGCATCCGCCGCATCCTGTAACGAACACCAACCCAGCACAGTGCGCGGCGACGCTTGCGGAAGGTCGCACATCCCGGCCGAGCTGATCCGCCGGGACAGCATCAGGCGGTCTCGCAGCCCCGCTGAGTAGTAGGTTTGCCCCGTGCTGCAGCCTCGGCGACCGGGCAACCTGCCGGCGGAGACGACGAGCTTCGTCGGCCGCCGGGGCGAACTGGCCGAGATCAAGAAGAGGTTGGCGGCCGGGCGGCTGGTCAGCCTGGTCGGGCCGGGCGGAGTCGGCAAGACCAGGCTGGCGATCCGCGCGGCCAACGACCTCGGTCGTGGTTTCCCGGGCGGTATCTGGATGGTGGAACTCGCCGAGATCGGCGATCAGGCCCTGGTGGGCAACGCCGTGCTGGCCGCCCTGGACCTACGCGACCAAGCAGCCGTAAATCCGACGGCCCTGCTGCGCTCCTATCTGAGCGACAAGGAACTGCTGCTGGTCGTGGACAACTGCGAGCACGTCCTGCCGGCGGTCGCCCACCTGGTCAATGACCTCATGAGGGCGGCGCCGGGAGTCCGTGTGCTGGCAACCAGCCGGGAGCCGCTGTCGACAGCCGGCGAGCATGTGCTGCCCGTTCCATCGCTTCAACTGCCACCGCCGGACGACCCTGAACCGCTGGCGCAGTTGCGCTTCAACGAGGCGGTCCAACTGTTCGTGGAGCGGGCAGCAGCGGCCTCGGGCAGCTTCGAGCTGACCGCTGACAACCACGCCACTGTCGTCGAGCTGTGCCGCCGGCTGGACGGGCTTCCCTTGGCGATCGAGCTGGCGGCCGTCCGGACGCGGGCGCTGAGCCCGCAGCAGATCCGCGACCGGCTCAGCGATCGTTTCGAGCTGCTCACCACCGGCGACCGGACCGCGCTGCCACGTCACCAGACGCTGCGCACCTCGGTCGAGTGGAGCTACGACCTGCTCTCGCCGACCGAGCGCAGGTTGCTGGCGCGGCTGTGTGTCTTCGCGGCCCGGTTCACCCTCGATGACGCCGAGGCGGTGTGCGGTAGCGGCGACGTCCCGGCGGCACTCGTGCTGGACGTGCTGTCATCGTTGCTGGACAAATCCCTGCTGGTCAAGGAGGAGGACGCGAGCATCGCCTGCTACCGGCTGCACGAGACGGTGCGGGAGTACGCACGGCTCAGGTTGCGCGAAGCAGGCGAGGAGGAGACCGTCGAACGACGCTGCTTCGACCACTACCTGTCCCGCTGCCGGCGCTTCGCGGCCGAGGGCAGGTCCAGCCTCCCGCAGTGGTTGCCGTGGATGGATCAGGAGATCGACAACATCCGGGCCACCCTGCACAGGCGTGTCGACCAGGGCGACACTCGACGCGGCCTCGAACTTGCCACCAGCCTGATCTGGTACTGGATCACGCGCGCCACGACCGAGGGGGTGCGGTGGCTCGACAGACTGCTTGTCAGCGACCCTGAGCCCGACGCTCACCCGTGGGCCTACTTCGCCCGCGGGTTCCTGGGCGTGCTGCAGAACGACCCGGCCGCGGCGGCACCGGTTCTCGATCGGGCCGTGACCTCGGCACGGGCCACCGGCCAACGGGAGGTGCTGGCGCAGTCGCTGGCCATGGCGTCGATCGCCGCGAGCATGTCCGGTGACCGCGCGATCTCGGTGCGGCTGCTCGAGGAGGCCCGCACCGTGAACAACACGCTGGACGATCTCGGCGCTGCCCTCATGACACGTCAGGCACAGGCACTCAACGGGCTGCTCGCCGGCGACCTCGACGCGGTCGGATCCGCGGCCGCCGAGGGGGCGCGGCTGAGCAGGGAGGCGGGCGACCTGTACAGCCTCGGCATGATGCTGATGAACCAGGGCCTCGCGGCCCTGCTGCGCGGCGACCAGGACGGGTCCAGGCCACTGTTCACCGAAAGCCTGCGTCTCGCCCGCCAGTTGGACGACCGTGTCGCGCAGTGCTACCTCCTCGGCGGCCTCGCGGCAGGTGCGGCCACCGCGGGCGAGCCCTTGTTGGCGGCACGACTGCTCGGCGCGACAGAAACCCTCCGCGCCGAGGTGGGAGCCACCATCAACGCGGTGCTTGCCCCGGTGCTGGCCCACGCCACCGCCACGGCGCGGGCGTCGCTGGGCGTAACGGGATTCCGATCGGAATTCGCTGCCGGGCAGGGACTGAGCCGACAGTCCGCGATCCGGCTCGCGCTACGCGAAAGCGCCCCGGCCGCCGTGTCCCGGGACAACGCCGGCACCGGAGTCCTCCGGCCTCGTGAGGCCGAGGTCGCGCGGCTGATCGCCGACGGCCTGACCAACAGGGAGATCGGTGGACGCCTGTTCATCTCCGAACGCACCGTCGAGAGCCACGTCCGCAACATCCTCAACAAGCTCGGCTTCAACACGCGGGCCCAGATCGCCGGTTGGATGTCCGCGTCCGACCGCTGAGCCGAACCGAGTCTGCGATGCCTCGTAACAGACAGGGTTTCGATCGAGTGCGGTTGCCCTGTCCGGAGCTAACGCCACCGCTCTCCCCGGTTCACCACGTAGTGGCTGTGCACATGGACCCACGGAATGACGGCAAGGACAACCACGACCAAGAGGCACGAGTAGACCACTTCGCGGGCAGCCGGGTCCATATCGTCAGAGATCCACAGTGGCAGTCCGACGACGGTCAGCCAGATCAGCTTCCAGGCCGATTCGAACAGAAGGACCGGCAGCATCCGCACCGGGTACCGAATCCCCAGGAGAGCAAGGAGGGACAACGCGACGAGCATGCAGTCGACTACCCCGTCCATCAGGGGTTGCGAATGCACGGAATTGAATACTCCCCGCCATTCGACCACGGCCAAGCCAATCCCGAGGAAGGCGTAACCCGCCCTGAGCAGATAGAGCCGGCGCAGCGAGAGTCGGCCTGCGCCGGCGCCGCTGCCTTCGTCGTCTCGCCGTTCCCCGGGACCCACCACACGGTTCGCAACAGAATCCATCGAAGTCTCTCTCAACTCGCGTCGACGGCGATGGCCGTCCGGGTGAACACGTACCGACCCCCGGCGCTGCAAGGTCAGCCTCACCAACGTAGGGACCCGCCCCTGGCAAGGACATCAGTGGATCAACGGAGCCGGCACTGAGCCTTGCCCCTGCCCCGCCGCACGGCGTCACGCCGGTAGTACAGACCGCCCACGACCGGGGTGACCACGCGTACGGAAAATCGGATTCACCCCTCGGGAAACGGCGTGAGAAGGCACGCTGGTGGCATGCACATCGGCGTTATCGGGGCGGGTCAGCTCGGTTCGACGCTGGCCGAATGGTGCGCTCAGAGCGGGCACGACGTGGCGGTGTCGTCGCGGCATCCCGAGCGGCTGGCGGACGTGGTGGATCACCTGTTCGGGCACGGGCAGGCGTTGCCCGTCGCGCAGACGGCGGAGTTCGCGGATGTGGTGTTGTTCTCGCCGAACTGGGAGTCGGCCTACGAGGCGATCGAGCTGGCCGGGACGACGCTGGACGGCAAAATCGTCATCGACGCCACCAACCCGACCGGGCAGCAGCTGGGCGGGGTCAGCGGGTTCGAGCAGCTGGCGCAGCTGGCGCCGAAGGCGCATTGGGCGAAGGCGCTCAACACGTTGCCGGCGGCCACGCTGGAGCGGCGGCGCGGCCACGATCCGTTGCTGGCCGAGTTCCTGTGCAGCGATCATCAGGACGCGCGGCGCGCGACGACGGTGTTGATCCGGGACATGGGGTTCGCGCCGTTCTACGCCGGGGGCGCCGAGGCCGCGCGGCTCACCGAACCGGGTGGGCCGCTGCAGCAGAACGAGGTGGACGTCTTCCACGCGCAGGACGTCCTGGCCGACGCGCTGACCGTCCTGCGCTGATCCGCAGCTCGAACGAGGACCGCCAAGACGCGCCCGCCGACAACTCGAACGAGGGCCGCGAGGACGCGCTGGCCGGCAACTCGGACGCCGAGCGCCAGGACGCGCTCACCAACCGGCTCGGACGCCAACCGGCGGCACGCCCTGGCCCGATGCTCAGACGTCGACCGACACGAACTGCTTCCCGGTGGTGTTGACGACGCGTACGGCCTGGACCTGTTCGGGGTCGATCAGGGCGCTGCCGTTGAGCGTCGTCCCTCCCGTCTCACCGGCCTCGGACACCAGCCAGCTGCCGGCGACCGCGGTGGAGCCGTCGCGGCCGACCACCTCGAGCACGCATTTCTGACCGGCGGGGATGCCCCCGACCGTGGCCGTCACCCGGACCCAGCCCGCGGCGGGTGTCACCGCCACTTCCATGCGGGCGCCGGTGGACGCGTCCGTCCCGGAGCCGACCCGCGCGCCGGCCGGCACCGAGAGGGTCGCTGTCGGCTGGGCCAGCGGCTCGGTGGAGGGCGCCGTCCCCCGCCCGACCAGCACGCCCCCGACGACCGCGATCGCGGCCACCGCGGCGGCGATCGACGTCGCCGTGGCGACCCGCTTGTAACGGCGGCCGGACGACTCGCGGCGCACCTGGCGCAGCGTGCGCTGCAGCAGCAGGTCGGCGTCGTCGGGCGGGCCGTCGAGGAGCATCGCGTCGGGCACCCCGCCGAGCTGGTCGGACCATTCGCGCAGGGAGTCGCGTTCGGCCCGGCACTCGGCGCAGCCCGCCAGGTGGGCGTCGGCGCGGGCCTTCTCGTCCTCAGAGAGCATTTCCAGCAGGTAGCCGGCGATGTCGACGTGCTCGTTCGCCGTGTTGTTCGCGCTCTCCGGCGTGCTCATGATGCCAACCGTTCCGTGCCGGCCTCGCGCAAGGCCCGCAACGCATAGAAGGATCGGGATTTGACCGTCCCGGGCGGGATGCCGAGCGCCTCCGCGGCCTCGGCGACGGTGTTGCCTCTGAGGTAGACCTGTTCGAGCACTTCACGGTGCTCGGTGGAGAGCCGGCTCAGCGCGTCGACCACGACCATCGACGTGACGATGCGGTCGGAGTGGTCCTGTTCGACGGCGGCGTCGGGCGGGCTCTCGGCGGCCTCGAGCGGGCGCCTGTTCCGCGCTCGGATCTGGTCCAGCACGATGTTGCGGCAGACCGTGAGCAACCATCCCCGTACGGAGCCCTTGCCGTTGTTGAGGCTGTCGGGGTGCCGCCAGGCGCGCACCAGCGCTTCCTGGACCACGTCCTCGGCGGCGGCGCGATCTCGGGTCAGTTGCGTGGCATACGCGAGCATGGCGCGTCCATGTTCCTGAAACAACGATCTGACCAGTGCTTCATCGGCCACCTCCCGGTGCGGTCTCTGTCGGCTCGACGGCATCCGTTTCTCTTTCCGCGGCACTCTCACGTCTTTCATGACAACGACATCGATGAAAGTACTGTGCTGCGGCTACTCGGAGTACGTCGCAGGTCCCCCACCCGGATCAAGATTTTCCGAAAGTGGCACATCCGGGTGAACCAGCCCGCGAACGCCGGCGTGTGGAGGTCAGGCCTCGAAGATCTGAGACGGGAGACAGCCATGCGGAAGATCTACGTCACGGCGATTCTGGCCGCCGGCCTGGCGGGGGTTTCAGCTTGCGGAAGCCAGGGCGCCCCCGAGCCGGCGCCGGCGGCCGCGACCCAGGCCATCCAGGACAACGGGCAGGACGCGCAGAACGGACAGGGCACGCAACCGCCGCCGAATCCGCAGGGCCCGGGTGAGCTGCCCGACCTGGCCGGAATCGAGGCCAACCCGCCGGTGGACGAGCAGCCGGTCGCGAACGAAGCGGAAGCCGCGAACCAGGCCGAGACCGCGAACCAGGCGCAGAAGAAGGCGCCCACGGTCGCGAAGACCCAGCGCTGGGTCAAGATCTTCAGCGGCCCGTCCGACAAGGACATCACCCCGCCGAGGTCGCGGACCAAGGGCAGCAAGACGGTCGAGCTCAACGCCACCGAGAACGAGCAGATCGGCACGTACGTGACCGACGGCGCCGGCCGTACGCTGTACCGCTTCGACAACGACTCGAACAAGCCGCCCAAGTCGAACTGCAACGGCGACTGCGCGACGGCCTGGCCGCCGTTGCTGATCAAGAGCCCGGGCAAGATCTTCCCGGACGGCATCGACCCCAAGATCGTGGGCTACGTCGAGCGGGCCGACGGCACCTGCCAGGTCACGATCAACGGCTGGCCGGTCTACTTCTTCGTCGACGACGCCAAGGCCGGCGACATCAACGGCCAGGGCCTCAACGGCAAGTGGTTCGCGATCAGGCCCGACGGCGGCAAGACGGCCGCCGCCCCAGGCCCGCTGTCCAGCAGCGGTACCAAGTAACACCCATCGGGGGCGCGCCCGGGGTCCTGGCGGGGACCACCGGGCGCGACGTCTGGTCGGGCCCGAGCGCCGGCGAGGAGACGCTGCGCCTGCCGTCGGTCATCGGGACGCGGCAGACGGTCGAGGGCGGGTCGCGGCGGCCAGGAACATCGGGATGACCAGGAGCAGGCGGCCGGTCTCGGCGCGCCGGGCCTGATCGGCCAGCCAAGCGTCCGCCTCGGCCGCGGTGATCGCCCCGGCTTCGAGTGCGGCTTCGGCATGCCCGGTCAGCAACTTCCGGACGCCGGGTTCGGTGAACACGGCCGTGTGCACGGTCAGCGTGACGTCGTCGAAGCCGTGGTCGAGCAGCAGGTTCCGATAGGAGCGGGCGATCCGCGGGTGCTCGATCGTGTCGGCGCGGGCGTGCACGATCCGCCGGGTCACTGCCGGCAGCCCTGACTCGATGACGACGGCGTCCCAGTCCTGCCCGACCAGCACGATCCGCCCGCCGGGGGCCAGCACCCGCCGGGCCTCGGCCAGCGCGGCGTCGGGGTCGGGCAGCACGTGATAGACCTTGTCGGCGCGATAACCCAGCACCGAGGCGTCGGCGAACGGCAGGGCAGCCGCGTCGGCCTCCCGTACGTCGATGCCGGGGAACCGGGCCCGCGCGGCGTCCAGCATCGTGGGGTCGGTGTCGATCCCGACCGCGCCGGCGCCCAACTCGGACACGGCGCGACCCGTGCCACAGCCGACGTCCACAACTGCTCGGCCCGGCGTGTGCCACAGAGCCTCGTACGTGTGCCGCCGCAGGCTGACGGCGTCGGAGGTGGACTCGGCGGTGTCGAGCGCCTTGATCAGGGTTTCGGTGTTCAGGTAGCCCATGACGGGAGTCTGCGACTTAAGGTCGGCCTGAAGTCAAGGAGGACCGATGGAGCTGACGATCGGCGAGCTGGCCGGACGGTTCGGCCTGGCCGGCCACGTGCTGCGGCACTGGGAGGACGAAGGTTTGCTGTCGCCCGCGCGTACCGGAAATGGGCGGCGTGTCTACACAAGCGCGGACGAGACCCGGGTGGCCGAGATCCTGATCGGCAAGGACGCCGGGTTCAGCCTGGACGACCTGCGCGAGTTGTTCGCGGCGCCCGACCGTGAACACCGGCGGGCGGTGCTGCGTCACCAGCTGGACGAGGTGCGGCAGCGCATGGATCGGCTCGCCCTCTCGCGCACGCTGCTGGAGCACGGGCTGCGCTGCGAGCACGAGAAGTACCAGGAGTGCCCGCGTTTCCGCGAGATGGTGCTGTCGCGGCTCGACGGCGTCGATCTGGCCTCGGCGCTCGAGCATCACTAGGGTCGGATCATGACGCTGCCGCGCTTTCCTGACGGGTTCGTGTTCGGGTGCTCGACCGCCTCCTATCAGATCGAGGGGGCCGTGCACGAGGACGGGCGCGGGCCGTCCGTCTGGGACACGTTCGCGCACACGCCGGGCAAGACGCTCGGCGGGGACACCGGCGACGTGGCGTGCGACCACTACCACCGGTACGCCGAGGACGTCGCGCTGCTGGCCGGGCTCGGCGTGGGGGCGTACAGGCTCTCGATCGCCTGGCCGCGGGTGCAGCCGACCGGGGCGGGCGAGCCCAACAAGGCCGGTCTCGACTTCTACGACCGGCTGGTGGACGCGCTGCTCGAGAAGGGCATCGAGCCGGTGCCGACGCTGTTCCACTGGGACCTGCCGCAGGCGCTGGAGGATCAGGGCGGCTGGTTGTCGCGGGACACGTCGTCGCGGTTCGCCGACTACGCCGGGGTCGTGGCGGCGCGGCTCGGTGACCGCGTACGCCGGTGGATCACGCTGAACGAGCCGGTGGTGCACATGGCGCAGGGTTACGCGTACGGCACCCACGCCCCCGGCCGCACGCTGATGCTGGAGGCGTTGCCGGTCGCCCACCACCAGCTGCTCGGGCACGGCCTGGCCGTACGGGCGTTGCGGGCGGCCGGCGCGACCGAGGTCATGCTGACCAACAACTGCACCCCCGTACGGGCGGCCGACGACTCCCCGGCGGCCGCGGTGTACGACGCCTTCCACAACCGGCTGTTCAACGACCCCGTGCTGCTGGGCTCGTATCCCGATTTCCTCGCCGCCGCCCTCGACGGTGTCGTGCACGAGGGCGACCTGGAGGTCATCCGCACGCCGATCGACGCGCTGGGCGTCAACTACTACAACCCCACGCTGGTCGGGGCGCCCGCCGGGGAGTCGCCGCTGCCGTTCGAACTGCTGCCGATCGAGGGTGTGCCGACCACCGCGTTCGGCTGGCCGGTGGTGCCGTCCGGCCTGACCGAGCTGCTCACGGGCCTGCGCGACACCTACGGCGAGGCGTTGCCCCCGATCTACATCACCGAGAACGGCTGCTCCACCGGCGAGGACACCGACGACCGGTTCCGCATCGACTACCTCGACTCGCACCTGCGCGCCCTGCACGACGCGATCACCGCCGGTGTCGACGTGCGCGGCTACTTCGTCTGGTCGCTGCTCGACAACTTCGAGTGGGCCGAGGGCTATTCACAACGGTTCGGCCTCGTCCACGTCGACTTCGACACCCTTTCCCGTACGCCGCGAGCCTCGTACCACTGGCTGCGGGAGGCCCTAACTGAATAGCGCGCTGTAGCCGTTGAGCGCCGGCTGGCCGCCGAGGTGCGCGTACAGGACGGTGGAATCGGCGGGGATCTCCTTGCGGGACACCAGGTCGATCAGCGCGGCCATCGATTTGCCCTCGTAGACGGGGTCGGTGACCATTCCCTCCGTACGGGCGGCCACGCGCATCGCCTCCAGTGTGGTCTCGTCGGGGATGCCGTACGTGCCGGCGTGGTAACGGTCGTCGAGCAGGATCTCGTCCTCGGTCAGCTCGCGTTCGAGGCCGATCAGCGCCGCCGTGCCGCGGGCGATCCGGGCCACCTGGTCGCGGGTCTCGGCGGGCTTGGCCGAGCCGTCGATGCCGAGCACGCGACGGGGGCGGCCGCCGGCGTCCTGGAGGGCGGCGAACCCGGCGATCATGCCGGCCTGGGTGCTGCCGGTGACCGAGCAGACGATCACGGTGTCGAAGAAGACGCCCAGCTGCTCCTCCTGCGCCTGGACCTCGTACGCCCAATTGGCGAAGCCCAGGCCGCCGAGTTTGTGGTCGGAAGCGCCGGCCGGGATCGCGTACGGCTTGCCGCCGGAGGCCTCGATGTCGCGCAGCGCCTGCTCCCAGCTCTGCTTGAACCCGATGCCGAACTCGGAGCGGACCAGCCGCACCTCGGCCCCGGCCAGCCGGCTGATCAGGATGTTGCCGACCTTGTCGTAGACCGGGTCGGGCCACTCGACCCAGCTCTCCTGCACCAGCACGCACTTGAGGCCGGCCCGCGCGGCGACGGCGGCGACCTGCCGGGTGTGGTTGGACTGCACGCCGCCGATCGAGACCAGCGTGTCGCACCCCTGCGCGAGCGCGTCGGCGACCAGATACTCCAGCTTGCGTGTCTTGTTTCCCCCGTACGCGATGCCGCTGTTGCAGTCCTCCCGCTTGGCCCAGACGGCGGCGCCTCCCAGGTGAGCGGTGAGCCGGTCGAGCCGGTGCACCGGGGAGGGGCCGAACAGCAGCGGATAACGGTCGAAGTCGATCATGCGGGTCTCTCTTCCAACGAGCGCCAGATCAGCGACGTGAGGCGGGTGGCTTCGGGAACATCGCCGGCGGCGCAGGCGGCGATGAGGTCGTCGTGCCGCTCGACCGAACGGCGGGCCTGGCTCCGCGCGAACTGCAGGCGCTCCAGGCGGCGGATGAGCGGGGTGTAGCGCTCGATGGTGGCGGCGAGCGCGCGGTTGCCGCTGGCCCGCACGAGCACGCCGTGCAGCTCGTCGTCGGCGGCCATGGCGGCGTCGATGTCACCGCGGCGGCCGGCGGCCTCGAAGCGGCGGTTCGCCTCGCGCATCGCCGCCACGTCGCCGGGGGTCAGCTGGGCCACGGTGGTGGCCGCGGCCAGCTCGTGCATCGCGCGCACCACGGCGGCGGCGTCACGCACCTCGCGCGGCAGCACCTCGGTGACCCGGGTGTAGCTCTGCGGCTTCGTCTCGACCAGGCCCTCGCCGGCCAGCCGGGCCAGCGCGTCACGCACGGGGGCACGGGACAACCCGAGCCGGCCGGCCAGCTCGGCACTGTTCACGACGGCGCCGGGAGCGAGGTCGCCGCGCACGACGGCGTCCCGGATCGACTCGTACGCCGTCTCCCGCAGCAGCCTGCGCTCCACCCGTTCCACATCTCCCCCGTCCCTCGCCCGCGCCGTGCGGTCGCCCCGCTCGGGTGCCCCGGCAACTGAAATGTTAGATGTCAGCGACGTCGGACGCCAGGTCCGGGTCGATCCGGCATCGGTTGTTCCCCGATGGCCGCCATGACCGCGCGGGAACGGTGGGTGCCCTGCGGAACAGCGCTGGGGCCGGCCCGGGCGCCCCTGGGACTCTGAGCGCTCGGCCTGCTGCCCGGCGTCCGGGGCCGCAGACGACAGCCGCGACCCCGGATCCGCAGGTTCGGTCAGTTACGCCGGCCGCGGCGGCGGGCCATGGCCAGCGCGACGACCCCCAGGACGACGAGCAGCAGTCCGCCGGTGGCCGCGGCGGCGACGTTCGCGCCTGTCCGGGCGAGGGCGTCCGTCTCCTCGAGCTGCGGCTCGGCGACGGTCCGCACGGCCGGCGGGCTGGTCGGCGGCGCGGCTTCCGGCACCTGACGCTCGGCGGCCGGGCTCGTTCCGGCGGGGCTGGGCGTGGCGGTCACCGGCTTCTCGTACGTCCGCTGCTGGGCGTGGGCCGGGACGGTCAGCAGCGGCGGCGCGGACGCCTCGGCGAACAACTGGCCGAGGGCGACGTCGAGCAGGTGCGCCCGGCCCAGCAGCACCTCGACTCGCAGAGCCGCGGCCTCCGCCCGTACGGAACGGCCGGCCCTTTCCTGACGCGGAGCACCCAGCGAGATCCGGGCCGAGAGCAGCGACGCGGCGGTGAGACCACCCCGCAGCTCGACGCCGACGCTGGTGTCGCTCGTGTCCAGGGTCGCGAGCGGCTTGCCCGCGGCGGCCACCTTGAGCACGGCCGGACGGTAGACGACCTCGTCGTGCGCGCGCTCGCCGGTCGCCGTGACGGTCAGCGTGGGCTGGGTGACGACCTTGATCGAGACCTCCTGCGCGGTACCGGCGAACAGCGTCAGGTCGGACAGGGCGACCCCGGCGGCCGCGGTCACGGCGAGACGACCCTTCCGGCGTACGAGGTCGGTGGCGCTCTGTGTCGACCCGGCGGGCCCGAGCTTGAGCAGGCTGGTCGGCTCGCCCGCTCCGGCCGGACGCACCGCGCCGATCCCCGGCGCCGCACCGGTTCCGGCCGGACGCATCGCGCGGATCGCCGGCGTCGCGCCGCCCCCGCCGAGGAACTGCGCGCCGGCCAGCATGGTGGCGCTGCGGGTCAGGGGACCGGTCCTTCCGCAGCGGTACGCGTCGTGCCAGCGTGCGTCGGCCGTCGACTTCCCCAGCTGGATCGTGGCCAAGCCGCCCGCGTCGACGCTGACCAGGCTCTCGGTGCGTACGGGCGTGTCGATCTCGGCCGGGCCACGGCTGGAGGGGGCTCGGCTCTCGGCGACCGTTCCCTCCAGCGGGACGGCCGGGACGCGCAGGCCCAGGAGCTTGGCGTCGGCGTAGCGGCCGGTGGCGATCGTCCGGTGCGGGCGGCGTTCGCTGTCGGCGCTGCCGTGGGCCGAGGCGAGCCGCACGTCGGCCAGGGCGGGCAGGTCACGGCGCAGGATCCCGCCGTCCAGCACGGTGATCTTCGCAAGGTCGGCCTGGGCGGTGGCGGTGAAACGGGCGCCCTCACACCCTTCTTCGGTGCGCGCGTGGGCCTCGACGGGCACAGCCAGCACGGCGAGTGCGGCCACGGCGGCGGCCACTCCCGAGAATGCAGGATGCGTCCGAGTGGGGCGGAAGGGGCGCTGGGTCGGCATGAATGTCCTCGCTAGGCGGTCGACGACGGTGTCCGGCTTGACCATCGAGAAGCCTTTTGCGGAGGGTACGGAGGGACGCGTACGTTCTCTTCATGAGCACACTCCGGCAAGTCCGACATTGACCTGTTTATCGGCTCGCCGTGGTTCTAACGAACGATCTTCCGGTTCGTCACTCGTCGATCATCCACTGGAGAGAGGCAGCTCAGGCCCGGGTCGGCGCGATAGATTGCGAGCACACTTCGGATCGGCGTGGAGGGCGATTCATGGCTCGGGTCGGTGAGCGCCGGTGATGACACCGACACAGCTGCGCGCCTACTCGGCCGTCGTCCGGCTCGGCTCGGTCAAACAGGCCGCCGCGCACCTGTCGGTGTCGGAGTCGGCGGTCTCGCTCCACATCGCGCAGTTGCGCCGCGAGCTGGGTGACCAGTTGTTCTCGCGGACGGCCGCGGGCCTGGCCTTCACCCCCGGCGGCCTGCGCCTGGCCAGCCGGGCCACCGAGCTGCTGGGCCTGCAGGACATCACCGTCCTCGAGGTCAGCGCGGCCGGTCGCGGACGCCGGCTGCTGCGGGTGGGCGCGTCCAGCCTGTTCGCCGAGCACGCCGCACCGGGCCTGATCGAGCTGTTCGCGGGCCGCGCCGACGACCTCGACCTGGAGCTGAGCGTGCGCGAGCCGGGCGCGTTCCTCACGCTGCTGCAGACCCGCACGATCGACATCGCGATCGGGCCCCAGCCTGCCGTGCTCGAGCCGGGGTTCGGCTCGCGGCCCGTCATGAACTATCGCGTCGTGGTCGTGGCCGGCCCCGACCACCCGCTCGTCCACCAGCGCCCGTCGGCCGCCCGGCTGCGCGACCAGACCTGGCTGCTGGGCCCGTCCGCCGCGGCCGAGGTGGGCGCGGTGCCCGACCTGCTGCGCCGCCTCGGCGTGCCCGAGGCCAACCAGCAGATCTATCAGAGCAACGCCGCCGCCCTGGAAGAGGCGAAACGCGGGCACGGGGTGACACCGGCGCTGTCGTTCGCCGTCGCGCCCGACGTCCGCAACGGCCGGCTGGTGCAACTGCCCGGCCCGCACGCGCAGCTGGACGCCGGCTGGCACGCGATCACCCTGGCCGACCAGGGCAACCCGTCGGCGGCGGCCGAGCTCGCCCGGTTCGCCTCCACGCCGCGGGCGATCCAGGCCATGATGCGCGGCGCGGGCGCCAAGGTCGGCCACTTCCGGCCGTCGGTGCACGTCACGCTCTGGAGCTGACCGGCAGGCCGCTCTGCGCGTCACGCTCCGGGGCGGCCCGCGGATGGGCCGTCTCGGCCGTGCGCGTCACGCTCCGGGGCCGGCCCCGCGGACGGGTCGTCTCGGCCGGGCGCTTCACGCCTCGGGGCCGGCCCCCAGGTGGTGGGCCACGGCCATGAGGTCGTGGAAGGTGGCCGCGGGCAGCAGGCGGTCGCAGTACGGCAGCGCCGCCGCCATGCCGGCCACCCGCGGCGCGAAACCGGCCGCGCCCGCCCTCGGGTTCAGCCACAGGACGCGGTGGGCGCGGCGACGCAGCCGGGCCATGGCCGCGGTCATCAGCTCGGGCGGGTCGCTGTCCCAGCCGTCGGAGGCGACGATCACCAGGGCGCCACGCAGACTGTTGCCGTGGTGCGAGCCGAGCAGGGCGGCGACGTTGGTGGCGATCCGCGTGCCGCCGAACCGGTCGGTCACCAGCGCCCCCGCGCGGGCCACGGCCTCGGCCGCGCCGGCGTGCCGCAGGGCCGGGGTCAGGCGGGTCAGCGTGGTGGCGAAGGCGAACACCTCGGCCTCGGCGACCAGGGTGAACGCGCGCATGAGGTGCAGATACGCGGTGGCCTGCGCGCGCATCGACTCGCTGACGTCGCAGAGCAGCACGGCCCGGCGAGGACGGCGCAGAGGCTTTTCCCGTACGAGGTGAGCCGGCTCCCACGCCGTGCGGCGCGCGCGGGTGATGGTGGCCCGCAAGGCGATCCGGCCGCCGGACGGGTCGGGCACGTGCCGCCGGGTGCGACGGACCGGCCAGCGGGCCAACGTCGCGCTCAGGGCCTCGGCGAGCAGCTCGGTCTGCGCCACGTCCAGGTCCTCGAACGGGAGCTCGGCCGCCGCGGCCAGGGCGCTCGGGCGGCGCTCGGGGACTTTCGGGCCCGCGCCGGTGGGCTCGGCCGGGGCCACGACCGGGGGCAGGGTGGCCCAGGGCAGGCCGCCACCGTCGGCGACCTCGTCGGCGCCGGCGGGCACGGGCACCTGCACGTCGTCGGCGCGGCGGGCCGCGGGGGCGGTCGCTGCGCGGGTGAGCGGCAGGGGCGGGGCGCCGGCGAACACGGCCGCGAACACCCGGTCGAAGGCGGCGAGGTGGGACAGGTTGCGTACGAGGGAAATGCGGGCCGTCCAGTAGAGCGCGTCGACGGTCAGGGGCGGGCTGACCTCGAGCGCGTGCACGAAGTCGCCCGTCTCGGTCAGGCCGGCGGGCACACCCACGTGGCGCAGGCGGTCGGCCAGGGCCACGGCGAAACCGGCCCGGTCGGCGCCTCTCAGCAGCACCGGCGGGCTGTTCCGGCCGGGTTCCGGGGGCATCGGCAGGTCGGTCCGACCGGGTCGCGCGGGCATCGGCGGGTCGGTCCGGCCGGGTTCCGCGGGCATCGGCGGGTCGGTCCGGCCGGGTTCCGCGGGCATCGGCAGGTCGGTCCGGCGGTCAGCCGCGGGCAATGAACCACACGATGACGCCCACCACCATGGCCACGCCGACCGCGGCGGGGATGGCTCGCTTGTAGATCGAGCCGCCGGCCACGGCCAGGAGGTCCAGTGGTTCGGGCTCGTCGGCGACCGCCGCCGGGGCTGTGGACGGGCGGGGGTTGGGGGCGGCCTGCGAGCCGTTGACCGGGAAGTCCGAAGAGGGGGTGCTGTCGGTCGCCACGGCGGAGGACGTCGAGGCGTAGTTGGTCAGCTCGGGCTCCGCGGTGCCCGTCGCGTCCACCGTGGAGGCGGCCAGGGGCTCGGTGCCGGCCACGGCCGGAGTGGCGGGCTCGGCCGCGCCCGGATCGGCGGGGATCAGGTCGGCCGTCAGGTTCGCGGGGCTCGGGGTTTCGGCGCCGGGGGTCGCGGCCGGCGGTCCGGGCGCCGGGGCGGCGGCGGTTTCGGGCGCGGTGTCAGTGGCCGCCGGTGATGGCACGGCGGGCACTGTCCCGGCGCCGGTGGGGGCGTCGTCGGAGGCGAGCTTGGCCTCCAGGTTGGTGACGAACTGGGCCAGCAGCTTCCCGGAGATCTCCTTGATCATGCCGCTGCCGAACTGGGCCAGCTTCCCGCTGATCCTCAGGTCGGTGTCGACGCTGACCAGCGTGCTGTCACCGGCCGGGGTCAGGGACGCGGTCACCAGCGCCGACGCGTTGCCCCCGGCGCGGGCGTCACGGCCCTTGGCGTCGATCACCGCGCGGTAGGCCGTGTCGTCCTTCTCGGTGAACCGCGCGGTGCCGGTGAAGTCGGACACCACCGGACCGACCTTGACCTTGACCTTGCCGCGGTAGACGCCACCGTCCACCCCGGTCAGCTGCGCGCCGGGCAGGCAGGGCGCGACCCCCTCGAGGTCGGTCAGCACCTGCCAGGCGTGGTCGATCGGCGTGTGCACCGTGAACTCGTTCGTGATCCTCATGATGCCTCCTCGGAGACGACGAGGGCCATGGCGGTCCGGTCGTCGGGGGTTTTCGCGATCGTGCCGAGCGTGCCGGCCACGGCAGCGTCGGTCAGCCCGGCGACGCCGAGGGCGGACAGCGCCGACACCCAGTCGATGGTCTCGGCCAGCCCGGGCGCCTTGTCGAGCTCCAGACCACGTACGCGTCCGATGAACTCGGTGGCGCTGCGGATCAGCGGCTCCGTGGCGCCCGGCACGGCCCGCCGGACGATCTCGGCGGCGCGGGCCGGGGCCGGGAACTCGATCCAGTGGTACAGGCAGCGCCGGCGCAGGGCGTCGTGCAGGTCGCGGCTGCGGTTCGAGGTGAGCACCACGATCGGCGGTTGCGGGGCGGTGAAGGTGCCCAGTTCGGGAACGGTGATGGCGGCCTCACCCAGGAACTCGAACAGCAGCGCCTCGAACTCGTCGTCGGCCCGGTCGATCTCGTCGATCAGCAGGACGGGCGGGGTGGGGCCGGGATGGCGTACGGCTTGGAGGATCGGACGCTCCTGAAGGAACTCGGCCGTGAACAGGTCGGCGTCGGTGAGCTTCTCGTGCCGGGCCTCGGCGAGCCTGATGGCCAGCAGCTGCCGCTGATAGTTCCACTCGTAGAGGGCCTCGCCGGCGGTCAGGCCCTCATAGCACTGCAGCCGGATCAGCGGGGTCCCGAGCGCGAGCGACAAGGCCTTGGCGGCGGCGGTCTTGCCGACGCCGGGCTCCCCCTCCAGCAGCAGCGGCTTGCCGAGCCGGATCGCCAGGAAGATCGCCATGGCCAGCCCGTCATCAACCAGGTAGTCGACGGCGTCAAGCCGCGCGACGACATCCCCGGGCTCGCTCACGGCCGTGCCCGCGACGAC
Organism: Paractinoplanes brasiliensis; assembly: GCF_004362215.1. Lineage (NCBI taxonomy): Bacteria > Bacillati > Actinomycetota > Actinomycetes > Micromonosporales > Micromonosporaceae > Paractinoplanes > Paractinoplanes brasiliensis. Next base: position 6,621,906 of record NZ_SNWR01000001.1, on the reverse strand, counting down.
AACACCGGGCCCGCTCACCGGCCCGCCGGCGCTGACAGCCATCGGCTAGGCCGCCGCCACGAAGCTGTCCCGGCACCCGACGCGGCAGAACCAGTAGTCCTGCCCGTTCACGACGGCGTGCGGGCTGTCGTCGTCGACGAAGACCGTCATGCCGCAGACCGGGTCAACGGCCCGCCGCGGCGCCGAGGCCGACAACACGACGGCGACCGGCCCGCCCGTGGTCCGGGAGTCCTCGATGCCAACCGCGGGGGCGGGGAGCGTCCCGTGGCGCAGGTCGCGCACTATCTCGGCCAGGAGGGACAGGGCGATCTCCTGAGGCGTGCGCGCTCCGATGTCGAGGCCCGCGTGGGCACGCACCAGGCCCCGCTCCGCGTCGGTCAGGTTCATGCTGTCGAGCACCACGGCGCTGCGGGTGCGGCTGGCGACGAGCGCGATGTACGGCACCCCGGCGTCCAGCGCGGCCCGGATCGCCTTCTCCTCGTTGCGGCCGAGCCCCGCGACGACCACCGCGGTTGTCCCCGCGTACGAGGAAAGCTCTTTCACCTCGAAGTCGAGGAACGATGCCAGCTCGCCGACCGCACGACCGATGGGGTTGTCGCCGACGACGCCGAGCAGGGGCCGGGGCAGCACCGGGCGCAGGAAGATCTCGATCGCCCCGCCGGAGTGGCACGGGTTGACCACGACCCGCGCCCCCGGTGTGTCGGGGAAGCCGGCGCCGTCGTCCGGCAGCACCCGCAGCAGCATCGTGTTGCCCGACGACAGCGTGTCCAGCGCCGCGGCCCGTACGGAGCTCTCGGCACACACACCCCCGACGAAGCCCTCGATCGACCCGTCGTCGAGGATCACCGCGTCGTCACCGGCCCGCGCCGAGGTGGGTTCCTGAGCCCGTACGACCGTCGCGTGCACGAACGGCCGGCGCGCCTGGGAAAGGTCGGCAACGCGTTCTGCTACCGAGGACATGGGCACCTCAGATCGGCGGAGTCGCGCGGCCCCGCATGGCGTCCCACACCCGTGAGGGCGTGAGCGGCATGTCGGCGTGCCGGACCCCGTACGGTTTGAGCGCGTCGACGACCGCGTTGACGATGGCCGGCGGCGACCCCACGGTGGCGGACTCCCCCACCCCTTTCGCCCCGATCGGGTGGTGCGGCGACGGCGTGACCGTGTATCCGGTCTCCCAGTCGGGCACTTCGAGCGAGGTCGGGATCAGGTAGTCCATCAGGGACGCGCCGAGGCAGTTGCCGTCCTCGTCGAAGGCGATCATCTCCATCAGGGCCATGCCGACGCCGTCGGTGAGCCCGCCGTGCACCTGCCCCTCGATGATCATCGGGTTGATCCGGGTGCCGCAGTCGTCGACGGCGATGAACCGGCGCACCTTGACCTGCGCCGTTCCCGGGTCGATGTCGACGACGCAGATGTACGCCCCGTGCGGGTACGTCAGGTTGGACGGGTTGTAGCAGATCTGCGCCTCGAGCCCGCCTTCCACGCCGTCGGGCAGGTCGCCGGCGCCGTGCGCGCGCATCGCGATCTGCTGGATGGTGACGGCTTTGCCGGGGTCGCCCTTGACCTGGAACGAGCCCTTCACCCATTCCAGGTCGGCCACTGTCACCTCGAGCATCGCCGACGCGATCAGCTGCGCCTTGTCGCGCACCTTGCGGGCGACCAGCGCGGCCGCGGCGCCCGACACGGGGGTCGAGCGGCTTCCGTACGTGCCCAGCCCGAACGGTGTCTGGTCGGTGTCACCGTGCACGACCTCGATGTCGGCCGGCGGGATGCCGATCTCCTCGGCCACGATCTGCGCGAACGTCGTCTCGTGGCCCTGACCCTGGGTCTTGACCGACAACCGTACGACCGCCTTGCCGGTGGGGTGCACGCGCAGTTCGCAGCCGTCGGCCATGCCGAGCCCGAGGATGTCCATGTCCTTGCGCGGCCCGGCCCCGACCGCCTCGGTGAAGAACGCGATGCCGATGCCCATGAGCTCACCACGGGACCGCTTCTCGGCCTGCTCCCGCCGCAGCGCCGGGTACCCGGCGATGTCCATGGCCAGGCGCATCGTGGGTTCGTAGTTGCCGGAGTCGTACACCCAGCCGGTCTTGGTCTCGTACGGGAACTGCTCGGGCTTGATGAAGTTCTTCAGGCGCAGCTCGGCCGGGTCCATGTCGAGCTCGGCGGCGAGGCAGTCGACGATGCGCTCGACCAGGTACACCGCCTCGGTGATGCGGAAACTGCACGCGTACGCGACCCCGCCCGGGGCCTTGTTGGTGTAGACCGCGGTCATGCTGCAGTACGCCGCTTCGAGGTCGTAGCTTCCCGTGAAGACGCCGAAGAAGCCGGCCGGGTACTTGACCGGCGCCGCTGTGCCGTTGAACGCGCCGTGGTCAGCGAGCACGTTCGTACGGATGGCCAGGATCTTGCCGTCGTGGGTGGCGGCGATCTCGCCGCGCATGATGTAGTCGCGGGCGAACCCGGTGCTGATCAGGTTCTCGGACCTGTCCTCCATCCACTTCACCGGTTTGCCGGTGACGATGGAGCCGACGATCGCGCACACGTAGCCGGGGTAGATCGGCACCTTGTTGCCGAAGCCACCGCCGATGTCCGGCGCGATCACCTGAATCTTGTGCTCGGGCAGGCCGGCCACGATCGCGTACAGGGTGCGGTGGGCGTGCGGGGCCTGCGTGGTCGACCACAGTTTGAGCTTGCCCTCGACAGCGTCGAAGTCGGCGACCGCGCCGCACGTCTCCATCGGCGCCGGATGCACCCGCGGATAGACGATGTCCTGCTTGACGACCACGTCGGCCCGCGCGAACACGGCCTCGGTCGCCTCGGCGTCGCCGGTCTCCCAGTCGAAGCAGTGGTTGTTGGTCTTGCCCTCGAGGTCGTCGCGGATCAGCGGCGCGTCCGGCGCGAGGGCCTGGCGCACGTCGATGACCGGGTCGAGGACGTCGTACTCGACATCGATCAGCTCGAGCGCGTCCCGGGCCGCGTACCGGTTCTCGGCGACGACGAACGCGACCTCCTGCCCCTGGAAGCGCACCTTGTCGGTGGCCAGCACGGCCTGCACGTCGTTGGAGAGCGTCGGCATCCAGGCCAGGCCCAGCCCCTTGAGGGCCTCGCCGGTGACCACGGCTTTCACCCCGGGCGCGGCCTCGGCGGCGCTGGTGTCGACGCTGACGATCCGCGCGTGCGCGAACGGCGAACGCAGAATGGCCAGGTGCAGCATCCCAGGCAGCTGCACGTCGTCGGTGAAGCGGCCGCGGCCCCGCAGCAGGCGCGGGTCCTCCTTGCGCAGCATGCGGCCGAAACCGATCGGCTTCTGGTCGTTGTCGTCGAACGTGGTCGTCCGGGGCTCTTCCACTGTTGTCATTTGTTCGCCGCCGCTTCGTGAACCGATGCCCAGCGCACCGACCGGACGATGGTGGAGTAACCCGTGCACCGGCAGATCTGCCCCGAGATGGCCTCACGGATCTCGGCGTCGGTCGGGTCGGGATTGCGGTCGAGCAGGGCCCGGCAGGTCATCATCATGCCCGGCGTGCAGAACCCGCACTGCAGCCCGTGACACTGCATGAAGCCCTGCTGGATCGGGTCGAGCTCGGCCCCGTCGGCCAACCCTTCCACCGTACGGACCTCGTGCCCGTCGGCCATCGCGGCGAGCACGGTGCACGACTTGACCGGCTCGCCGTCCAGCCACACCACGCAGGTGCCGCAGTTGCTGGTGTCACAGCCCCAGTGCGTGCCGGTCAGGCCCAGCGTGTCGCGCAGGAAGTGCACGAGCAGCAGCCGCCCCTCGATCTCGGCGGTGACCTCGGCGTCGTTGACGACCATCGTGACCTGCATGCCCTCAGCCCCTCGCCCGTCGTACGGCAGTGCGCAGCGTGCGCCTGGTGAGCTCGTCCGCGAGGTGACGCTTGTAGTCCTCGCTGCCCCGCTGGTCGGTGACCGGGTCGCAGCTGCTCGCCGCGATCGCGCCGGCCCGCTCGTAGAGCTCCTCGGAGGGCGTGCTGCCGTGCAACGCCCGCGAGATCTCCGGGATGCCGGTGGTGTTCGGCCCCACCGCGGCCAGCCCCACCCGCGCGTCGGCGATCGTGCCGTCGGGGGCCAGCCACACCGCGGCGCCGGCCGACACCACGGCCCAGTCCCCGGCACGACGTTCAACTTTCTCGTACGCGCTGCCGCCGTTCTCCCTGACGGGCAGGCGCACCTCGATGAGCATCTCGTCGTCGCCGACAGCCGTCTCGTACGGCCCGACATGGAACTCCTCCATCGACACCACCCGCTCGGCGCCGCCCGGCCCGCGGATCACGCAGGACGCGTCCAGGGTCGTGCACACCGCGGACAGGTCCTCGGACGGGTCGGCCTGGCACAACGAGCCGCCGAGCGTGCCGCGGTTACGCACCACGGGATCGGCGATCACCCGCTCGGCGTCCCGGAAGATCGGGAACGCGGCCGCCAGCTCGTCGGACTCCAGAAGCTCCCGATGCCGGGTCATGGCCCCGATGCGTACCTCGTCCGCCCCGACCCGGATGTAGCCCAGCTCGGTGTGCAGAGGATTGATGTCGATCAAGTATTCGAAGTTCGCCAGCCGCAGCTTCATCATCGGCAGCAGGCTGTGCCCGCCCGCCACCAGCCGCGCCGAGCTGCCCAGGCGCTCCAGCAGCCCGATGGCCTGATCCACACTGGTTGCGCGCTCGTATTCGAACGGAGCCGGTACCTGCACGCCGCACCTCCCGGTTTCGCCACGAAATCTTTCGCGCCCGCCGTCCAAAGTCAACAGCTACCTAAGAGATGCCTTAGGTTGCTCGCTGTAGTGGTGCCGCCGGCCAATTCGGTGACGAGGGTCACCGGTTGACGCGCCCGAGAATGCATCGCCTGGCGTCGGATCGTCCCCGCTGTCCGGAGAGACAACGGCAGCCGAGTCCGCTACGGGACCGACGAGATTGCCGGGACGGCTGTGAAAAGGTGGCGAATCGCCGCAACCGGCCGATCGTCCTGATGAAGGCCGCCCCGGGACGCCGAGTCCCGCCCACCAGGGGCGGCCCGACCTGTCATCGACGGAACTTCAGTGGGCGGGAGCGGGGGAACCAGGTTGCCGGCCGTCGAGCCGGCTCGGGGTGAGGTCGCATACGCGACGGGCTGCCTTCAGGCCCAATCCGACAGCTAACCTCGCAGGCGGTTGAAGGACCAAGGATCGTCTTGTCTTTCCCCACCTTCCAGCCCAGGTCGGCCGGCTTCAAAGCGTACGGAAGTGTCGCGTCGACGCTGCGCCGCCTACAGCCCCTTGCCGCGGCGGCGGTCATCGCCACCACCCTGCTCGTCGCCCCGACGGACGCCACGGCCGCCCCGCCCGCTGCCGTCGCCGTGTCATCGGCCGCGGCCGCTCAGCAGGCACTGCTCGCCCGGGGCAACACGGTCGTCGCGGCCGCCCGGGCCCAGCGCGGCAAGCCCTACCGCTACGGGTCCCGCGGACCGGGCGCTTTCGACTGCTCCGGGCTGACCGGTTTCGCGTACGCGAAGGCCCGCGTCACGATCCCCCGCACCGCCCAGGCTCAGTACAAGTCGGCCAAAAAGATCGCCGGAGCGGCGGTACGGGCCGGTGACCTGGTCTTCTGGGTCTCGGGCGGCCGCGCCTACCACGTAGCCGTCTACGCCGGCGGGGGCCAGGTCTGGCACGCGCCCAAGCCGGGCGACCGGGTCAAGCTCGCCAAGATCTGGAACTGGAAGCAGGTCCGGTACGGGCGCGTCGCCGGCTGACCGGGGCACGCGGGCGCCCTGAGAAAACAGCAGCCTGCACGAAAGGCGCCCTGAGAAAGCAACGCCTGCACGAAACCAGCCGCGCGGGCCCGGTGCGCGATCAATTCGCGAACGCCACCGCCCACACGAGCACCGGCCGCAGAACCCCGCCAAGTCGGCCGCAGAACCCCGCCAAGATCGACAACCCCGGCACAAGACCCACCCCAACCGGGGGCCTCCGTCCCACAGCGAATTTTACGGGGTGGGGGCGATCTTGGCGGGGGCGCCTGTGGACGGTTCGGGATTGTGGACAACGGCGGGATCTTCCGGGTGGCGTGCTATGCGGGCGGCGAGGCGGTCGACGGCCAGCAGCGCCGCCCCCAGCGCGGCGAAGATGACGGCGAGCCGGACGAACTGGCCCGCCACCCAGTCGTAGCCGTGTGACGTCGGGTCCAGGAAGAAGTACGGGTACCGGACGTTGACCGTCGGGAACAGCACGGCCCGGAGCACCGACGTGGCGCCGTAGGCCAGCGGGAACAGGATCCACAGACCCAGGTCACGCCACGGCGAGACCCGGCGCGGGCCGAAGGCGACCCAGTCGGCGAGCACCAGCAGCGGCACGGCGTAGTGCACCAGGAACATCGACCAGTTGGCGACCCGGCTCGCGGGGTCGGCGGCGGCCAGGCCGGGCAGCGGGTTCGCGCCGTTCTGCAGCATGAAGTGCGAGATCAGGCCGGTGATGACGATCCACAGGGTGACCGCGCCGCGCAGGCGGGGTGCGGCCGGGCCGGTGGTGCCGCGGCACACCATCCAGTACAGCACCGCGCCGAAGTAGCCCAGTGTGATCAGGTTGCTCTGACACGTGTAGTAGACGATGCGGTGATCGCCGATGAGCAGACCGGTCAGCCCGGCCACCACGATGAGCACACGCAGCCAGAACTGCGGCATGATCAAGACCCTCATCGGGCCTACCGTAGTGCCGCCTTCTGCACCTTGCCCATCGCGTTGCGGGGCAGGCCGTCGACCAGGTGCACCACGCGCGGGCGCTTGTGCACGGACAGGCCCGCGGCGACGAAATCGATCAGCTCGCGCTCCGTCGCGCCTTCGGCCACCACGTACGCGGTGATCTGCTCGCCGAGATCAGGGTGCGGGGTGCCGACCACGGCCGCCTCCCGTACGGCTGGATGCAGCAGCAACGCGTCCTCGACCTCACCCGCCCCGACCCGGTAGCCCCCGGTTTTGATCAGGTCGGTGGAGGCCCGCCCGACGATCCGGTGCCACCCGTCCGCACCGATCGTGGCCACGTCCCCGGTCTCGAACCAGCCGTCCCGCTCCGGCCGGCCGTGGCCCAGATAGCCGTCGAACAGCGTCGCCCCGCGCACCTGCAGATGCCCGATCTCGGCCCCCGGCGGCACCGCCTGCCCCGCGTCGTCGACCACCCGCGTCTCGACCCCGGGCACGGGCAGCCCGACGTGCCCGGCGCGGCGTTCCCCGTCGGCGCGAGCGCTCACCGTGATCAGGGTTTCCGTCATGCCGTACCGCTCGACAGGTGCCTGACCGGTCAACGCCCGTAGGTCCTCGAACACCGGCGCCGGCAACGGGGCACTGCCCGAGACGAGCAGGCGGGCCTTGCTCAGCTCGCGGGCCTCCGACGGGGCCGCGCACACCCGTGACCACACGGTCGGCACGCCGAAGTACATCGTCCCGGGCGCGGCCGCGTACGCCTGTGGGGTGGGTCTGCCGGTGTGCACGAGCCGGGAACCGATGCGCAGCGGCCCGAGCACCCCCAGCACCAGCCCGTGCACATGGAACAGCGGCAACCCGTGCACCAGCGTGTCCTCGGGCGTCCACTGCCACACCTCGGCCAGCGCGTCCAGGTCGGCGGCCAGCGCCGCCCGCGAGATCACCACCCCTTTGGGCGCCCCGGTCGTGCCGCTCGTGTAGAGAACCAGGGCCGGCGCCGCACCGTCGGGCTCGTCCGGGACGTCGTTGCTCACGGCCCCCGGCCCGGCATCGATCAGCTCCGCGCCGGAGTCGCCGAGGATGTGCGCCCGCTCCAACTCCCCCGCGTCGGGCGGGATCGGCACCACCGGAACCCCCGCCAGCAGAGCACCGGCGACAACCACCATGGTGTCCAGCGTCGGCGTCGCTTCCACGGCCACCATCCGGCGGCCCGCGATCTCCCGCGCGACCCCCGCGGCCCGGCCGAGCAGTTCGTGCCGTGACAGATCAACCCCTTGCGCCCGTACGGCGTGCGGAAGGTCTTCGGTTTGATGCAGCGCACCCAGCAGCCGGGTCGTCATCGGGTCGCCTCCAAGCGGGTGGCCATCGGGGACAGCAGATCGTTGAGCTCGCGCACCAGCACGGTGACGGTGCGCTCGGCCAGCTCCGGGAGCTCCGGGCCGGGGTTGTCGGGAAGAGCAGGCAGCCCGGCGAACGTCAGGGGCGCCTCGACCACCACGATCGAGCGGGCGTGCGGGATGCGGGCCAGTTCCTCCTGCGACGGCGCCAGGAATTGGCCGAACGTCTCGGGCCAGCCCCGCCAGCCCCTGTCCTGGGTCCAGCTCCTGGCGCCGTTCAGCTCGGCGGGCCAGGGCGCGACCAGGTCGACGGCCGCGGTGAGCGAGCCGTCCCAGGTGTTGCGCCGAAGCTCGGCCCGCAGCACCCGCCGGTGCAGGCGCACAAAACCGGGATCGAGATGCGGCGCGGTCGCCAGACGCCAGGCCACACACGCGAACCCGACGGGTGAGATGTCACCCCAGCAGTCGTCGAACTCCTTGGCATGCACCCAGACATGCTCAGCGAACCGGCTGCGTCCCAGCCCCGCATTCTCCCGGTCGTACTGCTCGTCCACCCAGGCAACACTCAACGGAGCCACCCCCACACCCTAACCGCGCAAGCAACGCCGGGCGGTCCAGCCACACCCGTCGTCGGCAGGAGCGGGGCGTCAAGCGGTGGTCGGGGCGTCGGCCTGGGTGGCCGACGGCGTAGGGCGTCGCGTGGGCGGTCGACGGTACGGGCCTCGCGTGGGCGGTCGACGGTACGGGCCTCGCGTGGGCAGTCGACGGTACGGGCCTCGCGTGGGCGGTCGACGGGCGTGCCTCGCGTGGGAAGGCCGGCGGGTGCACGCGCCCCGGCGCGACCGCCCGCCGGTGGACACGCCACAACGCGATCGCCCGGCGGGTGCATGCGCCTTACTCCGTCGACGGCTGGGGGCGCAGGCCGTCGAGGACGATCGAGAGGATCCGGGCTCGCAGGGGATCGCCGTCGGCGGTCTGGTCGGGAACCCGCGAGACGGCCAGCATCAGCGCGATCAGCTCGGGGACCGTCACGTCCTGGCGTACGGCGTCGACCTCCTGCGCGCGGGCCAGCAGCACGCCCAGGACGCGGGGCAGTTGCTCGCGGGCGGGGGTCAGGGCATCGTGCAGGTCGGCCGCGGCGAAGGCCTCGGCCCAGGCCTGTTTGCCGGCGGCCACCTCGACGATGCGGCCGAGGAACGTCCAGATCGCACCGGCCGGGTCGTCGGACTCGGCCAGCTGGTCGGCCTCCTCGGCGAAGCGCCGAAGCCGCTCGCGGAAGACGGCCTCGATGAGCGTGGCCTTGGTCGGGAAGTGGCGGAAGACCGTGCCGATGCCGACCCCGGCGGAGCGGGCGACCTCTTCGGTCGACACCGATGTGCCCCGCGCCACGAAGACCTGCTCGGCCGCGGCAAGCACCCTGGCCCGGTTCCGCAAAGCATCAGCACGCGGCGCCCGCGCGGTCATAACCTGCCTCCGTCCGTTATGTCGCATTGACAGCCGACTGACCGATCATCAGCCTAGCGTCCCCTTTGTAACGGAGTTATCACTCCACTTTAGACAATCACGCCACGAACGGAGACAGCGTTTCCACCACCTGCGGAACGATCACAATCAGGACCGGTAAAACCCTTAATAAATTTCTTGATCACACCACCCGGCGGCCGCCCTCACTCCGGTCAGGACAACCGCGCGAGAGACGCACCCCAGCCCCGAATTCGTTGCACAGACGGCAAATCCGACGATCGCAACAACAAGCCCGCCCGTACGCGATCACGCGCCGCGGGACCCGATCACCACTTGCCTGGCCACGACCGTCACTTGCATGGTCACGTACCCACGGAGGAAACTGCGCCGATCTCGAAGCCGGCAGCCCAAGGCCCAGAACCCCACCGCCGCCCGCGCCCACCCCGACGCAAGCACTTCACGTGACGCGGGCTAGAGCATCCTAGGAGGCTAGGGCACAAGGATGGGCGGGAGCAGACCGACCGGCAGCAGGCCGGGAACCGGTCAATCCGGGTCGTCGCTCGTCCAATCACGCGGGTACCAGCAGACACGCACGGGTATCGGCAGACGGCAGCGGGCTGACCGGGGTACCGCCTGAACGGCCCCAGCCACGAAGGCCGCATCCGTCGGTCCGGGACGGCCGGGCCGACCGGTGTACCGCCTGAACGGCCCCAGCCACGAAGGCCGCGTCGGTGGGGTCCGGGACGGGTCGGAAAACTCGACCTAGTGACCCGTGCCGGTGAGCGGACCTGCAAACCAGCGAGCGCGGCCGCAAACGCCGGACCATGGCCAAGCCACCGACGCCGACGCCGACGCCGAGTGGATCAACTCGGCCGGATTGGACAACTCGGCCCCGCCAGCCGCTAACGCCAGGTTGGTGGAGAGCTGAGGGCCGGACCACGTCCGGCCGCCGGAAGCCGGGTGGAGTGGGTGAGTCGCAGTCAGCGGCCCGTGTGCCAGGGGACCGGACCTCACCCGTACGAAAAAGGAGCGGGACGGATCGACGCGAGCGCAACCACCCGGACGAGACGTCATCCGGGCGCAGACAGCACAAAACAACTACCGCGAGCGCAGCGCGGGACACCCGCGACATCGCCCGAGCGCGGCCGCGTCAACGGATCGCCCGAGCGCGGCCGCGTCAACGGTTTTGTGGGCCGGTCACCGGGTTGCGGCTTCGGATTCGGTCAGGGCTGAGATCGTCTCCACCCCGCCGCCGAAACCGGCTGCGGCGACGGCGGCGATGACCGTGGCCGCGCGCAGGGCGTGGAAACCACCGCGGCCCAGGGTGGCGGCTTTGAGGTTGCTGGCGACGGCGCGGGGCAGCGTACGCCGGATGTAGTTCTGTTCCGCCCCGAGTTTCTGCTCGCGCGGCAGCAAACCCGCCATCTGCACCTTGCCGCGGCCCTCGGCGTAACAGCGGCGCAGGAAGAAGCGGAAGGTGGAACGGTCCAGGGGCACGTCGTGCTCGATCACGGAGTCGGGCACGTACATCCAGTGGCCGCCGGTTTGGGCGCTGATCCGCAGGCACAGCTCGGTGTCCTCGGGGCGGTTCCGGTCGTCCAGTTTGCCGAAGCCGACCCGGAAGCCGCCGACTTCGCAGAAGGCCTCGCGGCGCACCATCATGCTGGCCGACCACACGTTGCGGATCTCGGCGGCCGAGGTGGGCATGCCCGCGTACGAGACGCCGACGGTCCAGAGGAGCTCGTCGGGCAGCCAGCTGGGGCGGGCGTGTTCCCAGGCCGGGACGATGAGGCCGCCGGCGCCGACAACGGACGGGTCGGTGAACGGGCGCGCCAGGTTGCCGAGCCAGGTGGGGTGGGCGACGGTGTCGTCGTCGAGGAACGCGATCAGATCGGTGCGGGCGTGGAAGGCGCCGGTGTTGCGGTTGCCGGAGGCCCCGCGCAGCGACGTGTTCTCGAGCGCCGTGACGCCGGGGAACTCGCCCTTGACCCGTTCGAACAGCTCGGGGTTGTGGTCGACCACGACGATGATCTCGGCCGGGGCCGTTCGCTGCTGCTGGGCGGAGGCGACCGTCCGGCACAACGACGCCCAGCGGTGCTCGCTGTGCGTAGGGATGACAACGCTGACGTCGGTGCTGTCGGTCACAGGTGCTCCATGCGGGCTGAAGAGCCAGTTGATCAACCGGCGGCGGGAACCCTACACATGGAAGCTATGAATTGCATAAGTAAGTAGCCGGTGCGCATTGAGATTTGGGGAACAATTGTTTCCGCCCGGAAAACGAAGCCGACAATTGCGGGCAGGACGTCGCGGAAAGACATCTGAAAGCAGCCGGCAAATGCACAAACGCCGCCTGCCGTATCAGGAACGGCAGGCGGCGTTGAACACCGGCGTAACGGTCAGCGCCAGAAAACGGCCACCGCGGCGTTGACCAGAGTCAACGCGATGATGCCGATGAAATGTCCCTTGTTGACGCTTTCGCGCTTGCGCGGCAGGAACACCATGATGAAGATCAGGACGGCCACCAGCAGCTTGACGCCCAGCTTGAACGGGCTGGGCTCGTCGCCGTCACGCAGCGGGGCCGACAGCGCGATGCCCGACAGCAGCTGGATGATCGAACCCCACAGCACGGCCGGGTTGATGCGGAACTTGCCGGACACGAACTGGGTGACCGCCCCGCCGAGCAGCAGCGCGAACCCGATCAGGTGGATGAAGAGCAGGATCAGCCGGAGTGCTTCCACGTCCGGAAGCTTGCCAAACCCGCCGCCACGCCGCTCACCCGGGGGTCACCGGCAGCGTGAACAACCCGCGCAGCAGGAGCCCGGGGCGCCAGACCAGTTCGGACTCGTCGACGGCGAGACGCAAGCCGGGGTATCGCCGGGTCAGGGCCGTGAACGCGATCTGTGCCTCGAGCCGGGCCAGGGGCGCGCCCAGGCAGTAGTGGATGCCGTGCCCGAAGGCCAGGTGCGGGTTGTGCGCCCGGTCGAGCGCGACGTCGTCGGCGTCGTCGAAGCGGTCGCCGTCATGGTTGGCCGACAGCAGGCCGATGAGCACCGGTGAGCGGGCGGGAAGCGTACAGCCGCCGATCTCGACCTCCTCGGTGGTGATGCGGTAGGTGGCCGTCTCGACCGGGGACTCGTACCGCAGGAACTCCTCGACCGCGGTGGGGATCAGCGCCGGTTCCGCGCACAGGCGCTCCCACCGCTCGGGCCGGGAGAGCAGCAGGTAGGCGCCGTTGCCGATCAGGTTGACGGTGGTCTCGTGGCCGGCGAGCAGCAGCAGGAAGACCATCGAGATCAGTTCGTCCTCGGTCAGGCTGTCGCCGCTGTCACGCACGCCGATGAGGCCGGAGAGCAGGTCCTCGCCGGGTTCGGCGCGGCGGGCGGCCAGCAGACCCTGGATGTAGCCGACCATCGCGGCCGCGGCGCCGGGGAACTGGTCCTGATAGGCCACGCCGCCGACGATGATGTCGGACCAGGCACGGAAGGCGTCACGGTCGTCGGCCGGGATGCCGAGCAGTTCGCAGATCACCTGGATGGGCAGCGGGAACGCGTACGCGTCGATCAGGTCGAACGGGGTGCCGGGGAAACGGTCGAGCAGGTCCTCCGCGATGTCGGAGATACGGGGACGCAGCGCCTCGATCCGGCGGGCCGTGAACGCGGCGCTGACCAGGCGGCGCAGGCGGGTGTGGTCGGGCGGGTCGGCGGCGAGCATGTGCCGCGACAACGCCTGTTCGACGGCGTTGGACGGGTGCCGATCGTCGCCGCCGGTCTTGGAGATCCGGGGGTCGGCCAGGGCCCGGCGGGCCTCGTCGTACCGCGTGATCAGCCAGACGACGGCGCCACTGGCCAGCCGCACCTGCCGGATCGGGCCCTCGCGCCGCCACGACGCGTACGAGGGATGGGGGTTGGCGTGAAAGGTGGGATCGGCGAGGTTGTCCGGCATCCCAGCGCCTCCGGCGTTATCGGCGGATTTCCACCACCGTACGCCCTTCGAGACCGTGCCACGCCCGCAGACGATCGCCCTCGTGTTCGACGGCCTCGGCCTCGTCCGGCCCGAACAGCGTGACCTGCAAGTCTGTGCCCGCCGGCTGCCACACCCCCGCGACACGCCCGTCCACCAGGACGAAACGCGCGCCCGCCACGCTGAGTCCACGGTGGGCGTCGTCGATGATCCGGCTGCGGTCGTCGAAGCCGAGCACCACGTTGTCGAAGGCGGGCAGAAACCGCGGCGGCACGGGCGTCCCGGCCTCCGGCAGCTCACCGTCCATCACATCGAAAAGCTCCCTCCCCCGTACGTCGCGGAAGGTGCGCAATCGCGGGCGGAGCCGTTGCAGCGACTCCCGCAGGCCGCTCAACCCCGACCACGCCCGGATGTCGGCCGACGCCGCCGGGCCGAACGCCCGCAGATAACGCAGCACCAGTTCGTCGGCCGTCGTCGCGGGATCGTGCGGCCGGCCCAGCCAGGACTCGACGGTGGTGTTGCGGGCCGGCGCCTTCCGTCCCCAGACGCCGCGCGGTGTGACCTGCACCAGCGGCACGAGGGAGCTGAGCATGTCGCCCAGCACGCGCGGCGGCACCCCCGGCCACCGCTCCCCCACGGCCCGGCCCACCTCGGCCAGGATGCTCGGCGTCCGGGCGAAGACCGGCTCACCGGCCGCGGCCAGCTCGGCCGGGTCGACGCCCTCGAACTCGCGGCGGTAGACACCTCGCATCCGCGCCTCGAGCATCGGCTGGTGCAGGCCACGCAACCGCAGGCAGTCATCCGCCGTGACGAGGTGGATCGTGCGCCGCATCAGCAAGGTCCGCACGAGCCGGCGCGACTCGAGCAACTCCACCAGCTCGGCCGGCTGGAAACCGTCGAGCCGGCTCCACAGACCGTAGTACGGCTCGTGGGGCTCCTGCGCCTGCATACCGCACAGGTGCTCGACGGCTTCGTACGCGGGCATGGTGTGCCGCCGGTCGAGCAGCTGACGGGCGAGCAGGGCCCGGTTGAGCGCCCGGTTGTCGAGCACGGTCATCCCGCGAGGCTAATCGGTGTACCCCTCGTCCGCGCGCTCGCGCCGCAGGTGCTGCTCGGCTCGGCGGGCCAGCGGGCCATCCTCGGCGGCGAGCCCGGCGTACATGCCCTCGACCTGCTCGGTGGTGCGGCCCGGCGGCAGCAGCGGCACGGCCGGGTCGGTACGCGCGTCGATCACCACCGGGCGGTCGGCGGCCAGCGCCGTCTCCCACGCCGCGGTCATCTGCTCGGGGGACTCCACTCGCAGGCCGCGCAGTCCGAGCAGGTCGGCGTAGCGGTCGTACGGCACGTCGGGCAACTCCTGCGAGGTCACGAACCGGGGTTCGCCCTCCATCTCGCGCTGCTCCCAGCTCACCTCGGCCAGGTCGCGGTTGTTCAGCACGCACACCACGAACCGCGGGTCGGCCCAGTCCTTCCACCGCGCGGCCACGGTGACCAGCTCGGCCAGCCCCGTCATCTGCATGGCGCCGTCGCCGCTCAGCACGACCACGGGGCGCTCAGGGGCCGCCAGTTTCGCCGCCAGCCCGTACGGGATCCCGCAGCCCATCGAGGCGAGCGTGCTCGACAGATGAGCCGGCACGCCCCGCGGCAGCCGCAGGTGCCGGGCGTACCAGTAGACGACCGAGCCGACGTCCACGGCGACCTGCGCGTTCTGCGGCAGCCGAGCGGTGAGGGCCCGTACGGCGAAATTGGGGTTGAGGGGTTCCGCCGGAGCGTCGGCGCGCGCCTCAGCGATCTCGTGCCACCGCCGCACCCAGCCCTCGACCCGCTCCCGCCACGCGCGGTCGCCGGACGGCTTGACCAGGGCGGTCAGCGCGCGCACGGTCTCGGCGGCGTCCCCGATCAGCGGCACCTCGACCGGATACCGTATGCCCAATTGCCGTCCGTCGATGTCGATCTGCACCGCCCGTGCCTGGCCCGGCGCCGGATAGAACTCGGTCCACGGGTCGTTGGTGCCGACCAGCAGCAGCGTGTCGCACTCGGCCATCAACCGCCGGCTGGCCGTGGTGCCGAGGTGGCCCATCACTCCGGTGTGGAAGGGCAGCGTCTCGTCGAGCACCGGTTTGCCGAGCAGCGACACCGTCACACCCGCCCCGAGCCGCTCGACCAGCTCCACGATCTCGTCCGCCGCCCGGTACGCACCCTGCCCCACCATGACGGCGACCCGCGCGCCGGCCGACAGCACCTCGGCCGCCGCGCGCAGGTCCTGCTCGTACGGCACCACGCGAGCCGGACGCAGCCCAGGGCTCGTCATCATCACGCCGTGCTCGTGGGTGCTCTGGTCGGGCGCGGGGGCGGTCTGCAAGTCGTGCGGCAGGATCACGCAGGTGGGGCTGCGGGTGGCGAACGCCGTCCGGAAGGCCCGGTCGAGCAGCATGGGCAGCTGCTCGGGGGCGTGCGCGGTCTGCACGAACTGCGCGCAGACGTCGCCGAACAGCCGCTGCAGGTCGATCTCCTGCTGGTACGAGCTGCCCAGCACCGTCGACGCCTGCTGCCCGACGATCGCCACCACCGGTTTGCCGTCCAGTTTGGCGTCGTAGAGGCCGTTGAGCAGGTGCACCGCGCCCGGCCCCTGCGTCGACAGGCAGACCCCAGCGCCGCCGGTGTACTTGGCGTGCCCGACCGCCATGAAGGCCGCGTTCTCCTCGTGCCGGGCCTGCACGAACGCGGGTTTCCCGGCCCGGCGCAGCGCACCCATCACGCCGTCGATCCCGTCACCGGAATAGCCGAAGACCCGGTCGACGCCCCAGGCCGTGAGCCTTTCCACCACCAGATCCGAGATCGTACGCGTGTTCGTCATGGTTCGCGACTACCCAGCGCGGCAGCGGGTATCCCTGTCCCGTCCACATCCGTCGTACGCGAAGGAGCTCGTCATGACGAACCCTCAGGGCCCGCAGGCCGTGCCGATCGCCGCCGCGCTCACCGGCGACTTCGGCGACAAGGTGCGTGAGGAGACCGGCGCCAACCCGGACGGCCCGACGGTGGGCGCCGCCGACGCCGACGCGGACGCCGTGGCCTCCGGCGCGGGGCCGGACGACCGCCGCCTCACCGACGCCACCCGCGACTCCGACGGCGTGCCGATCGGGGCGGATGACGTCGAGGAGGACAAGCGGCGGTCAGGCGCCTGACGCCTCACCGGCCGGATCACCCTTGGAGGACGTGGAAACCCCACGGCGGCAGCTCGACGTACAGGTCCTCGTTGCCGCTGCGGTCGAAGACGCGGCCGTCCAGCAGATCCGTCAGGCGCCACTGCGGTTTCTCCGGGAACCACGGCACCCGTACGCGGGTCCGGGCCGTGCTGCCGGCAAAGTTGACCACGACGAGGTGGCGGGAGTCGCCGTCGCGCCACGTCCAGGCGAGCACGTCGTGCGTGTCGAGCAGGTGCCATTCGCCGGTGTTGATCCTGACCTTCCCGAGCTTGCCGTAGAAGGCGCGCAGGTCCTCGTCGACCGGCTCGTCGGGATAGCGGCCGAGGAAGACGGGCAGTTTCACGCGGCGGCCCTCGAATTGGCCGTCGTGCCAGAGGGTGGCGCCGGGCAGGGTTGCGATGGCCACGGCGGCGGCCCGGTGCCGGGGGCCGAAAGCGGCGGCGGCGCGCGGCTCGTCGTGGTTCTCGATGAAACGGATCAGCCTGTCCTGATAGGCGCGGTCGGCCCGCAGGTGGGAACGGACGGCGCCGGCGTCCTCGTGGGCCAGGCGGTCGTAGAGGCGCTTGTCGTAACAGAGGTGAAAGCCCTGCTGCTGCAAGGCCCATTCGGTGTCCCAATAGGCCTCGGCGATCAGCAGGAAATCGGCGGGGAGGGCCTGGACCACCTCGGGCCAGAATTCCCGCGCCGGTTTCGGGCCGGCGTGCTCGCCCCACGTACGGGCGAAGATGTCGTTGAACATCAGCATCGCCATGTCGACCCGTACGCCGTCGCACTGCTCGGCAATGGCCTTGAGGGTTTCGACGGTGGCCTTGCGCAGGCCGGGGTGGAAGGCGTTGAGCTGGGCCACGTCGGGCCAGGGCGGGAAATAGGGGTCGCGGCCGTGGGCGATGACGTGGTCGCCGGCCTTGAACCAGTGGGTGGGGTTGTCCGCCAGGTCGTCGGGGGTGCCGTTGATGAACCAGTCGGGGTGTTCCGTGATCGCGGGGTGATCCGGGGCGACGTGGTTGGGGACATAGTCGAGGATGAGTTTCTTGTTGCGCTTCCTCAGCTGCCGCCGCGCCTCTTCTAGTCCGGTTCTTCCACCTAAATGCTGATCCACCTCGTATCGGCGAACGCAATAGGGCGAACCGACCACATCTTTGTCGGACAAATCGGGCAGGGCGTGGTGGAACTCGCGCCGCAGACCCTCGTTCGTGAGAGCGATGGCAAGACCGGCCGGGCTGCGCTCCCACACACCCATGAGCCAGACGGCGTCGAACCCTTGGAGCTCGTCCCACACCTCGCCCGGCACGTCACCGAGCGTCACCGTCCGCCCGTAGCGGCGGCTCAGGCCCTCCAGCCACGGCCAGGTGTCGATCTCGTAGACCGCCGTCATGCGTCACTCCTTCGAAAGGCTGCCACCGCATCATCCAACGTCGGGAAGAAGTGCGCGGGATCGATGGTGCGGGTCAGCCCGTACCGGTCGATTTTCCGCTTCACGGGGTTCTTCATCTCGGCGAAGACCAGCGAGATCCCCTTGGCGTTGAGTTCCTCGTCGAGGTCTGCCAGCATGTCGGCCGCGGTGGTGTCGACGTCGGTGATCGGCTCGGAAGCGACCACGATCCAGCGGGTGCCTTCGGTCACCAGGTGCCGCACCTCCTCCCGGAACGTACGCGCGTTGGCAAAGATCAGCGGCGCGTCGAACCGGAAGATCACCAGCCCCTCCTGGCGCGCGGCGTCCGGGTACTGCTGCAGGTCGTGGTATCCGTCGACCCCGGCCGGCTTGCCCAACTCCGTACGGTAGGGCCACCAGGCGCGGCGGAACACGTTGAGCACGCTCAGCGCGACCGCCCAGGCGATCCCCGGCAGCACCCCCAGCACGGCGACACCCGCGAACGCCGCCACGGCCAGCGCGAACTCGACGCGGCGCTGCCTCCAGAGCCGCACCATGCCCTTGACGTCGGCCAGGCCCACACTCGCCGCGATCACCACAGCCGCCAGCATCGGCTGCGGCAGGTCCTTGAGCAGCCCCGGCGCCAACACCAGCAGCAACGTGATGGCGACGGCCCCCACCACCCCCGTGACCTGCGTCTTTGCGCCCGCCGAGAACGCCACCGCCGTACGGGAACCACTCGTGCTCACCGGAAACCCTTGAAAAAGCCCAGCGGCGAGGTTGGCCGCCCCGATCCCGCCCATTTCCTGATTGCCGCGCACCTCCTGCCCCGTGCGCCCGGCAAATGCCGACGCCGTGGAAATGGTGTCGGTGACCGAAACCAGCGAGATTCCCACCGCCGCGGCCGCGAGAAGACCCAACTCGTGCAGCGAGACAGTAGGAACGGTGAACGGCGGGAACCCCTGCGGCAACGGCCCTACGACATCAACATCCAGGTCGAGCAGGGTGACCGCCGCAATTGCCCCCACCACCGCGACCAGGATCGCGGGCACTTTCGGCACCAACTTCTGCAACACGAGGATGACGACGAGTCCTCCACCCCCGATCGCCAGCGCGGCCGGCACCGTCTCGTCCAGCCCACTGACGAAGCCGGTGAGATCGGCCCAGAGCCCTTCCCCCTCGGTCGAGAAGCCCAGCAACTTCGGCAACTGCCCGATGAAAATGGTCAGCGCGAGCCCGTTCACATACCCCAGCTGCGTCGGATGCGAGAGCAGATCCGCCACGAACCCGAGCTTGGCCACGGCCGCCACGGTCATGAACAGCCCCACCAGCAGCGCCAGAACGGACGCCAACGCCACGGCCTTGGCCGGATCCCCGCCCGCCACCACCATCGGCACAACAACAGCCGCAATCATCGGCCCCAGGGCGGAGTCAGGCCCCAGAACGAGCACCCGCGAGGGCCCGAACACGGCGTACGCCAGCAGACACAGAATCGACGTGTAGAGCCCGGTAATGGGCGGCAACCCGGCGAGTTCCGCGTAGGCCATCCCCTGAGGCACCAGCAGCGTGGTGAGCACAATGCCCGCCACCAGGTCTTTCGGGAACCATTTGGCCCGGTAGGTGGCAGCCACCCCAACCCCCGGAGCCCAAGCCCAGCCGCGCATCCCACTCCCCCTCCCCACCGTGAGAAACACCCTAGAAGGAAGGGAGCTCCGGCTCCTGAAGGAACCGATCAACACGCCCCGCAACGACGGGTGCGATGAGGAACCGGGAGTAGAGGCCCACCGGCCGGTCATCACCCAAGTCCGCCTGGGCTTCCGCGAAAAAGGACGCCAAATAGACCACAAGCGAGGTCCGGTTATCTCGGAACTCCGCATTGAGGTCACGAACCTTCGGCTTGCACGGCCACGGTTGCCCGCAGTCGTGACAGTTCCACACGGGGCGCTGAGGCATATGCGGCTGTGACAAATCAGGCATCCGCCGAAGCCCGCCGATCCACTCGACGCGCATTGATCAATTCAGGACGGCTGGCTCCGGGCTGACGCGCCGGGAGACGAAGGCTACGCGAGAAGATCGCCACGGCGCGTTCCCGCCGCCAGCACGGGCCGGGCGAACCGCAGGCCAGGCACCTGCCCGTCGCGCTCGACGTGACGTGCGCGTCGAGGATTGTCTGTGCCCCGGCCAACAGCCGGTCGGCTGAGATCGAGTAGTACATGTTCGCCACTATTGCCCCTCCCGCCCATGACGCAATCAGCGGCTGTTACAGAGCTGATTCGGTGACGGTACGATTCGGAATCCAGGCAAGGAACGGACCTTCAGTACCAGTAGCGAACGCGCTGGAAGGACTTCGATGGCAAAAGGGCGGACAACCCTGACCGGCGGTCAGGGTTCACGCGCATCGGGCCTCATAGCGGGCTCCGTAATGCGCCTTGCCCGGCAATCGGCCGCGTTGACCCAAGAGAAATTCGCGGAGACTTTGCGTGTTGACGTCACGACGGTCCAAGGATGGGAATCCGGGCGCCGACCGCTCTCCGCCGTCGGCGCCGGCGAGCTCCTTCGGATCTGTGGGCGGCTGGTCCGGCTGGGCGCTCCCGCGTCGACCGGCCGACATCTCCGAGAGGCCGTCGAGGCGGACCTGGTGCTGGCCACCGGCGTAGTGGCGGGCGACCGCTGGATCAGCCCGGAGAGCCATCCGCTCGCGGCAAGCGTTCATCGCTGGACGATCACCAATCTGATCCTCTGGCCGATCCTCGGCACCACACCCCGGCACCTGGTCGAGTTTGTGTCCCGAGTTCCTCGCCGGGGTCCGTCACCGAGCCATCCCGGATTGAGCGCCGAGGAACGACGCCGATTCCTCGATCACCTGTTCACCATCGGCGAGCGAGCCCGGCACAGCGACGAGGCATTGCTGCGCCGCCAGGCGGTGTATCTGCTGGGTTTCGACGGTCGGCCCGACACGGTCGCCTGGCTGCGTGATGAGTGGAACCGTGCCGGACGCCGCCAACCCCGCGAAGGCAGCATCACGCAACTACTCGAGGCGCGATCCGCATCGGTTGCCTTGGCAGTCGCCGGCGACGGCACCCACCTGCACGACTTCGTCAGTCACATGACGAGCGAATCCGCGCAGATCGCCAACCTGAATTACTGGGCGTACTGGATCGGCGAACTCAACGACGAACAGACCAGCGATTCCTTCATGTTCAACGCCGACACTCGGGCCTGGAGCGGCGTTCGCCTCTTCGAGCACTTGCTGCAACGTCTCGACCCCAGCTCGTCCCATCTGCCCCTGAATCTGTCGACACTGCACGCATTAGTTGCTTCACGCCCATCTCTGTTGAGCGGCCACCAGGCCAGTCGTGCGGCATTCGTCGAGGTCCTCGATAGGCTCTCTTCGACCGAGGGTCTGTCCCGTACGGGACGTGAACAACTCGCCGGACTGCAGTACACGGCCCGCATCGCCGACAGGTAGGGAGAACTGCACGTGTCCGAGGACGCAGAGGCGCTCGCCGGGTTCGGCTACGAGCTGGGACTGCTCAAGCGCATCCGCCGTTCCGGTTGGTGGCATGTGGGCGTCCGCGATCCGGAGTCGGTTGCCGAGCACACCATGCGCGCCGCCCAGCTGGCCGCGCTCATCGCCGCGGAGGAAGGCGCCGACCCCACGCGAGCCGCTTTCCTGGCGCTCTGGCACGACAGTCAGGAAACCCGTACGGGCGACCTCCCACACACTGCCGCCGTGTACCTGGCCAAGCCCGATCCACGCCAGATCACGGCCGACCAGACAGCACTGCTCCCCGAGCGCTCCCGTGCAGTGGTCCGAACTGCCGTCGACGAGTACGAAGCTCGCGAGACTCTCGAGGCGCGGTGCGCGAAAGACGCCGACAAGCTGGAGATGCTTCTGCAAGCGGTCGAATACCGCGAGACCGGCGTACAGCGAACCGAAGGCTGGATCGACTCAGCAACGAAGGACTTGCACACCGAAACGGCCCGGCGGATCGCCGAGGCCGCCGCCACGCTCTCGCCCCTGTCGTGGCGGGAGCGCTGACGCAGAGAGTTCACGGTCGCCAGAACTCGGAGACGAATGCGCCGTCAGGGTTGAGGAGCACGACGTGGATGCCCGCGAGGCTGCGGCCCGTACGGGTTCGCACGGTGAGGTCCCGATAGCGCGAGTAATCGGGCAGAACCATCAGGCTTTCGCGGCCGAGATGTGAGTCGAGCAGCATCATCGCCTTGAACAGGGCCTGGCTGAACCAGTGGCCCGCCTGCGTCGACGGCTGCGTACGTTTGGCCTCGGCGGCGCGTCTCGGGTCGGCGTAACCGGCGGAAGGCCAGCCCTTGACCTCGGCACCGAGGCGACGCCCGGGCCTCGAGGCGAGGACGTCGACACCGCGGGCCTTGGTTGCGGTGTCAGCGACCGAGTCGATCGACCAGCCGTGATGGCCGAGCAACTCCACGAAGACCGACTGCACGGCACCCTCCCACGGCCACGCCGGCGCAAGAGCGGGTACAGGCGGGAGACCGGTGCTGCGGTGGAGCGGGGCACGCAGGCGATAGGTGGCCCGATCGACTCGTTCGAGCTCCGCGAGGTCGCCGCACATGTGGGAGGCGACGTGCGTACGAATGGTCGTTTCCGCGTACCGGCTGTTGCGTCGCCTCATCTCGGTCAGGATGTCGGTGAGCGTGAAGGTGTCATAGCCGGAGCGGCGCAGGATGTCGCGGATGGCGTCGAGTATTTCTGCGCGGCAGGTGTGCTGCACGTTCAGTCCCAGACCATCTGCCACCACTGCCAGCCGGCCGGGGCGGGTGCCCACGCCGGGTCGGGGCGCCATCCCGGTGGCGGCGTCCAGCCGTCCGGCGGGGCAGGCCATCCGGGCGGTACGACGAAGCGGACGCCGGCCGGGGGCCCGGGGATGGGGCCGTGTTCGTGAGGTTGTTCCGTGCCCGGGATGACGACCGGTGTGGCGGGTGTGCCGAGCCAACTGTCGGGCAGCTCGTGGGCGCGGGCGGCGTACAGCACCACCTCGGCCTTGATGCGGTTGCCCTTCACGATGGCCCGGGCGACGGTGACGATGCCCTGGGCGCTCAGGTGGTGGATGGCGGGCAGCAGGTCACCGCTCATCTTCGGGCTCAGCTGGCCCACCCGTACGCCGTCGAGCCGCACCTCCACAAGGGTTTTGGACGTACGCGCGGTCTGCTCGACGATGTCGTGCAGCGTGACGTGGACCCAGCACTCGCCCTCGGGCCGCAGGTACGGCGTGAGCTCGGCCAGGTGCTTCTCCTCGCCGGTGACCTGGATCGCGCTGCCGCGTGGCAATTCCCGGTGCTCACCGCTCGGCGGCAGATTGGCCGGCACGATCAGATGCGGCTCGGCCAGATCGAGCTGGACCGATCCGCGGAAGGTCGCACGCCGTCCCTCGTATTCGTCCCACTCCTCACCCCAGACGCGGGCGTTGACCTGCGGCGCCCAGCCGCGGGAGGTCAGCTCGGTGAGGATCGGCGAATACCGCGCCGCTTCTTCCCTCGGCAGATAGCCGACGAGTTTCCCCCGGATCCACACACCGACCGCATTACGATCGTGCGGGTTGCCGGGCTCGGGAGTCAGCGTTGCCGGCGCGCTCGTCTCGCAGCCGTGCGGTTTGAAGTCGTTGCCGAAAACGGCGCGGATCGCCGGCCGGTAGTTCGATTCCCCAACGACATCGGCATGCGGGTACCCACGCTGACCCCACAACTCGAAGGCGATAGCCATCAGCGAACCGTAGGACTTCGGAATATGGAAAGCGTGAGACCTTCGGACGGAGCGGGTCACCGTTCACCCGAGAACACTTACCGTCCGGCATCTGCTCGCCTCGCTTCGTGAAGCTTCTTGAGGCGTGGTGCCGCGGTGGGTGTACGCCTGAGCGTCAGCCGCCACGACCCGATGACCTTTCCTGTCCCGTAGGCGGGCCGCCCGCACGATCAAGTCGGCTTCAGTAACCCGCGTTGTCGAGGGCCTTGATGGTCAGGTCGCGGCCGAGAGCTGTCAGTTCGGCGGCTTTGTGGAAGTCCATGATGCCGCTGGCGCTGACCGGGACCGTGATGTGGATGTCGGGTGGAAGGCCGGCCATGCGGTAGCGGGCGATCAAATCCTGCATCGCGTCGAGGGACAGGCCGAGCACGTCGCCGATGCGGAGGTCGTCGGGGACCGGGGAGGCCGGGGTGGCGCGGGCGCTGCGGCTGCCGAACACCTGGCGCAGGCGGGACCACGAGGGAGCGGCGGCGGCCCGTACGGGGCTGGCGGGCTCGTGGGCCGGGCGCGGCGCCTGCAGCGAGACCGCGACTGTCAGGTCGGCGCCCGCGGCGGCGGTGGGCTCGATGGGGACCGGGTTGAGCAGGCCGCCGTCGGCGAGGAGGCGGCCGTTGACGACGACGGGGGTGATCACGCCGGGGATGGCGATGGAGGCGCGGATCGCCGAGCGCAGCTGGCCTTTCTGGAACCAGACCTCGCGGCGGGCGGTGAGGTCGGTGGCGACGGCGGTGTACGGGATCGGCAGGTTCTCGATCTCGACGTCGGTGAGGAAGTTGTTCAGGTGGTTGATCAGCCGGTCGGCCGTCATCGCGCCGGCGCCGGACCAGGTGGGGTCGATCAGGCGCAGCACATCCGGCCGTTTGAGGGCCAGCGCCCATTCGGTGAACGGCTTGAGCCGGCCCGCGGCGAAGACACCGCCGACCAGGGCGCCCATCGACGTGCCGGCCACCGAGCAGATCTCGAAGCCGCGTTCCTCGAGCACCTGGATCACGCCGATGTGCGCATAACCCCGGGCGCCTCCCGACCCCAGCGCCAGCGCGACCCGCTGTGACATGCCCCGATGTTAACGGAGCCGAGCGGCGGCCCGGCCCCGTCAGCGGTCCCGGTCACACGCCGTGGCGCGGGGTCACACCGGCAGGCGCTCGCCGAATCTCAACCCATCGTCATCGACGTCGACTACTGTCTGTTGCCCTGGGCGTAGCTCGTTGAAGAGGATCCGGTCGGCCAGCGCGTCCTCGATCTCGCGCTGAATCGTTCGGCGCAGCGGGCGGGCGCCCATCGCCGGGTCGAATCCTTTGCGGGCCAGATATTCGCGGGCCGCCGATGTCAGTTCGAGCACGATGTCCTTGTTCCGCAGCTGGGCCTGGACGCGGGCCATCATGACGTCGACGATCTGGAGCATTTCCCGCTCCCCTAGCGGCGGGAAGACGATCGTGTCGTCGATGCGGTTGAGGAACTCGGGGCGGAAATGCTGTTTCAGCGCCTCGCGAACCTGCCGGCCCGGCGCCTGTTCGGCCGCGCCGAAACCGAGCGGGATGCCGGAGAACGACCGGGTGCCCAGGTTCGTCGTCATGATGATGACGGTGTTCTTGAAGTCGACGACCCGGCCCTGACCGTCGGTGAGGCGGCCGTCCTCGAGGATCTGCAGCAGCGTGTTGAAGACGTCGGCATGCGCCTTCTCGATCTCGTCGAACAGCACCACCGAGAACGGCTTGCGGCGCACCTTCTCGGTCAGTTGCCCGCCCTCTTCGTAGCCGACGTACCCGGGTGGCGCGCCGACGAGCCGGGACACCGTGGAGTGGTCGTGGAACTCCGACATGTCGAACTGCAGCAAGGCGTCGTCCGAGCCGAACAGGAATTCCGCCAGCGCCCGGGCCAGCGACGTCTTCCCGACTCCCGACGGCCCGGCGAAAATGAACGAGCCGGAGGGCCGCCGGGGATCCTTCAAACCGGCCCGCGTACGCCGGATCGCGCGCGACACCGCGGCCACAGCCTCATCCTGGCCGATGACCCGGCGGTGCAGTTCCTCCTCCATGTGCAGCAGCCGGGTGGTTTCCTCCTCGGTCAGTTTGTGCACCGGAATTCCGGTCCACGTGGCCAGCACCTCGGCGATCTGTTCCTGGTCGACCTCGACCAGCTTCTCGGCCGCGGCCCTTTTCTCGTCGTCGCGGAGCCGTGCGGCCAGCTCGAAGTCCTGCGCGTCGATTGCGGCCTCTTTCGCCCGCCGCAACCGTACGGTCCTGGCGTTGCGTTCCGGCGCGGTCAGTTGCTCGATGCGGGCGCGCGCGCCGGCCTCGTCGATGAGGTCGATCGCCTTGTCGGGCAGGAACCGGTCGGGGACGTAACGGTCGGCCAGGGTCACCGCCGCGGTCAGCGAGGCATCCGTGTACGTGACCCCGTGGTGCGCTTCGTAACTGTCGCGCAGCCCTTTCAGGACCTCGATGGCTTCCGCGTACGTGGGTTCGTCGACCCGCACCGGCTGGAAGCGCCGGGCCAGCGCCGAATCCTTCTCGAAGTACTTACGGTATTCGGTGGTGGTCGTGGCGCCGATCGTCTGCAGCTCGCCCCGGGCCAGCATGGGTTTGAGGATGCTGGCCGCGTCGATCGCGCCCTCGGCCGCGCCGGCGCCCACGATGGTGTGGATCTCGTCGATGAACAGGAGGATGTCGCCGCGGGTCCGGCACTCCTTGACGACCTTCTTGAGCCGTTCCTCGAAGTCGCCGCGATAGCGGGAACCTGCCACCAGCGAGCTCATGTCGAGCGAGTAGACCTGCTTGCCGCGCAGCGTCTCGGGGACGTCGCCGCGGACGATACGCCGGCTGAGGCCGTCGACGACCGCCGTTTTGCCGACTCCCGGCTCGCCCAGCAGGACGGGATTGTTCTTCGTACGGCAGGACAGCACGATCATGAGGCGTTCGATCTCACGGTCGCGGCCGATCACCGGGTCCAGTTTTCCCTCGCGCGCTCGCTGAGTCAGGTTGACTCCGAACTGGTCAAGCAGCGTCGAATTCCCGGGCGCTGTTTCGGGGGCTTTTTCGGGGGCCCCTCGGAGCAAGGTGAGCACGACGTCGCGTACGTCTGCGGGGTTTGCCTTGATCACGCGCATCGCGGCGCCTTCGTCCTCGCGGAGCAGGCCCAGGAGGATGTGTTCGGTGCCGATGTAGTTGTGGCCGAGTTGCAGGGCCTCCCGCAGGGCCAGTTCGAGCACCTTCTTGGCGCGCGGCGTGAACGGAATGTGCATCCCCGGCGCGGCATCACCGGTGTCCAATTGCGCGCGGACGGTTTCCGCGGTCACTCCCACGGCGTGCAAGGCCTGACCGGCGATGCCGTCGCCCTCGCGGAGAAGGCCGAGCAGCAGATGTTCGGTGCCGATGCAGGGGTGATTGAGCGTACGGGCTTCTTCCTGGGCCAGCACGACAACTCGGCGGGCCCGGTCGGTGAATCGTTCGAACACGACACTCACGTCCTCGCGGCGAGGCCCCACGCACCCCACCCGGTCAGACGCATGCGTCATCGGAAAAGGGTGGAATGCGCTGAGTCCAAGCCTCTTGGCGTGAACACGGGACCCGCGTGGGTGGCCCCGCTCCGCTCGTGCAGGCGCGCTGCCCCCTGAACATACAACGGCCGCCCTACGATGGCCTTCAGGGAGGACAGCGATGACCGGAACGAAGCGACGCCACCCCGTGCCCGACCGCGCCCGCCGCCGCGCCATTCGCGCACTCGCCGCCCAGCTAGGAGTGGCCTATTCGGTCGCCGCGCGCCTGCTGGCCAACGAACATCGTCAATTGCTGTTCGCGGAGCGCGAACAACGCGGCTTCCACTCCCGGGTCCGCGACACCCGCGACGCGGTCGATCTGCCACTGGGCCGGGCCGCCCACCTGACGGCCCGTTTCCCCCGTTTGCTCACGCCGGCCGGAGTCCTTTACTCCGGCCCCGGGCGGCAGACCGTCCTGGCCATGCTTTACACGACCGTGCTGCACGAATCCCCGTCCTCGCGGCCGGCCGCCGAGGAACTGTCATGGGTGGCCGAGCTCGGCGAGGAAGCCGCCGTCGACATCACCTGCTCGGCCCTCGATCGAGCGGCCCGCCTCCTGCTCGACGACGATTCCTGGCACTTGTGGACCCGCATCGACGCGGCCCTGACCGCCGGCTCGCACAACCAAGACCGGCGTGTACGCGACGTAGCGATCACGCTCGGCCGGGAACTACGGACCGTGAGCCTGCGGGGTTCACTGCCGGGCGCCCGCCAGACCCTGGACGCCCTGCTCGTCGAACCCTACGAGGGCCACGCCCCCGGCGCCCGCCTCCGCGGCGCCACGGTGATCGGCGTCCGCTGGCAGCAGTCCGGCCCACCAACCGCCTACGAAACACGCACCACCGCACCCAAGGCCGAACCACTGGGCGTTTGATCAGGCGGCCTTGCGGACGGCTTTTTCCAGCTCGGGGCGGGACATCGACGAGCGGCCGGGCACGTCGAGTTTGCGGGCCAGTTTGAGCAGGTCGGCCTTCGACATGCCGGCAACGTCCAGCTTCTTCGATCCCGAGCCGGTCGGCTTCTTCGCGGCCGGGCCGGTCGACTTCTTCGCCGCCGGGCCGGTCGACTTCTTCCTCGAAGCTGACGAGGCCGACGACTTCTTGGCCGTCGAGGTGGACGAGGACGACGTGGCCCGGCGCTGGGAAGCGGCTTCCACGCTCTTGCGGAGGATCTCGAACAGGTCGGACGCCGCGGTCGGCTCCGGGGCCGGGTCGGCTGTTTTGACCTTCTCGCCCTTGGCCTTGGCCTTGACCAGGTCCTTGACGCGGTCGGTGTAGGTGTCGCGGAAGTCGGCCGGCTTCCACGGGCCCGACATCGAGTCGATCAGCTGCTGGGCCATGTGCATCTCGGCCGGCTTGGCCTTGTTGCGGGACGGCAGCGAGTCGACCTGGTCGGCCGGGTCGCGCACCTCGTCGGCGAAGAACATGGTTTGCAGGACGAGCAGTTTGCCTTCGGCGCGGATGGTCGTCAGGTATTCCTTGCCGCGCATGACCAGTGTGCCGACGGCGGCGCGGCCGCTGTCGGCCATCGCGTCGCGCAGCAGCCCGTACACCTTGGCGGTGTCTTCGCTGCCGGGGCCGAGCCAGTACGTCTTCTGGTAGTACAGCGGGTCGATGTCGGCCAGTTCGACGAAACGGTGAATGTCGAGGCTTCGGGAGCGGCCGGGCGCCACCGAGTCGAGTTCTTCCTGGTCGAGCAGCACGTAATCGCCGTCGCCGACGTCGGCGCCCTTGACGATGTTGTCGTAGTCGACCTCTTTGCCCGTACGTTCGTTGATCCGCTTGTACCGGATGCGGTCGGACGTGCCCTTCTCGAACTGGTGGAAGCTGACCTCGTGGTCGTGCGTGGCCGAGTACATGGCCACGGGCACGGACACCAACCCGAAAGTGATCGCTCCGGTCCAGATCGGTCTCGCCATGTACGCACGGTTACCCCTGGTGGCGCGGCGGAAACGCAAAGGTCTGAGAACAAGCTGGCCAACGCCCGGAACCAGAGCGAAGCCCCGCGGATCGGGCGTATTTTCGCAAATGTGACCCCCAGCGCCGTTCAGAGCGCCCGGCGGACGGGAACGCGCCGGTCGCTGGTGGCGCTCGTACTGGTGGCGGTCGTCGGGCTGGCCGGGACGGCCCTGGCAGCCGTCGCGCTGCACAACGCCGAGCAGGACAGGCTGGACCGGGCCGTCGGCCAGCGCACCACCCTGATCTCGCAGGCGATCTCCGCCGAGGTCAGCCGCTACTCGGCCTCGCTGATCGACATGGCCGCGGCCGTCGGCGCGCAGGCGTCCCTCCAAGCGGCCGAGTTCACCGCGATCACGGCCGCGGTCGACCGGCGGAGGTTCCCGGGCGGCACCGGGCTCGCGATGGTGGTGCCCACCTCCGAGCCCGCCGCCCTGCAGGCATATTGGCGGCGGCACGGCGCCGACGGGCTGACCCTGCGCCCATGGGGTCCCGGACCGCACCGGTTCGCGGTTCTCGACAAGACCCTGGACGAAACCGGGTCGGCCGCGGGGCTTGACCTGACCGCCTCGGCCGAGGCCGTCGAGGCGATGGACTCTGCCGAAGCCGGTCACCGGGTGACCGTCAGCCGCACGTACCGGCTGCTGAAAGACCGCAGTCTGCCGCACGAACGCCGCCAGCCGTCGTTCGTGTTCGTGGCCCCGATCTACGCGACGTCACCGGCGGCCGGGGACACCGGCCGGTTCCGAGGCTGGTTGGTGCTCGGGGTGCGCGGCGGAGACTTCCTGAGTGAGATCGTGACCGAGCCGGCCGGTGACCGGGTGGCCGTCACGCTCCTCGACGACGGAACCGGCGTCGCCGTGCCGCTGGCCACGTGGCAGACCGGCACCCCACTGAACCGGGACGTTCCGCCTCGTGAGGTCCCCGTCCGCGTGGCGCAGCGATCCTGGAAGTTGCGGGTGGAGGCCACCGACCGCCTGCTCGTCGGCAGTGAGCAGGGCCTCGACGAGGCGGCCTGGCTGATCGGGCTCGTGCTGACGGCGCTGCTGGTCGCGCTGACCGGCAGCATCGTGACGTCGCGTAACCGGGCGCTACGCCAGGTCGACGAGGCCACGGCCGCGCTGCGCACCGACATCGCCCGCCGTGAAGAGGTCGAGCACCTGCTGCGGCAGCGCGAGAAGGAGCTGGTCGGGTTCGCCGGAGTGGTCGCGCACGACCTGCGCAGCCCGCTCGCGCGGATCATGGGTTACGCCGACTTCCTGCAGGAGGAGGCGTACGACCGGCTCGACGACATGCAGCGTGACTTCCTGTCCCGGCTGCGCAAGGGCGCCGACCACATGCGGGTGCTGATCGACGACCTGCTCGACTACGCCACCGCCGAGAACCGCTCGATGGCGCACGTGCCGGTCGACCTGCACCGGCTGGCCGAGGAGATCACCCGCGAGCGAGCCTGCGACCGGCCGTGCGAGGTCGTGGTCGGCGATCTGCCCACGGTCTACGGCGATCCGACGCTGCTGCGGCAGGTGCTCGACAACCTGATCGGCAACGCGCTCAAGTACACGCCGCCCGACCGCGAACCGCACGTGCTGATCGACAGTCACCTGGTGTCCGACGGGCGGTGGCGCTGCGAGGTGAGCGACAACGGCATCGGCATTCCGGAGCGTGACCGGGCGTCGGTGTTCGACGCGTTCACCCGGGTCGGCGGGAGCGAGAACTTCCCGGGCACGGGGCTGGGGCTGGCCATCGTGCACCGCATCATCGAACGGCATCACGGCCGCGTCGGCGTCGACCCCAACCCCGGCGGCGGCAGCATCTTCTGGTTCACCGTCCCGGCAGGAGAGCACAAGAGAAAGTCAGAAAGTCAAAAGCAGATGTCGTAGCGGGGTGGGGGAAGCCGTCACTCCTGCAATTAAAGATCAACTTCGAGATGTCGTAGCGGGGTGGGGGTTACAGACCGTCGCTCCCGCCGAGGGCCCGGGCGGGCTTCGCTGGCCGCTGGCGCGTCCAGAACGCGAAACCCACCCGGGCGACGTGCGTAAGTGGTTACGCCCGAAAACCCTGGTCAGCTGAGCGTGCAGGTGATCGGGGCCGGGGTTGCGGCGGGGCCGCTGCCGACGAAACCGAACGTGGCGCTCGCGCCTGCGGCCAGGGCGCCGTTGTGGTCGGCGTTGCGGACGGTGACGGCCGGGGTTGTCAGCACGCCGTTCCAGAGGGAGGCGACGGTGGTGCCGCTCGGGTAGGTCCAGTTCACGGTCCAGCGCGTGCCTGCGGAGGCGCCGGTGTTGCGTACCGTGACCTCAGCCTGGAAACCGCCGCTCCACGAGGTCGTCGTCTTGTAGACAGCCTCGCAGCCGCCGTTGCCGCCCGGGTCGGTGTTGTCGGCCGTGGTCGTGACCGAGCGCGCCGGTGAGGCGGACGAGACGTTACCGGCCGCATCGCGGGCGCGGACACTGAACGTGTACGCCGTCGACGGGGTCAGGCCCGTGACCGCGTACGAGGTGCCCGAGACGGTGGCGATCACGGTGCTGCCGCGCAGGACGTCGTACGAGGTCACACCCACGTTGTCGGTCGCCGCGGCCCACGTCAGCGTCACGCCCGTACCGGAAACGCCGGTTGCCGCCGGTTGGCCGGGAGCGCTCGGCGCGGTGGTGTCGCCCCCGTTGCCGCCGCCGTTGTAACGCTGGCCCAGACTGATGCCGGTGGTGCTGCCCGATCCGCCCAGCGGAACCTCGTGGTCGAGGCTCACGAACTTGCTGCTGTGCTGCCACAGGGCCGGCTTGAGCAGGGCGTACTTCTGCTCGTCCCAGGTCTTCCAGTCGTCGAGCAGCAGGCCGCCGGTGTCGCCCGAGTTCGGGTTGAGCACCCAGAACGTCTGGTGCAGTTTGTGCTCGACGATCAGGTCACGCAGCGCGGTCATCCACTTGTCCTGCCGCGCGTCCTGCCCGAGCCGGCCGCCCCACTCGCCGATCAGCAGCGGCGCGGTGCCGTTCTCGTGGATGTAGAACCAGTTCGGCCGCCAGACGTCGTCGGTCAGCGTGGTCTTGTCGAAAGGCTTGTCGAACCACGGCTGGTTGAAGACGAGAGGTCCGTAGTCGTGCGGACTGTAGACGAGTTGGTCCTGGTTCGCGCCCAGGTTGATCGGGTGGTCCTTGACGCCGCGCAGGTTGCCGCCCCACCAGTTGTAGTAGTAGTTCGGGGACAGGTCGGGGTTGGTGTTCGGGGAGCTCCAGGTCTTGCCCTCACGCGGGTAGACCTCTTGGCCCTCGACCAGGATGAGCACCTCGGGGTGGATGGCGAGGATGCGCCGCGCGGCCGTTTCGGCGGTGTGCTTCCAGTTGTCGACGTCGGTCGAGTTGTCCCACTTCGCCCGGGTGGGGTCGTTGGGCGTACCGTGGGGCTCGTTCTTGAGGTCGAACGCGACCAGCGTGTCGTTGTTCTTCCAGCGCGTCGCCGCCCACTCCCACGCCTGGTAGTACAGCTCCGGCGTGACCGTGCCCTTGTACCAGACCGGGTGGATGTGCCCGGAGTTGTCGGCCTCGGCCGAGTGCACATCGAGCATGACCTTGATCCCGTACGTCTCGCACAGGCTCATCCAGTACTCGAAGATCTGCAGGCTGTTCTTGCCCTCGAGCTCCGGGTTCGCGTACGTGTTGACGTTGGGCGCGGTGGCCTGCCCGGCCTTCCATTCCAGCAGCAGCTGGGTCGAGATCGGCACCCGCACGATGTTGATGCCGCGGTCGGCCATCGACTTGGTGACCTGCGTGATGTTCGCCGACCAGAGCCCGTGGAAGACCCGTTCCGTAGCGTTGAAGCCGAACCAGTTCACGCCGGTGAGCCACACCGGATTGCCCGCGGCGTCGACGATCTGATTGCCTTCGACATGCAGCCAGTCAGTGCCGGCCGCCGCCGCTGCTTGTTGTTGCACGTTGACAGCTGTGCCGGTTTTCTCCGCACCGGTTTTCTCCGCTGCCCCGGCCGCACCGGGTAACGCCAGCGTGAGCCCGACGGCCACGGCCAGGCACTTGCTTGCTCTCTTGAGAAACACATGTACTCCCGAATCGAGGACGGGGATCGGGCTAGCTGGGATCTAGTCTCTGGGAGCGCTCCCATTGACAGTATTTGATGTGCTCGCCGCCAGAAATGCAAGACCTGCCGAAATTCCTGCACAACCGGGGCCGCTTGCCTCCGACGCCCCTCGGCCACTCACCTCAACCGCTTCCAGCTCACCTCAGCCCTCGGCGTGCCCGGACTCTCTTGCAGGCCCACCTCCCGCCACAAGCACCACCCCGGAGACCACTCCAGAAACAACCCCAGCCCTCGACTCGCCCGAACCCCCAACCGCCGAACCCGCCCCCGCCGCAGCCCTCAACCGGCGACCGCTCTGAAGCTTTCGGGCCCACCGCTCACCCGAACCCACTACCGCCAGTTCGCTCCCCCACCACAAGCCCCCTACCCGGCGACCGCCCCGAAGGCCCCTGCCCTCAGCTCACTCGAACCCTCGACGGCGACCGCCCCCAGAAAGCCGCCTTCCCGCCGCCAGTCCTAGACCGCCAAGCCCGCCTGCCCGAACTCGCGACCCGGGTGCACCCCCGCCACAGGCACCACGCCGGAGACCGTTCCCGAAGCAACTCCAACCCACCACCCACCCGAACCCCAACCACCGACCCCGCCCGCCACAAACCCCTGCCTGGCGACCGCCCCGAAGTCCCGGGCCCTCGACGGCGACCGCCCCCAGGGCTGCCCTCCCACCCCGAGCTCTCTCCCGCCATGGCCCGCCACAATCCAAGACCCCAACAACCGCGCCCGAAGTTCGCGGCCCCCGACTGCCGAACCCCCTCCCCAGCCGAACTCCGACCCGGCGGCCTGTTCGCGAACAAGGCAGGCTCTGGCATGGCAATCGGCTTCGTCCACCCCGACGACACCCTCTTACTCCGGCCAGCAGAAGGCGTCGACCTGCGGAAATGCCCGCCGCCGCGATCTGGAGGGCGGCGCTCGCCGGTCGCAAGCAATCGACAAACCTCACTCGGCGTCGTATGGTGCGAGGTCGATGGGAGCGCTCCCAGCTCCTGAGCCGTCCTCTCCCCCAGGAAGGTCAGATCCCCAATGCGCCGCAAGCCCCCGTACGCCGCCCGCGCAGCGACCGCCCTCCTCGCCGGCGGCCTGCTGCTGACCGCCTCCGCCTGCGGCACCGCCATGAACGGCTCCCCCACCGCGGCGCCCAACGTCTCCGGCGCCCCGGTTCCCACCGCCGCCGCCGCGGTCAAGTCCACCTGCGAGGCACTGGGTCAGGTGTACGGCAAGAACATGGCCCCCTTCGCCGAGGCCCTGACCAAATTCGTCGCCGACCGCAAGACCGTCGCGGCCGCGCAGCAGTCCCTGGCCGCGTTCGCCACCGCCGTCCAGGAAGCGACCGCCACCAGCGAGGACGCCGACCTCAAGGCAGCCGGCAAGCAGGCCGCCACCACGATGCACGCCAAGTCGACCGACACCAAGTTCTTCAACACCATCAAGACCACGAAGGACGTGGACAAGACCCTGGGCACCACCATGAGCCAGTGGCTGTCCCCGGTGTCTCGCCACTGCAACTGACCACCCCGGCGCAACCCCCACCAGGCATCCCCCCGGCAACGCGAACACGCGCTTCGGCCCGATGTCCAGCCGGGTCGCGGGCAGCAGCCACCGGAGTCCCGCCGGGACCGCGGGCAGCAGCCACCGGACTCCCGCCGGGACCGCGGGCAGCAGCCACCGGACTCTCGCCGGGACCGCGGGCAGCAGCCGCCGGAGGCTGAGTTCGGGACGGGTGCGGTTGGGCACGGCTACGAGACGTGCGTCCGGGGTTGACCCGGTTGACGGCGAAGGGGCAAGTCGGGCACGCCGAGCGGCGCGTTGGTCAGGGAATTCTCGCCGACGTCCGGAGTCGTGGCTGAGCAGCGACCTTTCGCCGTCAGGGGGCGAACAGGCTGGGCAGGCCGGCACCGGCGGATTGGCGGGCCGCGGTGAGCCGGTCCGCTGCCGCGCGCTTCTCCTCGGCCAGGACCTCGGCGGCCACGCCGGCCACGTAGGCCTGCTGTCGCGCCCGCGCCGCCTCGGCTGACGCGCTTTCGTACAGTTGGCGAGCACTCCGCACCGCGTTCTCGCGCGCATCGATGCCAGCGGGAACCTGTTGCCAGATGGCGTCGAGCTGGGCGGCGGTGAGGTCACCGCGCCGGTAGGCCTCCAGGGCGGCGCGCTCCACCAGACGCCGCGGCTCGTCGCCGTCGGGGGCGAGGGCCGTACCGGGCCTCCCGATAGCGGCATTCGGCCTGGTCACGTGCCTGTTCCGCCGAGTCGACGCGGATACGCACCTCGTCCGCCTGCCGTTGTGCCCACTGCGCCGCGGAATCGACTGCCGCCGCCTCGGCTGCGAGATCCTCGAGCGGCTAGGTCAGCACCGGTGCCAGGTCCAGGCCCTGGGCGTGCTGTCGGCGAGCGAGAAGTGCGAGCAGGAACAGGAGAGCAAGACCGAGCAGGAACGCGTTGACGAGGATCATTGGAACCATGTGTCCCGATTTAACCCACGCACCCGACGGCAAACCAGGCGCGGCGCCCGGCAGACGCCGGTGGCGGACCGAACCCGCGCCGAGCGGTTCGACGATTCGGCACAACCACGCATCTCCGGACCACGTCGAAAGTTCGTGACCGCTCCGGATGATGTGCGAGCGAGGCTGAGGCGGGGCTGCGTCGTTACCTCTCCTGGGGGCTTGCGCTTTCAGGAAGCTCCCAGGAGAGGGTCTCTCTATTTCGATCGATTTTGTTGTAAAGTC
The DNA here is from genome assembly GCF_004362215.1 of Paractinoplanes brasiliensis. NCBI lineage: Bacteria > Bacillati > Actinomycetota > Actinomycetes > Micromonosporales > Micromonosporaceae > Paractinoplanes > Paractinoplanes brasiliensis. The sequence goes on along the minus strand of NZ_SNWR01000001.1, from coordinate 6,585,805 downwards.
CCTGGACGCCACGACAATCAAGATCATTTTTAGGCGAACCCGCGATTTTCGTACCCAAAGGACACGGGCTCGGACATGTTGAACTCTGCTGTGATGATCGCCAAGCAGCGCACGCCGGAATCGGTGCGTGTGCTGGCCCGGCGCGCGCAACTCGAGGCGTACAACGCGAAACTGCGGATCACGGTGCCGGTGGCGACGCGAAGCGAGTTCACCAACATCTACCACTGCGCGGTACGCAAGACCGCCAGCCAGTGGATCAAGGCAGTGTTCAGCGATCCGATCGTCTATCGGCACTCCGGGCTGCTGACGTACGATCCGCGGTTCTACGGCTGGAAGCACCCGCGCGTGGTGCCGGCCAACCGCATCGGCCTGTCGTTGTTCTTCCCGCGGCCCCGGTTCGACAAGATGCCGAAACCCGACAAGTATCGCGCGTTCTTCGTCATGCGCGACCCTCGAGACGTGGTCGTGTCCAGCTACTTCTCCACGCGCAACTCGCACGGCCCGATGGGCGACGTGCTCGAGGTTCGCAAGGTCCTGCTCGAGAAGCCGCGCAAGGAAGGCATGCTCTGGCTGATCGGCGACATGGCCAAGAAGAACAGGTTCGGCGCGCTGCGCTCGTGGGTCGAAGCGCCCGCCTCCGACGAGGTGCGGCTGGTCAAGTACGAGGACCTGACCGGGGAACACCAGGCAGCCGAGATGGAAGCGCTGCTGCGGCACTGCGGCATCAATCTGCCGGCCGACGACCTGGCCACGGTGCTCGACCGGTACAGCTTCAGCAAGATGAACGAGCGCCAGGGCACGGGCAAGGTCTCGCACTACCGTAAGGGCCAGGCCGGCGACTGGGCCAACCACTTCGACGACGACATCTACGAGGCCTTCAACAAGGCAAGCGGCGACCTCGTCGAGCGGCTCGGATATCCGTCCTATCAGTGACGACCGCGAAATGACGGCAACCGCTGAGTGCGACGGACTTGGACGTGCACGGCGGCCGCTCAATGGCGGCCGCTGACTGACAGCCCCCGACGGGCGCCCACTGACGGGTGCTCATCGGCCCCTCACCCGTCTCAGCCGGCCGACGGCCCCCTCGCTGACGGCTGACGGGGGCCCGCTGACGGCTGAGACAGGTCCCCCTGACGGCTGAGACAGGTCCCCCCTGACGGCTGAGACGGGTCCCCGCTGACGGCTGAGACAGGTCCCCCCTGACGGCTGAGACAGGTCCCCGCTGACGGCTGCTGACCGGCGGAGGGCCATCGCTGACGGGCTGCTGGCAGAGGGCCCTCACTGGCGGCTGACGAGTGACTACTGGCGACTGACGGCCGTGAGATCGTGTGGGCGCTGGATCGGGAATGGGTGCCGCGGGGCGGTGTGGCTCGCGATCGGTTATGCCACGCCGGTGAGAGCGCGTCCGGCGAGTCCGAGGCCCACGACGATGATCAGAGCCGCGGTGGCGGACGGGGAGACGGCCCGCCAGCGGTCGCCCAGCCGCCAGCGTCCCTCGATGCGGTGCCGCAGCCGGACAAGCAGCAGGCCCGCCGCGGTGAGCGTGGCCGCCATGCCGAGGCCGTAGGCGAGAACCAGCAAAACCCCGAAGACCGTACGCCCCAGGGCCGCCGCGCCCAGCAGGACGATCAACGCGGACGGGCTGGGCACCAGTCCACCGGCTACGCCCAGCCCGGCGATTCCCCACTTGCCCGGACCGTGATCGTGGCCGTCGCCATGCGCGTGTGAGTGCCCGTGGTGATGACCGTGCGGAAACACGCGACGACGCCCGTCCACATGTGAGTGGTCATGACCGTGTTCGGTACGCGCGCGGACGCCGCCGCGGAGACCAGCGTCCTCGGCATGGAGGTGGCTGTTCTCGTGGGAGGCCACTTCGGGGTGGGAGTGGTTTGCGAAGGGGCGGTGGCGGCGGCGTAGGGCTGCGGTCAGGGCGCCGATGCCTACGGTGGTGACCAGGGCGCCGCTGACGACGCCCAGCCAGGCCAGGACGGACTCGCCGGCGAGGGTGGAGACGCTGGTGAGGAGCAGGCCCAGGGCGATCACCCCGGCCGTGTGGGTGAAGGTGACCGTGGCCCCGACCAGGACGGCGTCGCGGGGGCGGCCGCGGCTTCCCGCCAAGTAGGCGGCCATCACGGTCTTGCCGTGGCCGGGCAGGGCGGCATGGGCTGCGCCCAGCAGCAGGGAGAGCAGGACGGCCAGCAGACCGACCAGCGGTGTCAGTTGCCTCCCGCCGACCAGGCCCTCAAGCGTGCGCTCGGCTGCGGCCAGCGGGCCGGTCGACCCGTTCCCCTCCACATCGGCGGGCGCTGACGCCGGGCCGGGCACGGCTGAGGCCGACCCGGAGGCAGGGGTGGCCGGGACTGAGGCCGGGCCGGGCAAGGCTGAGGACGACCCGGAGGCGGGGGCGCCCGTCGCTGAAGCAGCGCCGGACACGGCTGAGGACGACTTGGAATCGGGAGTGGCCGTGAAGGAAGCGGAGCGGGTGTCGAGCGGGGAGGCGAGGGGGTCGGTCGGGTAGCTGCGCAGCTCGTTGGTGGAGCTTGCCGTGGGCAGTGGGGAATCGGGCAACTTCACGCCGGAGCCGTTGGCTACGAGCTCGTGCCAGCCGATGCGGTCACCGCGGAACTGGTTGGTGACGTCGACGCGTAGTTGCCGGGAGATGTCGACTGGTGCCGAGAGCCGGCATTCCAGGCGGGTGGTGCGCAGTCCGCCGGCCCCTTCGGCGTACGTGAGGGAAGTGTTCTTGATCGTCCATTGAAGGGCGGCGCCGTCGGCGGAAACGTGCAACGCCGTGGCCGCCTCGGTGCATGAAGGTGCCGAGTCCTGCAAAGTGGGCAGCTCCGCGAGGTCGGCCACCACCAGCGCGTCGATCCGGTCGGGGTGGAGGGTGAGCCCTGCGTACCGGTTGACCGAGAAGTTGCCGAGCGGGTGAGCGGCGGCCACACCGGCGGGCAGCGCGACGAAACCCACGACGGCCAGCGCGGTTGTCAGCAGGAGCCGGCGAAGAAGTGAGCGGCCTCCGAGACGGAACAGGTGGCGGAAACATGAACGCCTCACGGCCGGTCCTCCAGACGACCGGACCGGGGAAGCAAGACGGCTCACGGCGGGGCCTCCAGGCGACCGGACCAGGGAAACGGGACGGCTCACGGCCGGGCCTCCAGACGACCGGACCAGGGAAACGGGACGGCTCACGGCCGGACCTCCCGACGAACGGGCAGGGAAAAGAGGACGGCTCACGGCTGGGCCTCCAGGTCGGTCAAGGCTCGGGCGGCGATCGGGCCGTCAACGGGTGAGAAGTGCGGGTTGAGGGCGCGCACGTGGGTCAGGGAGGTGCGGGCGGCCACCCGGTCGCCCAGGGCCAGCTGCGCCTGAGCCAGGTGGTAGGCGTAGGCGGCGTTGCGGGGGTTCAGGTCGAAGGCTTTCCGCGCGTACGCAAGAGCCTCGTCGTCGCGGCCGGCGGCGTGCAACGACTGGGACAGCACGTCGGCAACCTCGGCGAACGGGCGGCGGCGCCACTCGTTCTGGGCGGCGGTCACGGCTGTGGCCGGGTCGCCGCGGGTCAGCGCCAGCTGGGCGCCGGTCAGGTCGTCGCGGCCGCCGTTGGCCAGGAAGATCCGGTGGGCGGCCTCGGCCAGGTCGAGCTGCCGGTCCGCGTCGGCGTCCCGGCCCGCGAGGCGCAGCATGCCGGCGTACGACATCAGGGTTTCGGGGGTGGGGGTGCGCGCGGCGACGGCGGCGGTGTCAGCGAGGGCCTGCGCGATGTCGCCGGTAGCGGCGGCGACCCGGGCCCGACCGTGCAGCAATGGGGAATAGCTCGGAACGGCGGTGAGGCCTGCGCTGTATTCGGCGGCGGCAGCGCCCAGGTCACCGCGGAACCAGGCGAGATCGCCCAGCTGATTGCGGCAGAACGCGATGTCGGCCGGGTCGACCGCGGCGGCGAGGGCTTGACGCATCATGTCCGAGGCCTCGGTCAGGCGTCCCCGCTGTTCCAGGTCGTACGAGCCACGCGCGTACGCGGCCAGGCCCGGCCGCAGGTCGAGCATGTGCTGAATCGCCGCGGTCGCCGCCGGCGCGTTGCCCAGCTGCGTCTCGGCGTCGGCGAGCACTCCGTACGCGTACGCGTCGAAGGGGTTGGCGCGAAGCGCTCGCTGCGCGAAGGTGCGTGCTTGCGCGAAATCGTGGCGGGCGTTGGCCAAAGCACCCAGTCCGGTGAACGCGTCGGAGTTGTCATCAGCACGCACCTTCAGGGAACGGTGTAGCGCGGTCTCGGCGAGGGGGTACCGGCTCGGGTCGCCGCTGACGCGGGCCTGCTCGACATATGCGAGGCCCAGTGCGGCCCAGGTGCGGTGGTCGCCGGGCAGGGCACGCAGCCGCTCCTGAGCGCGGGTGATCGTCTGCGTCAGCCGGTCGGGACGGGCCGGCGGCGCCGCGACGGCGGAACCAGAGCCGGAGCCGGGCTGCTCGCGCAGTCCGAAGAGCGCGCCGATCGCGGACAACGCGAGCGCGGCGACGACGATGGTCACTGCTCGTTTCATGGCGGAATCCCCTTCGCCGGCGGGCGCGCCCGGGTGGACGCGCCCGCCCTCGCTCAGAACCGGATGGTGGGGTCGTTGCCGTAGGGCGGGGCCGCGCGCCGCCGCCGTTTCATCAGCCACCAGGCGGTGAGCATGACGAGCAGGGCGCCGACGCCGCCGACGGCGAAGATGACGGCCGATCCGTTGGTGAGCATCGACGAGTTGGAGGCGGGGTCGAGATCGGGCGCGGCCTCGGAACCGCCGGCTCCGGAATCGACAGCCCCCGAATCGGCCGGCCCGGTCGACTTCGGAGCGGCCACGGCACCCGTGTCCCGGCCCGCGTTCACAGCGCCCTGGTTCGGCAGTGCCACGTACGGGAAGGTCGTGCCGAAGGCGTTGTCGTTGCTGTCGACCTTGTCGCCGGCCGCGAGCGCGTCGACGAGTTTGCCGGTCTGCGCGGCGCCCTCGACCGCCTGCACCGCGATGTCCACGGCGTCGTCGGTGAGCCGCCGTCCGTTCGGGAAGCCCTGCAGGTCGCCGGCGAGCACGCCGAGCCGTTCGGGCTGATCGGCGACCGGGACCGACAGGTTCAGCCGCAGCATTTCGGAGGGCCGGAACCGGTTCGGGTCGACGTCGGCGTTGTTGAGTTGCGAATTCAGGTCGGCCTTGATCGGCCCGTTCGCCTTGGTCGTGATCCCGGTCAGGAAAATCTCGACCAGGTCGTTCCGTGGCGTCGCGGGCGCCTTGACGCCATAGATCTGCTCGATGAGCCGGGGCAGTTCCGGATCGGTGACGCGCTTGACCACGGCCGGAATTCCGGCGTCCTTGTCGGGCGAAAGGGAATTGAAGGCGTCCTTGAGCCCGGCCGGCACGACGACCTCGTTGACGAGCGGGTTCCCGAGGCGCGAGACCTGCACGCGGTCGCCTTTGGACGGTCCGTCGGAGACGCGCGAGCGGCTGCGCTCGGTGGTGCTCCAGATGCCGACCACGGGATTGCGCCCGGCGTCTCCGTTGAGTGCCACATCCTTGAACGGCACCTGAATGGCGATGCTGTTCACGTTGTATCCGGCGAGGGTGTCCCGGCCCGTCTCGCTGAGGTCGCCCCCGTACAGCAGATCGAAGACGCGCAGATCGAGGAAGAACGGGTCGTCGGCTTGCCCGGCGAACAGCTTCCAGCCGCCTTGCAGCTGGATGGTGGCCTGGTCACGCAGCTTCTGGTAATCGGGCATGGAGGCGGCGCCGATGCGCGACGGGGCGACCGGGGCGTTCTCGATGCGGGTCTTGAAGGGCTCCCCGTTGAACGAGGACTCGAGCGTGTAGGTCTGTTTGAACAACAGATTCTTGTCGTCGAGCGAGGTGACCGGCCCGTTGTTGTAGAGGAACGTGGAGTTGCCGCGCTTGTCGACGTTCTTGAACGTCCACCGGAACACCGCGTCGGGTTTGGCGTCGCCGTCGCTGTCCACGTTGATGCGGTACGCCGCGTCGGTGGCGAACGGATAGAAGTTCGGCCCGCCGTCCGGTTCCTCGAACGGGATCCAGTTGGCGATCATCGTGACGTATCCCGGCCGGTCCGGGCTGACGAACGCGTACAGGTCGGTGTTGTCGGCTGCCGGATCACTCGCGATCAGTGGCGCTTCCCGGTGGCTCGATGCCACCGAGGCGCCCGGGCCGAGACCCGCCAGCGCGGCGATGAGAACGACGGCGCCCGAAGCCGCCACCGCTGCCCGCCGCTGTTGCCATTTCTCGAGCATCAATTCCTCCCCTGGAGTCGGGAGCAATTCGCAGCCGGGGCGCAGGCGGCTGGGTCACCGTCGGGGTTTGGCACATTCTCACCGTGATCAGGCGTCGTAGGATGGCGGGTGACTCCGGGAGCGCCGATGACCACGTCCGCAAAAACCGCCGGGACACCACGTCTGCTCCGGTTCATGCTGCGCCGGGAAAGGGCCACCCTGCCGTGGTGGCTGCTCGGCGCGACCCTGCTAGTGCTGGTGCAGTCGACGCAGAGTCAGAGCCTGTACGGCACCGCGGAAGAACTGGCGAATCTGCGGAACACCATCGGCGGGAACACGGCCGTCATCGCGATGAGCGGCCCGACCGAGCTGCTCGTGTCGATCGGCGGCGAGGTCGTGTTCGAGATCTTCTCGTTCCTGGCGATCGTGGTCGCGTTGATGAACATGTTCCTGATCGGGCGGCACACCCGGGCCGACGAGGAGAGCGGGCGCGCCGAGCTGATCCGCTCGACCCAGGTCGGCCGGCACGCCCCGACGGCTGCCGCCCTCACGCTGGCCGCCCTGGCGGACATCGCCGTCGGGTTGCTGGTGTTCGCGGTGGCCGCGGGCACGGGACTGCCGGTCGGCGGCTCGGTCCTGTTCGGCGCGGCGATCGCGGTGGCAGGGTTCGTGTTCGCGGCGCTGACCACGGTCGCCGCGCAGATCTTCGAGAACACCCGGGCCGCGTACGGCAGTGTCGGGGTTGCGTTGGGGGTCGCGTTCGTCCTGCGGGCGGCGGGTGACTCCGGCAACGCCGTGCTGTCGTGGTTGTCGCCGATCGGGTGGGGGCAGCGTACTTTTCCGTACTCCGGGGATCGGTGGTGGCCGCTGCTGCTGCCGCTGGGGGCGTCGGCGGTGCTGATCGTGGTGGCGACGGTGCTGGTGGAACGGCGTGACTTCGGGGCGGGCCTGATCCCGTCACGGCTGGGGCCCCCTGATGCTTCCCGGGCGCTGGGGAACGCGTACGGACTGGCCTGGCGTCTGCAGCGGGGCGCGCTGATCGGCTGGGCGGCGGGGCTGGCGCTGCTGGGCGCGGCCTACGGGTCGATCGGCAACACCATCGAACAGTACGTCCGCGACAATCCCGAGTTTGCCGAGTTCCTGCCTGGTGGTGCGCAGAGCGTCCTGGACTCGTACCTGGCGCTCACGGTGAGTGTGTCGGCGCTGATCGCCGCCGCGTACGGGGTCACGAGCGTGCTGCGGGTGCGGGCGGAGGAGTCGTCGGGGCGGGCCGAGCCGGTGCTGGCGACCGCGACGAGCCGGCTCACCTGGCTGGCCGCCCAGCTCAGCGTGGCCCTGGTCGGGACGGCCCTGGTCCTGCTCGCGCTCGGCGTGGGCGAGGGGATCGCGTACGCGCTGACGGTCTCCGACGCCGGGCAGGTGCCCCGCCTGATCGGCATCGCCATGGCCTATTTGCCCGCGGTCTGGCTGATCACGGCCGCGGCTGTGCTGGCCGTCGGATGGCTGCCTCGCCCGGCCGCCGCGGTGGCGTGGGTTGTTGTGGGTTATTGCGCGGTCGTCGCCCTTTTCGCCGATTCGTTCAACCTGCCGGAGTGGGCTCGGCAGGCGTCGCCGTTCGTGCACACGCCGCAGATTCCGGCCGAGTCGCTGACCGCTGCCCCACTGCTCGCCGTGACGGTGGCGGCGGGCGTGTTCCTGACGGCCGGCTACGCAGGTTTTCGCCGGCGCGACATCGGCTGACACGCGCGGCAGTGTGACTATGGCTGGGCGGCGCCGGGCCGTCCCGCTTGCGCCGTGTCTCGCTCGCTCGTGTCGACTCCACCTGTGCGATGGAGCTTGATTGTGCCGAGTGACGCTCGCTTGTGCCGGGTCATGTCGGGTGGCGCCTGGTGTGCCGGGTCTTGGCGAGCAAGAGCGGGTCGTAGCGAGTAGCGCCTGGCGTGCCAGGACTCGGCGAGTGAGAGCGGGTCGTAGCGAGTAGCGCCTGGCGTGCCAGGACTCGGCGAGTGAGAGCGGGTCGTAGCGAGTAGCGCCTGGCGTGCCAGGACTCGGCGAGTGAGAGCGGGTCGTAGCGAGTAGCGCCTGGCGTGCCAGGACTCGGCGAGTGAGAGCGGGTCGTGGCGAGTGATGCCGGATTCAGCGGCTGGGGACCGGGCGGGTGGCGGCCAGGGCCCAGGCGATCAGGGCGGGCTGGCCCAGCAGGCGCAGCGCGCGTTTGCGGTCGGTGTCGAGGCCGAAGCCGTCCTTGTGCTCGAGGTACTGCGCGATGTTGCCGGGGAAGACGCCGACGAAGAAGGCGGCGACGGCCTTGCCGAGCAGACCGCGCGCGGGTTGTTTCCAGGTGGCCAGCAGGGCCGTCCCGATGGCCAGTTCGACCACGCCGGAGATCAGCACGACCTTGTCGGGGTCGGCCGGGAACCAGACGGCACCTGCGCCTGGAATTCCTTGCGCTGGGTGGTCAGGTGGCCGGCCCCGGCGGTCAGCAACACACCGCCGAGGGCCGCCTGCCCGAGTGCTCGCGTCAATCGGCTCATGCCGGGCTCTTGCCCCCGGACGGACCGGTCAACACCAGGTGAGCGTGGAATTCGAACGCGTCACATTGCTGATGGTGTTGTTGCTTCCCGTGCACGGGCTCCACGTGATGTTCGTGTTGGAGACCGTCAGGTTGCGGAAGCTGATGCCGGACGACGGCGGGAACTCGCTGCGGGCCGCGATCCGCACCTCGCCGCCGCCGCTGATCGTTCCCGAGACGCCGGCGATCACGACGTTGTAGCAGTTCTCGACGAGCACCGAATTGTTGCCGGTGTTGGCGATGTCGACCCGGTCGATCGTCGCGCCGCCGCTTTCCGAGACGCAGAAGATGCCCCGGCCGCCGCCGCGCGCCTTCACCGTTGCGACCTTGATGTTGCTGGGGTAGGAACTGCCGACCCGGCCGTTGCGGTTGGCCATCCGGAAGGCGGCGTAACCCGTGCCGGCGCCGGCGTTCTCGGCGTCGACGGTGCCGACAGTGGCGTTGATGGTCTGGTTGAGCAGCAGGCCCGACTCGCCGACGTTGCGGGCGGTGACGGTGCCCACGGTGAGGCCGTCGACGCCGTACGTTTCCATCGCGTGTGAGGACGCCCCGGACACGTACACGGAATCGACTTTGACGTTTCGGGTCCACTGGCTGGTGTCGCCGCGATTGTCGATGCGGACGCCGAGTCCGGCGCTCAGGCGCATGTCGATCTGGCCGAGCCACACGTTGGTGACGTTGCGCATGAAGATGCCGTAGATCGGGGCGCCCGTGACATTCAGATAGGGCACCTCGATGTTGCTGACCCCGCGGGCGTAGACGGGCGCGTAGTCGCCGCTGCCCGATCCGGTCACGCTGATGGTGCCGCAGACCGAGAGCGAGGTGTACGACGCCAGCGAGATCCGGCTGCCCGCGCTCATCGAGCCGTTGCCGCGCACGACAACGCGCTGAACAGAGGTACGCCCGGACGTGAGGCTGCCGATTCCGGCCTGCACCGCGGCGCGGAAGTCGGTGCCGCTGTAAACGCTTGCGCCCGAGGCGTTACGGGCCGTCCAGGTGTTTCCGCTGACCGTCACCTCGGACTGGAACGTGCCTGATCCGCAGCCGCTCGCCGAGCCACCGCCGGAACCGGCCTGGACCATTTGCCATTGCTGGTTGGCGCCGTCGAGATCGGCGTACTGGGCGACGATCGCGCCGTCGGCGGTGGACCATTCCCACGTCTCGAGGGCCTTGCCGCTGTGCCGGTTCAGCAGGCGTACGTGTCCCCCTGCCGAGTCCTTCAGCGTGAAGTGCTGGCGGGTGCTGCCGTTGTCGGTGTTCTGGATGAGCTGGGCGCCGTCGTTGGCGTTGGGCATTTCGAGCACGAGCCCGCTGTGCCGGCTCCTGATTTTGTAGTAGCCGCTGCCGGCGTCGACGAACTGCCACTGCTGCCAGTTGCCGTCGTTGCGGGTGAACTGGGCGATGCCGGCCCCGGCGTTGGTGGCGAGGTTGTAGACGTCCATCGCCTTGCCGCTGTTGCGGTTGACGAGGACATACCAGGCGGAGGTGTCGACGGTGGCCGCCTGGGCCGCCGGGAGGCCGACCAGCACCCCGGCGCCGGCCAGCGTCGTGACGGCGAGACCGATCAGGGCGGCCCGCCATGGGCGCGCTTTCATGTCGGCTCCTTTCCGTTGGTGTTATCGTTCACATAGATGGGCGTCCATGCAGTGTGGGCACGCTCCCACGCCCTGTCAAGGGTGCTGACCCCACTCTCAACACGGGGGCTCACCGGGGCGGAGGATCTCGTCGCGATCGCGATGAAGCATCCGCCGTACTTCAAGCCCGGCACGTCGTGGGAGTACTCGAACACCAACTACATCCTGGCCGGGATGATCGTCGAACGGGTCACCGGTCGGCCGCGGGCCACCGAGGTGCGCGACCGGATCGTACGGCCGCTCGGCCTGACCCACACGTCGTACCCGGGTGATCGGGTGTCGCTGCCCCGCCCCCACGCCAAGAGTTACCAGCAATGGGCACCCGGCGGCGCCCTGACCGACACGACACTGTTCAACACCACGGCCGCGGGCGCCGCGGGCGGAATGGTGACCACGCCGGCCGACCTGACCCGCTTCTGGTCCGCACTGCAGAAGGGCAAGCTGCTCAAGCCGCGCCAGATGGCCGAGATGCACCGTACGGTGCTCGCCACGACGATGCAGGAAGACCTTCCGGGCCCGCGTTACGGCCTCGGCATCCAGTATCTGCCGAACCGCTGCGGTGGTGTGTGGGGGCACTGGGGTGACGTCCCCGGCAGCAGCACAGCCAACGGCGTCAGCGCCGACGGCAAGCGTGTCGTGGTGCTGTCGACGACCACCCAACTGGTCGCCCCCGAGGCGTCCCGGGCGGTGCAGGACCGGACGATCCGGCTGATCGACGACGTCCTGTGTGGACGCCACTGAAGTTTTGTCGTACCCGCCCGCTAGGTTCGGGGCCATCGATTCCCCTCTGGTGAAAGGTGGCCCCGATGCCGGCCGAGACGACGTACCTCGAGCTCTCCGAAGAGTCCGGGAGCGCGCACAAGTTCTATGAGGTGACCGTCGACGGCACGGACCTGACGATCCGCTACGGGCGCATCGGCGATCGCGGCCAGACCAAGCAGTCGTCGTTCGCCACCGGCGACAAGGCCAAGGCCGAGGCGTCCAAAAAGATCGGGGAGAAAGTCCGCAAGGGGTACGCCCCGGCGGTGCCCGGCGGCCGGCAGAAACGCTCGGTCTCACGCCGCCAGATCGTCAGCACCCGCTCGACGGCGACCCGCGCGCCGATCCTGTGGCGCTACGACTCGGGCAGTCCCGCGTTCGGCATCTTCGTCGACGACGACGTGTGCATGGTCGGCAACGAGAGCGGCCTGATCACGACACTCAGCCACGGCGCCGAGGTGGTGCAGCAGTTCCGGCTGCCCGACGGCGTGAAGTGCATCGTCGCCGACGAGGGCTGGATCTATGCGGGCTGCGACGACGGCAACGTCTACGACCTGTCGGGCAAGGTGCCACGACTGGCCTACCGCATCGACCCGTCGATCGACATCTACTGGCTCGACATCCACGACGGCGTGCTCGGCGTCTCCGACTCCGGCGGCGGCATCGCCACGATCGACCACGAGGACGAGTTTCTCTGGCGGCGGCCGGGCCGGGGCAGCTCGGCGTGGATGGTCCGCTGCGACGCCGACGCCGTGCACCACGGCCATTCCGGCGGGGTGACCAGCTACGACTGGCGTACGGGGCAGGAGCTGTGGCACACCCCGACCGGCGCGGTGCTCTTCGGATGGCAGGAACGAGACACCCTGTACGCGGGGACGGCGACCCGGCAGGTCGTCGAGCTGGGCAAGAACGGCGCGCACCGCCAGACGTACCGCTGCGACGCCCCGGTGTACTCGTGCGCCACGTCGAAGGACGGGCGATACGTGTTCGCCGGCGACAGCAGCTCGTCCATCTACTGCTTCGACGTGAACGGCACCCGGCTGTGGAAACTGGGCACGGGTTGCGGCTCGGCCTACTCGATGCAGTACCCGCGACGAACGGCTCTACATCGTCACCACGAGCGGGGCTTTGGCCTGCATCGACGCGTCGGAGGCAGCCGTCCAGTCGGCGGTCACGGGCACGATCCCCCAGCCGATCGACGTCAAGGCGCCGCCCCGCATGCCCGCTGTGGCCCCGTCGACCACGGTCGAGGTCGTGCACGACGTCGACGGCGGCGTGGTGGTCGAGTGCGTCGAGGAAAGCGGTCGCCTGCGGATCCGCGTGGTGAGCTCGGGCTACCACCGTGACTGGCAGGTGCAGTTCCCCAAGGGCATCCGGGAGCGCGGCAGCCGCTACGTCGTGACAGGCGTGCGCGAGGCAACACGCGGCGGCTTCTACCGGACGTACGGGGAGATCCGCCGGTTGCTCTAGATGAGTACTGCAACGGCACCCAGCAGGCACAACGTGTCGATGATCGGCTCGCTGAGCTCGTCATGGTGGCCGTCGATGCGTCAGGCTGGTCGGCGGAGTTGGACCGGTTGCATGGCCGGTTCACTCACCCTCTCGCTCGGTCTGAAGCCGCGGCGCCGGGCCCGGCAGTACCTGTTCGGCCTGATCGCCGGGTTGGACCGCAAGAACGGCCCGGCGAGACCCAGCTGACCCCGGATGCTTCCCGGCTGCTGCCTGCGGTCGTGGATGCCCGGCTGGCAGATGGTGTGCTGCGGTACGCACTTCCGGGAGGCCGGAGCGGTGTCGTGGCGGCTCCGTCATCCGAACTCCGCCGAGTTGGCTTGGTTCGACACCGTACTTCACGACGGCGTTGCCGCGAGGATCGATGCGGTTGAGGACCATCACGGCGATTCGAGCGCTCCGCTGACTGAAGGCACCGTGACCTCGATCTTCACGTTGCATTGCCGCTTCTCGCCCGAGCCGGTTGCCGAGTCCGGGCTCTTGACGTCCGTCGTAACGGCTGAGAAGTGGAACGAGGACCTGGACGACCGACACTTCGCCGGCTTCCTTATCAGCGTCCTCGCACCGAAATCGATCAGGGTTCAGGGCAGGTTCTCGACGTCCTCGTCGGCCGGCGGTGATGCGCGGCGGTCGGTGGGGGTCTTCACGCTGTGACATTGCTCGGAGACGACCCGACGCACACTCGTGCCGAGATGAATTGCACTTCACCTCGCAAACGTGAGGTGCCGCCATCGTCTTGCATCAACGCCGGCCGAGCTCGTTCGGGTTCGTAGCCGGTCATGGCTCGCCGTGCGGGCCGGGCGGTCTTGACTGCAGTCGTGTCAGGAGCGCTGCAATCCAGGTCGATTGCGATACCGGCACCGCTGGTGGAAGAAGCGGAACACTTCTCGCAGTACGACAGCGTTGATGACAGCCGCCGTAGCGAAGGCTCCATACAGCAGAGGCACGCCGGCCCAGCCCAGCTCGCTACCGACCGCCGCCACGATGAACAGACCGCCGGTGAACCAGCCAATACCGATGGGCAGAGTCGCGAGCTCGGCTCCAACGAACAGGACGGCCGATTCGTCGGTCAGCTGGGACAGCGTCAGCATGCCCAGAACGATGAGCACGTAGACGGCCGTCCCGATCCAGAACGGCCGGGTGGGCGACGGTGCCTTGGGTTCCGCGGACAAACCCACGTCGGAGGATGGTTCCATGCTGCCAGTACAGCATTCATGGATCTTGCCACGAAACATCCAGAAGTCCAGGTCAGCGGTTCAGACCGGAGCAGCTCCCCATCCCGAAGCCGGACGTAGCACCCACCTACGCAGAGATCTACCCATCGCATGCGCGCTGCCGCCGTCAACAAGCCGTCGTCCGTGGCGAGCGGTGCACTGATCCAGCCGCGAGTCGCGTGCCTTCGACGGAAACTTGCGCCAACCCACTGGTCGAGTCATGACGACGAGCATTGTGATGCCGGGCGTGTTGCCTTCGGATGGCGATCTGGTACTGGCGCCTGCTCGGAGGCTGTCGGGTGGTGTCCCGCCGCGCAGCCACCCGCCCGGATGGTCCTCGGGTAGCCCGATGGGACGTACCTCCGCCAGGCTCTTGCCCGCTGGGCGACGTCCGCGCAGGATATCCGGCGTGACAGCGGGTGGCGTCTCCGAGGATCTCGAGGGTTGGGGCAGGCACAAACTGGTCCGGATGAGGATGGCCGCCGCGGCGCATCCGGACGCGTCGGTCGAACTGCTGGCCGCGCTGACCACTGACGCCTCACGAAAGGTCCGCCGCATCGCCGCCAGGCGGCCGCGTACCCCGCCGGCCGCGCTGCGGACCCTCGCCGCGGACCCGGACGCTGCCACCCGCGAAGCGCTGGCCGCAAACGTCAACACACCCCCAGACGTCCTCTGCTTGCTGACGAGCGACAAGAACTTCCAGGTCCGCTACGCCGCGATGACCAACCCCGCCGCTGACAAGCGCGTGCTGCAGGCGTGCTGCGCCTCACCCCACCGAGACCTGAGGATCATCCTCGCTCAGGAGCCGCGCCTGCCTGCCGAGATCGTTACGTTGCTCACCCAGGATCCGGTCGGGCAAGTACGTGAGTTCCTGGCCGAACGCACCGACGACCCCGGCGCGCTCGACACCTTGGTCAACGACCCGAACGCCCAGGTCAGGGCCGCCGCAGCTCAGAACCGGCTCACCACCGCCGGCCAGCGCGCACGACTCGCTCGCGACCCTGCGGCACCGGTGCGCGCCTCACTCGTCAACGCCATGGCCACCCTCGGCTGGGACATCCCCGAGCAGGACCTGCTCACGCTCGCCCGCGACCGATCAGTCAACGTCCGATACTGGCTCGCCGGTCTGCCCGGCTCCACACGAGCCGTGTACGAGGTCCTCGCCCAAGACCCGGACGAGCAGATCGCCACGAACGCCCGCCAGTGGCTCACCAATCCCCGCAATCCCGCCCACCTGGGAGACACCTCCGGCCTGCCGCTCGGCCACTTCTCCAACCCAGCACAACTAGGCCGGCCAGGACGCAACATCAACCTCCGGCTCTGGACCCAATACATGAACCGGTAGCGCAGTATCACCGTATTCCCAGGTCACGGCCGAACGACGCGCATATCCGTCCGACCTGTCCGACGCCTGCTGGGCCCTGATCGCACCCCGGTACGAGGTCGCCCCCGCGCGTGGGACGCCTGGCCCTTTCAGGCGGCCACGCCGTCGATTTGGAGGGTCTGGACGGAGGCGGCGGCGAACGGGACGCGGACGGACTTGTTGGTGAGCTGCAAGTCGGTGCGGGAGACGTAGCGGTCGGTCGCGGACGGGACGGTGGTCCAACGGGTGATGGGGCCGGCGGCCTGGGCGAAGCGGGACAGGTCGAAAGTGAGGGTCTGGGCGGCGCCGGTGTTGACGGCCACGACGGTGAGGCGGCGGTTTGCGGGGTCGTAGGCGGCGGCCGCATTGCCGGCTCCGGTGTCGAGGATTCGCATGCCGGGGCGTATGTGGCGGCTGAAGTGGGCCAGCACGTAGAACTTGGTCTCCACCGGACCCGCGGTCGAGGTGCTGCCGTCGTACTTGATGACGCCCCAACCGGCCGTGGGGTCCATGACCTGCCAGTAGACCCAGGCCTTGGGATGCAGCCAGCGCCAGTCGAGGCAGAGGTTGGCGGCCATCGTCAGGCCGGTGCCGTCGCTGTCGCCGGTTTCGGAGTTCCACAGCGTCTTGCCGGCCGCGCGCACGTCGTTGAACAGCAGGTCGCGGCGGCCGCCTGAGCCCTGGTAGCCGTGGACGTTGACCTGGCCGATCAGGGCGCGGGTGGCGGAGTCGAAGCCGGCGAAGGTGCTGCGGGCGACGTCGTAGTTGGTCTCGTCGGAGGCGGAGATCGTGACGCCGTTCAGGCCCTGGCGGTTGAGCTCGGAGCGGAGCTGGGCCAGGACGCTGCGCTGGGTGGAGGCGCCGATGTAGCAACCCTCCTGCGTTCCGTCGGCGCGCCACCAGTTCGAGGAGGGCTCGTTGAACGGGTCGACGCTGCGGAAGGTCACGCCCCAGTTGTCGCGGGCGCGGCGGGCGACGATCGCGAGGTGGGCGGCGTGCTGGGTGTGGTTCCACGACTGCAGGTTGAGGCCGCCGTCGGCCGCGCCGGACGGGTTGTGGTTGTAGCACATCCACCACATCGGGGAGTTGGCGAACAGCTCGGTGATCGCGCCGCGCTGGGCGGCCTTGACCAGGGCTGCGCGCTGCTTGGCGTCGGCGGCCCAGTTCCAGGCGGACGAGGCCGGGTCGGGGTCGCGCCAGTCCTGCCAGAAGCCCTCGATCTGCTTGAACCGGGGAATGTTGGGTGAGGCGACCATGCGTTCGCCGGCCACGTCGTTCCAGCTGCAGGCGCCCAGGTTGTAGCGGGCGATGTTCAGGCCGAGGCCGGGCAGGGCGACGCCGTTGTAGGTGACGGTGCGGGTGGTGAAGAACAGGTCGGCGAAGTCGTCGCGGTCGCCGAAGACGTTGGCCCACCAGGCGAGCGAGGTGCCCCAACCCTGCCAGGCGCCGTGGTCGGCGGCGGGGTCGACCGTGATGGTGGCGTCGGCTCGCGCGGCGGCGCCGATGAGGGCGCTGGTTGCCATGCCGGCGCCCGCGGCGCCGAGGACCGTTCTGCGCGTGACCATACCGACCTCCTCGCTGAGGATGTTTACGTTAACATTACATCGAGAGTTGTCAATGGGATGCGAAGAAGCCCGCCCCTGGCCGGGACGGGCTTCTTTCAGCGACGGGTCAGACGGAGAGGGTCCAGCTGGTCAGGGTGCCGATGTCGGCGCGCGCGGCGTCCTGCACGCGCAAGGTCCACTTGCCGTTGGCGGTCTCGGAGGACAGGTTGACCGGGTAGCTCTGGTCGATGTTGTCAGTGCTGCCGCCGGCCCGGTTGTGCAGGACGTAGGCGGTGCCGTCCGGCGCGATCAGGCTGACCACCAGGTCACCGATGTATGTGTGCTGGATGTGCACCTCGACCGAGCTGGCCGTCGAGGGGGTGGCGGCGCACGACGTGAGCTCCACCTCGCTGGACACCGTGGCCAGGTCGGCGATCGCCACGGGCGTGGTGCTCGTGGCGGTGCAGGCCGCGACGCTGCCGACGGTGACGGTCAGGGCCTTCGAGCGGGTGATCGAGGGCGCTGTCGCGGTGATGGTGACCGGGGCGCTGGAGCGGGCGGCGTCCGCGGCGGCGCTGACCGTGACGGTCGTGGACTCACCCGCGGTGACGGTGGCCGGCTCGAACGAGACGGTCACGCCGGCCGGGGCGGAACCGGCGGTGAAGGTGATCTCCTCGGCCTCGCCGTTGACCAGCGCGGTGGTCGCCGTGATGGTCTTGGACTCGCCGGGGCCGACCGAGGCGCCCGCCGCGGACAGGGTGAGCGTGAAGCTGTTGCCGTCGTAGCACTCCTCGTCGTTGCCGGCCACGTTCACCGAGGTCCACGACGCCTGCACGGCCTTGTACTCGGTGCTGCACAACCCGTACAGGTCGGTGGCGGCGGCAAGCGAGTAGGCGCGGGCGGTGTTGCCGGGCGTGGTCGTGTTGACGTACCCGGTGTTCGAGACGAAGTACGCGTCGAGGGCGCGGAACCAGATCTTCGCCGCCTTCTCCTTGCCGATGCCGGTCACCGACTCGGCGCCGCCGCAGACGGGCGAGGTCCCGTACGGGGTGGCGCCCGAGCCCTCGGCCAGGTTGAAGAAGAAGTGGTTGGCCACGCCGGAGGAGTAGTGCACGTCGACGCTGCGGGTGGACGTCGACCAGCAGCCGTGCGAACGCCCGTCGAGGGTCGGGTTGTACATGTAGCGCAGCGGGGTGCCGTTGCCGTTGATGTCGATCTTCTCGCCGATGTCGTAGTCGCCGGCGTCCTCGCTGCTGTCCGCGTAGAACTCGACCATGCTGCCGAAGATGTCGCTCGTGGCCTCGTTCAGACCGCCCGACTCCCCGGAGTAGGTCAGGCCGCCCGGCACCACGTTCTCGGTGACGCCGTGCGACATCTCGTGCCCGGCCACGTCCAGCGCGACCAGCGGCTCGGCGTTGCCCGCGCCGTCGCCGTACGTCATCTGGGCGCCGTCCCAGAAAGCGTTCACGTACGAACTGCCGTAGTGCACGCGGGAGGGAACACCCCGGCCGTCGCCGAAGATGCCGTTGCGGCCGTGCACGTTCTTGAAGTAGTCGAACGTGACGGCGGCGCCGAAGTGTGCGTCCACGGCAGCCGACTGGCGGTCGGAAGCCGCGCCGTTGCCCCAGGTGTTGTCGGCGTCGGTGAACGTGGCGCACGTTCCCGACGTCCGGTTGTTCATGTCGCAAGTGGACCCGTTACCCCGTACGGGGTCGACGAGGTTGAACGAGGCGCCCGAGGGAGTGCTCTCGATCGTGACCTGGCCCGAGTAGATGCTGTTGCCCGTGCCGGCGACGTTCTCGATCTCGTCGTAGGAGCCGACGACCTTGCCGGTCAGCGCGTCCGTGATGACATGGAACCGCGACGGGGTCTGACCGTCGGGCTGCCAGCCGGTGATGACGGTCTCCCACGACAGCTTGCCGACACCGCTGCTGGCGTCGACGAACAGCTCCGGCGAACCGGTCTTGGTGATCGTGCCCTGGAACTGGCCCTTGGCGATGGCGCTCGCGCTCGCGGCGGTCACCGTCGGCTTCGTGCCCAGGCTGAGCGGTTTGGCCAGGCCCGCCGACGCTCCGGCGAACTTCCCGGCCTTCGTACGGATGACGAGGTCGCCGCCGTAGACGCGCAAACCGTCGTACGTGCGGGTGTAGCGGACGATGCCGTTCTTGTTGGTGTGAACCGCGAAGCGGTCCTTGGCGGACTTCTTGATCGCCGGTCCGGCCTGGTCGATCAGCGACGAGCCGGGGGTGACCGGCGCGGCGGAAGCGGTTGTGGCTGTGGCCACCAGGCCCCCACTGGCCAGGGCGATGGCGCCGGCCAGCGCGACAGCAAATCTCACGTGTGTTCCTCTCCCACGAGGGCGGACATCCATGTCCGTCTATGTGAGAGATCTTCACACTTGAGGATCCCCGGCGGGGGAAAACACTTGTAAAGCTTAAGTTTCCATTTAGTTCAGTCGATGTCCAGCGTGATCCGGCGCAGCTCACGGGCCGATTCGCGCGGACCGTCGCCTGTCCACTGGGTGGGACGGCAGCCCGGCCCGGCCACGAGGGCCGAGCCGGGCGCCCACAGGCTCAGAGAGCCAGCCGCTGACCCGGGAAGATCAGGCTCGGGCTCTTCAGCACCGGCTTGTTCAGCTGGTACAGGGCCTTCCAGCCGCCCTTGACGTGGTGCTTGGCCGCGATCGAGGCCAGCGTGTCGCCCGGCTTCACGACGTAGTGCTTGCCGGTCGTGGCCGCCTTCGCAGCGGTGGCCTTCTTCGGCGCGGTGGCCTTCTTGGCGGTGGCCTTGGGGGTGCCGCCCTTCTTGCCGCACGTCGGCCAGGCGCCGATTCCCTGACCCTTCAGCACCTTTTCCGCGATTTTGATCTGCTCGGCCTTGGTGGCCTTGTTCGCGGTCGAGGCGTACTTCGTTCCCCCGTACGCCTTCCACGTGCTCCGGCTGAACTGCAGGCCACCGTAGTAGCCGTTGCCGGTGTTGATTTTCCAGTTGCCGCCGGACTCGCACTTGGCGATCGCGTCCCAGTTCACACTGGCCGCCTGGGCGGGCGACGCGGGGCCGAGCAAACCGACCGCTCCCGCGAAACCGGCGACGGTCAGGCCGAACGCGACACGGGTCTTCTTTCCGAGCTGAGCCATGAAAAGCTACCTCCACGCCTGCGAGGTGAGCTGTCGGGTTCGGGCTGGGCTGCCCGGCCGCGCGCATCGGCGGCTTCACCCCGAGACGCGCGTGCCGCAAAAGGGCAGCAGCGCGTCGAGGAACTTGTGGGTCCCCCGCTCCATGCCTTGGGTTCGTTTCCGCACGGGCGGCGGCAGGATTCGGCGTTCCGCCCGGGGTGCCCACGATTGCGGGACTGGCCGACGGTAACCACGCGACCGCCCGTACGGCCAAGCCTGGAAGGGCGATCGTGAGCTTGTTCTCATCGATGCGGAACCGGGAAGGCGCGGCCGTGGTCCAAGGATTTGTGATTCGTGTCCTAGTTACGTTTGCGCTGGTCTGCGGCTTGTTGACGACCTCGGCGTGCGGGGGCGGCGAGGTTCCCGGCGACGCCGCTCGCATCAAGGTGAAGCTGGCGGCGAGTGACGCCGCGCCGGTCGCTCAGGCCGTCAACAGGTTCGGTTTCGACCTGTTCCACGAGGTCGATCGGGAGGACAAGAACACCATCACCTCGCCGCTGTCGGTTTCGGTGCTTCTCGCCATGGTCGCGGCCGGGGCCGACGGTGACACGGCGACCGAGATGGCGCGGGTGCTGGGGCTGCGCGAGGGGCGCGACGAGCGGGTCGGTGCGCTGCTGCGCGAACTGGCCGGCGCCGACGACGTGACACTGTCGGTGTCCGACGCGCTCTACAACAGCGGGACGCTCGAGGACGCGTACGTCGATTTTGTGCGGCGCAGTTTCGGCGGAACGGTGGAGAACGTCGACCTGGGTTCGGCGGAGACGGCTCGCAAAATCGACGAATGGGTCGACGAGAACACCGGCGGCCGCATCAAGGGCATCGCCCGCGAGCTCGGCCTGCCCAGCGCGCAGGCGGTGCTCGTACTGGTCAATGCGGTGTATTTCCTCGGCAAGTGGCAGCGCGAGTTCGAGGACACGCGCGACGAGAGATTCACCACCGCGGGCGGGCCGATAGTGGTGCCGATGATGCACCTGACCCACGCGTCCTTCGACTATGCCGAGCGTGACGGTTTCCGGATGCTGCGTCTCCCGTACGGGGAAAAGGGGCGCTACGGCATGGAAGTCGTTCTTTCCGCGAGCGGGCGAACCGCCGGCGCCGCCGAGTGGCAGGCCCTGAAAAGCGAGCTCGCCCCGCGCGAGTTCGACGATGTGGCTCTGCCCCGCTTCGAGCTGCGCTGGGAGGGTGATCTCAAGGCGCCGCTGCGCGAGCTGGGCATGGCGAGCCCGTTCGACGCGGGGCGCGCGAACTTCCGCCCGATGTCCCCCGACGGGCGGTGGCTCGAAAAGGTCTATCACAAGACGTATGTGCGGGTGGACGAGAAGGGCACCGAGGCGGCCGCCGTCACGGGCGGGGCCATGATGACCTCGGCCCGCGTCGATCCGGTCGTGTTCCGCGCCGATCGGCCGTTCCAGTTCACGATCTCCGACCAGCAGACCGGCACGATCGTGTTCATGGGAGCCGTACGGGACCCGCGTTAGCGCCCGACGGCGACCGGGCACACTCGCCTCCGCGGACTCCGCCTCCGCGAACTCCGCCTCTCCGCACGCGGCGAGATCGCCGGGCTCGACGAGGTGGCCGGGCTCGACGAGGTGGCCCGGCGTAGCGGGAGCACCCGGCTGCTCAAGGAGGGCTCGGTGCCTGCGGCCGGTCCTGTCAGCCTGAGGCGCGACGGCCGGGTGCGGCACCCCGGCCGGCCGTCGCGCGCTGCCCGCGCCGGCAGTGCGGCACCAGCATGTCGGTTCCGGGCAGGCGACGCCGGCCCGCGGTGGCCTCAGGACAGTCGGATCGGGTTGACGATGTCGGCGGTGATGGTCAAGGCCATCACCGCCCCGCCGAGGACGATCAAGACCATCGTGGCCGGGAACAGCCGGGTGAAGTCGACCGGGCCGCCGGCTGGGCGGCCGCGCAGGCGGCGGGCGAAGTCGCGGACGCGCTCGAACCAGACCACCGCGATGTGGCCGCCGTCGAGCGGCAGCAGGGGCAGCAGGTTGAACACGGCCATGAACAGGTTGAGGCTGACCAGCAACAACAGAAAGGTGGCCCACAGGCCGCGTTCCACGGCCTCTCCCCCGAGGCGGCTCGCTCCGACCATGCTGATCGGCGTGTCGACGTCGCGTTCGCCGCCGATCGCCTGGACCACGGCAGGAATCCGCTCGGGGAACGCGGCGAGCTGGACGGCGCTCGCCTTCAGGAGGTCGCCGGTGAACACCGCCGTCTCGGACAAGCCGCCTTCCACATATGCCGGGGGCGGCTGCGGGGACGCACCGATCCGCCCCTGTGCGACGTCCACGGTCAACGTCAGCGTCTCGCCGCCGCGGCTCACGACCAGCGCGGTGGGGCCGTCGGCGGCCCGTACGGCGGTCAGCACGTCGACCTAGCGCGGAGTGGCCGTGCCGCCGATCGATTCGATCCGGTCGCCCGCGCGCAGGCCGGCCTCAGCCGCCGGGCAGACAGTGCCGACGCAGGAGGTGGCCGCGACGACCGGCTCGGTGACCGGGCTCAGGTTGGGAAGGCCCACAGTGAGGGCCATCGCGTAGAGGATCGCCCCGGCCAGGATCACGTGCATGACCGGGCCGGCCAGCATGACCGTGGTGCGCTTCCACGCCGGGTAACGCCACATCGCGCGCGGCTGCTCGTCCGCGCTCAGCTCGTCGAGCGAGGTCAGGCCGGCGATGTCGCAGAACCCGCCGATCGGCAGCGCCTTCAACCCGTATTCCGTTTCGCCACGCCGGAACGAGAACACCGTCGGGCCGCGGCCCACGAAGAAGCGCCGCACCTTCATGCCGAACGCGCGGGCGGCCAGCATGTGCCCCGCCTCGTGCCACGCGAGCGACAGGCAGATGCCGACCAGAAAGAGCAAGGCCCCCACGGTGTACGCCAACACGGGCCCGATCGTAGGGGACGGCACCCACTTCTGGCGCCACGGCGGCCGGCCGGGTGCACACCGGCCGGCCGCCGTTCGCCGATCAGTACTGGCAGCGCAGCACGAGCATGGCGTGCGGGGGCAGGCGTACCCCTCCTGGGCCTTGACCGTGCCCGCCTTGGCGAGCAGCGGGTCGGCGGTGTCGAGGGCGACCTCCCACGCGTTGCCGTAGGCCTGGCCGGGCAGGGTGAACTCGACCTCCTCCGGTGCGGCGTTGAACAGCAGCAGGAACGAGTCGTCGACGATGCGTTCGCCCAGCGCGTCGGCCTCGTAGATGCCGTTGCCGTTGAGGAACACCGCCAGCGTGCGGGCCGCGCCGGGCGCCCAGTCCTGTTCCCGCATCGGGCTGCCGTCGTGGCGCAGCCAGGCGATGCCGGGCAGACCCGACTCCCCGACCGGCTCGCCGGTGAAGAAGCGGCGCCGGCGGAAGATCGGGTGGTCGGCCCGCAGTTTGGTCACCCGGCGGGTGAACACCGTCGTCACGTCGTGGTGGCGCGCCTCGGCCCAGTCGACCCAGCTGATCTCGCTGTCCTGCGCGTACACGTTGTTGTTGCCGCCCTGGGTGCGTCCCAGCTCGTCACCGTGCGCGATCATCGGCACGCCCTGCGACAGCAGCAGCGTGGCAAGGAAGTTGCGCTTCTGCCGTTCGCGCAGCGCGATGACGGCGGCGTCGTCGGTCGGGCCCTCGACGCCGCAGTTCCATGAGCGGTTGTGGCTCTCGCCGTCGCGGTTGTCCTCGCCGTTGGCGTCGTTGTGCTTCTCGTTGTAGGAGACCAGGTCCTCGAGCGTGAAGCCGTCGTGCGCGGTGACGAAGTTGATCGAGGCGATGGGGCGGCGGCCGTCGATCTCGTACAGGTCGGAGCTGCCCGCGAACCGGGAGGCGAACTCCCCCAGGCCGATCGGCTCGCCCCGCCAGAAGTCGCGCACGCTGTCGCGGTACTTGCCGTTCCACTCGGTCCACAGCGGCGGGAACCCGCCCACCTGGTAGCCGCCGTCGCCGACGTCCCACGGCTCGGCGATCAGCTTGACCTGCGAGACGATCGGGTCCTGGTTGACCAGGTCGAAGAAGGCCGCGAGCCGGTTGACCTCGTGGAAGTCGCGGGCCAGGGAGGCGGCCAGGTCGAACCGGAAACCGTCGACGTGCATCTCGGTGACCCAGTAGCGCAGCGAGTCCATGATGAGCCGCAAGGACTCGTGGTGGCGTACGTTGAGGCTGTTCCCGGTGCCGGTGGTGTCGTAGTAGTACTGCTTGTCGTCATCCACCAGCCGGTAGTACGCCGGGTTGTCGATGCCGCGGAACGACAGCGTCGGCCCGAGATGATTGCCCTCGGCGGTGTGGTTGTAGACAACGTCCAGGATGACCTCGATGCCGGCCTGGTGCAGGGCCTTGACCATCGACTTGAACTCCTGCACCTGCCCGCCGTGCCCGCCGAACGAGGCGTAGTCGTTGTGCGGCGCGAAGAAGCCGATGGTGTTGTACCCCCAGTAGTTGCGCAGGCCGCGCTCGACCAGGTTGCTGTCGTGCACGAACTGGTGAACCGGCATCAGCTCGACCGCGGTCACCCCCAGCTCCTTGAAGTGCTTGATCATTGCCGGGTGGGCCAGGCCGGAGTAGGTCCCCCGTACGTCCTCGGGGACCTTGGGGTTCTGCGCGGTCATGCCCTTGACGTGCGCCTCGTAGATCACGGTCTGGTGGAACGGGATGTGCAGCGGCCGGTCGTTGCCCCAGTCGAAGAACGGGTTGATGACCACCGACTTCATCGCGTACGGGGCGGAGTCCTCGTCGTTGTACGCGGCGTGGTCGTCGAACCGGTACGAGAAGAGGGCCTCGTTCCACTCGTAGTGACCGTCGATCGCCTTGGCGTACGGGTCGAGCAGCAGTTTGCCGGGGTTGCAGCGCAGCCCCTGGGACGGGTCGTACGGACCGTGCACCCGGTAGCCGTAGCGCTGGCCGGGCACGATGCGGGGCAGGTAGCCGTGCCACACCATCGCCTCACGCTCGGCAGGTCGATGCGGGTCTCGGTGCCGTCGTCGTCGAACAGGCACAGCTCGACCCGTTCGGCGACCTCCGAGAACAGGGCGAAGTTGGTGCCGCCGCCGTCGTAGGACGCGCCCAGCGGGTACGGCGAACCGGGCCAGATCTTCATGGGTGACGACTCGTCTCTCTCGCGAACATGGAGAAGCGCGTGTACCCACTTCCGGCCCGATCCACCGGCACCGAGGCGCAGACCACTCGTACGGTCAGTTCGGCCCGCTCCACCCGGCCGGGGTCGTTCCGTCGGGTGAGGGGCGCAGGCCACGGGTCTCGTCCGTCGCGGAGCCGTCCCCGTACGCCTGTTCGGCGCCTGCGTCCTCGCCGGTCAGATCGTCGACCTGCCCGTCCTGCGAGTTGCTCGCCATCGCACGGGTGAGCTCGGACAACGGCAGTTTGCTCTCGTCGCGCCAGGCGCCTTCGGTCTCGTCGGTCATGAGCATCGACTACCCAGCGGCCGCGGGGGCCATGCGTACGGGGTCTCACCGGCATAGGTTGGGCGGATGGAGTACACGCGTCTGGGGAATTCGGGTCTGAGGGTCAGCCGCATCGCGCTGGGGTGCATGAGCTTCGGGGAGCCCGACCGCGGCAGCAATCAGTGGACGCTCGACGACGCCGCCGCCGAGCCCGTCTTCCGGCAGGCCCTCGAACTGGGCATCACCTTCTGGGACACCGCCAACGTCTACAGCGACGGCACCTCGGAGGAGGTGGTCGGCCGGGCCATCCGCAAATACACCGACCGCGAGTCGATCGTGCTGGCGAGCAAGGTGTTCTTCCCGATGAGCGAGGGGCCGGGAGGACGCGGCCTGTCCCGCCGGGCGATCCTCGAACAGGTCGACAACTCGCTGGCCCGCCTCGGCACCGACTACCTCGACCTCTACCAGATCCACCGGTTCGACCCGGAAACGCCGGTCGAGGAGACGATGGAGGCGCTGCACGACGTCGTACGGGCGGGCAAGGTGCGCTACCTCGGCGCGTCCTCGATGTGGGCCTGGCAGTTCGCCAAGCTGCAGCACGCGGCCGACCTGGGCGGCTGGACCAGGTTCATCAGCATGCAGAATCAGTACAGCCTGGTGCAGCGCGAGGAGGAACGCGAGATGTTCGGGCTGCTGGCCGATCAGGGCGTCGGGTCGGTGCCGTGGAGCCCCCTGGCGAAGGGCCGCCTCGCGCGCCCGTGGGACGAGCAGGGCTCCCAGCGGGCCAAGGTCGACCCGTTGCAGGCACGGTACGACGGCGACGAGAACCGGCCGATCGTCGACGCCGTACGCCGGGTCGCCGAGGCCCGCGGCGTGCCGATGGCGCAGATCGCCCTGGCGTGGGTGCTGCACAACCCGGTCGTCGACGCGCCGATCGTCGGCCCGACCAAGTCGCACCACCTGAGCGACGCCGTGGCCGCCCTCGACATCGAGCTCACCGATGACGAGCTGACCGCGCTCGAGGAGCACTACACGCCCCGGCTGCCGTCCGGGTACTGACACCGGCTGACTACGATCGGCGCATGCCGGACGCACGCGACGTATTCGTTGTCCACGGCCGTGACGACCAGGCGAGGAAGGCGCTGTGGGCGTTCCTGCAAGCCCTCGACCTGCGGCCGCTCGACTGGGAAGAGGTGCGCCGCCGTACGGGCAGACCGACCCCGTACATGGGTGAGATCCTGCGCGAGGGCTTCGCCACCAACCAGGCCGCCGTCGTGCTGATGACCCCGGACGACGGCGCCTACCTGCACCCGTCGTTGCAGGGCACGGACGAACCCGCGTACGAGACGTCGGCCACCGGCCAGCCCCGGCCGAACGTGCTGATCGAAGCGGGGATGGCGCTGGCGCTGCAGCCCGAGCGCACGGTCATCATCGAGATCGGCCGGCTGCGTCCCGCCTCGGACATGGCCGGCCTCAACGTCGTGCACTTCAACGGCACCCCGGAAAGCCTGAACAAGATCGCCGGCCGCCTGCGCGACGCGGGGTGCGCGGTCGACACCACGGGCAGCGACTGGCTCGACGTGACCCGCTTCCAGAACCTGGCCGCCTATACCCGCAGGTTCTGATTCTCCCCATCGCCTGTCCGTCAGTAATTGACGGTGGCGAATGGGGGCGGCTTGTGGGTGGGCGAGAGCGGTTGGTTGCTGGGGAAGAGGGGCTTCGGCTGGTCCGGTGGTTGAGTGAGAACCTCGACGCTTCGCCGCGGCGGTGGGATGCCGTGGCGCGGGAGGCGCTTGGGCTGCTGGAAGAGGGTGGGCTGACGGCGGCCCGGGCGGCGGCGTTGTTCAACATCGGCTCGGTGGCGCATCGGCGAGCAGCCGGAAGCAGCGCGGCTGAGGGCGGCGCGGCTGAGGGCGAGGCGGGGGCCGGCATCGCTGGGAGCGAGGCGCGGAGCGGCACGGCTGAGGGTGCGGCGGGCAGCGCCGGCGGGGTTGAGGGGCAGCAGGCTTGGGCTGTGGAGTGTCTGCGGCTCAGCCGGCGGCTGTGGATCGAGCTCGGGGACGTCGAGGGGCAGCTGGCGGCGTCCGAGAACCTGGCGATCGCCCTGCAGGGGACGCGGGAAGGGCTCGAGGAGGCCGAGGAGCTGATCGCTGAGGCGCTGGAGTATCACCGGTGGTCCGGGGACGACAGCCTGCGCGCGCAAAGTGCGACCAACCTGGCTGTGGTCTCGTTGCGGCTGGGGAAACCGGAACTCGCCGTCGAGTTGTGCCGGGAGGCGCTGCCGCTGCGGCCGATCGAGCAGGACCCGGTGGGCTGGGCGTTCACCGCGGCCAACCTGGCGCTCGCCCTCACGCGCGTCGACGGGAACGCGCGGACGCTGGGTGAGGCCGTGGAGACGTACCGGCTGGTCCTTCCGCTGCTGGAGTCGGCGCGCGAGGATTATTGCCGGACGCTGCTCGATCTGGCCGCCGAGGTGCGGACCGGCCGTCAAGGGCAGACGTTGGCCACGGTGTTCGGTGACCCGGCCGACCTGCGGATCCTGCGGCTCATGGACGTCAACCCGGCCGCGTTCGGGCTGCCCGGTCCGGCGCTGGAACTGCGGGAGGTGTTCCGTGGGCCCCCGTCCGGCGAGGAGGAGGCGCTGCTGCTGGAGGCGGTGGCCGCTGCCGAGGCGGGTCTGACAACCGCCGATGCCGTACGGCGGGGGCCGCTCGCGGAAAGCGTCGCGCGGGCCACCGACCGGCTGCACGGCAGTTCCGAGCGGACGGTCCGCACCCTGCAGCGCCTGTGCGGGCTGGTCGACCCTCGGATCACGCCGGGGCCCGCGCTCGAGATCACCCAGCTGCTGGCGGCGGTACACGCCGAACTGGGCCGCTGGCCGCAGGCGCGGGACGCGTACGAGGAATGCCTGACGATCCAGGAGCTGATGTTGAGCCGGGCGGGTAGCAGCGAGGAGCGTCTGCGGTTGCTGGCGGCCCGGCCGGCGCTGGCCCGGTACGCCGCATACGCGCTGGTCCGGTGCGGTGCGGCCCGCGCGGCGGCCGAGCTGCTGGAGCGCACCCGGATGCGCGGCTTCGGTCCCGGTCCCGTCCCGATCACGGTGAGCTTCCCTCTCGCGTACGCGGTCTCGGTGCCTTTCGGTTCGGCCGTGCTCCTGCTTCGCGGGGACAGGCTCGACGTCTTCGAGAACGAACTCACCTCGGCCGCGGTCTTCGCGATGTTCCACCACCTGGCCGACCCGGGGCAGGGGCTGGTCTCGGCGCAGCAGGAGGACCTGGAGCCGACCGACGCCGTACGCCGGATCGCCGGACCGCTGGGGCGGATGCTGCAACCGGTCGTGGACACGCTGCTGCGCGACGGCGAGGACCGGCTGACCATCGTGCCCACCGGTCCGGCGACGCTGTATCCGTGGGCGGCAGCCGAGGTCGTGGACCCCGCGACCGGTGCGCCGGGGCCGCTCGGTGATGTGATCGTGCTGTCGCTGGCCCCGTCGGCGGCGATGGCCGAGCTGAGCCGGCAGCGCGCGAGGAACGCCGGGCCGGGCTCGGCCGTGATCTTCGCTGATCCCGTACGGGGTGACGCGTCCCCGCTGCCGGGCACCCGTGCCGAGGCGGCCGAGGTGGAAGGCTCGTTCGGGGGCCGGGCGCGGGTGCTGCTCGCGGACGAGGCGACCAAGGAGGCGCTGCTGCGGGAACTGCCCGGATGCCGGTACGCGCACCTGGCCTGTCACGGGTCCAACGACTGGACCGAGTTCGCGTCGATGCGGCTCCTGCTGACCGGCGGTGACGTCACGCTCGACGATCTGCGGGCGCTGCCGCCGCTCGGGGCGCGCCTGGTGTTCCTGAGCGCCTGCCAGACCGGGCAGGCCGACCTGCGGGGGTTGTCGGACGATGCCATCGGGCTGCCGTTCGCGCTGCTCACCGCGGGGGCGGCGGCCGTAGTGAGCACGTTGTGGCCGGTGCACGACCGGGTCACCGCGCTGTTCGCCGGGTGCTTCTATCGGGAGCTGGCCGCGATGCGCCGGCGCGGGGAGCCGGAGGATGTCGCGCTGGCGTTGCAGCGAAGCCGGCGCTGGTTGCGTACGGGAAGAGGGTTTGCCGACCCGTACTTCTGGGCGGGTTTCGTGCTGCACGGTTCCTGAAAACATTCATTGACAGACGTCACTCCGCACCTCGACGATGGGAGCGCTCCCATTCGTTCACCTCTGCGGAGAGACCTGTGAACAGATCCTTGCTCCGGCGCGGCCTCGCGAGCACCGTCCTGCTCGCCGCCGTCGCCCTCGCGCCACCGTCGGCCGCCGTCGCCGCCGACACCACACGCGTCGACGTCGACGTGCGGGCCGGGCTCGCCCCCGTCGCGACCGGCGCCCTCGGCGTCAACCACGCCATCTGGGACTCCCAGCTCGGCACCCCCGCCGTGTCCGACCTGCTCAAGGACGCCGGCGTGCAGATGCTGCGCTACCCGGGCGGCTCGTACGCCGACATCTACCACTGGCGCGACCACACCGCGCCCGGCGGCTACGTCGCGCCCGGCACCGACTTCGACACCTTCATGGCGGGGGCCCGGCGCACCGGGGCCGAGCCGATGATCATCGCGAACTACGGCACGGGCACGGCACAGGAGGCGGCCGACTGGGTTCGCTACGCCAACGTGACCAAGAAGTACAACGCCCGGTACTGGACCATCGGCAACGAGAACTACGGCAACGGTCACTACGGCTCCGCGTGGGAGGCCGACGACCACGCCGACAAGAGCCCGAAGGAATACGCGGCCAACGTGGTCGCGTACGCGCAGGCAATGAAGGCTGTCGACCCGAGCATCAAGGTCGGCGCCGTGCTGACGATGCCGGGCAACTGGCCCGACGGCATCGTGGGCGCCGGCGACGAAGGCAGCTGGAACACCGAAGTGCTGACCCGGGCCGGTTCGGTGATCGACTTCGTGGACGTGCACTGGTATCCCGGCGGCTCCTCGGCGGCCGAGACACTCACGAAGAGCAGCCACATCAAGGACGCCATGTTCCTGCTGCGGCAGCAGATCTCCCGGTACGCCGGGGACAACGCCGACCGCATCCGGATCAGCATGACCGAGACGAATGTCGACATCGGCCGCAACACCCAGCCCGGCGCGCTGTTCCTGGCCGACGTCTACAGCGAGTTGCTGGCCCAGGGCGTGTTCACCGTGCACTGGTGGAACGTGCACAACGGGCTCGGCACGGTGTCGACGGTGGCCGGGCAGACCGACTACAACGACTTCGGGCTGCTCTCCAGCGGCAACTGCAACGCCGACAACACCGTCTGCCAGCCGCCTCTGAACACGCCGTTCGCGCCGTACCACGCGCTCAAGCTGATGGGCTCCTTCGCCCGCCCGGGTGACCGCTTCATCGGGACCGGCGCCGACGACTCGCTGGTCAGCACCCACGCCGTCCGCCGCCCCAACGGCGACCTGAGCGTCCTGCTGATCAACAAGGACCCGGACAACGAGCGGACCGTCGCCCTGAAGTACCACGGCTTCACCCCCGCGGCGGGCGCGCCGACTGTGGTCACCTACACCAACGGAGCCGACGAGCTGACCACGGCGCGGACGGGGACAGCGGGCGCGCAGACGCTTGCCCCGTACTCGATATCGCTGGTCACCCTTCGCCCCTTCGACAGCGGCGCCGCCCTGCCGGCTCCGGCCCGCCCCACCGCCACGACAACCGACCGTACGGCGACGATCTCGTGGCCGTCCGCCGGCCCGGGGCTCAAGTACGAGGTGTTCCGCCAGGTCGACGGCGTGGCCGCCCAGCTGGGTGAGACAACGTCAACTTCCTTGACCGTACGCAACCTGGAGCCGGGCAAGCGTTACACGGTGAACGTGGTGGCCCGTGACGGGTCCGGCCGCACGTCGGTGGCTTCTCCCCCGCTGACGTTCACGACCGGGACGCCGGCCGACGCGCCCTGCACGGTGAAGTTCCGCGACACCAACGACTGGGGCAACGGTTACGTCGGCTCGATCGACATCACCAACAACACGGCGAACGCGATGGCCAGTTGGACGTTGACCTTCGGGTGGCCCACCACTTGGCAGAGCCTGAACAGCGGCTGGAACGCCACCTGGACCGCGGACGGCCGAACCGTGCGGGTCACCGGCGACAACGCCCTCGCGGCGGGGGCCACGGTCAACGTCGGCTTCGTCGGCAGCTACAGCGGCCCGAACGTGCTGCCCGAGGTGTTCGACCTGAACGGCCACGTCTGCACCAGCAGCTGATCGCATCGCTCCCCGGCCGGCCTCCGCCGGCACCCGCCCGGCACCCGCCCGGCACCGCCCGGCCGGGGAACGGTCTACTCCTCGGTCAGAAGCTCTCCGACTCGCTGGACGACGGCCTGCCACTGGGACGGCTGCAGATTGTCCCGGATCTGACCGGCCAGCTCGGCCGCCGCCAACTCGACGATCTGAGCGGAGAGCGAGCCACCCCTCGCCCGCGCCGCCGCAACGGACGGGGTCACCGCGGACACAGGCGCAGCTACGGACGGGGCCGCCGGGGACGGAGGCGCGGGTTGGGGAGCCACCGGCGAGGCGGGCGGGGCGGGCGCGGCCGGCGCAGCCACGAGCGCGGCCGGAGCGGGCGCGGCCACGGCAGAAGCGGGCACGGCCACAGGCGGGGCGGGGGCGGCCACGGGCACGGCGGGGGTAGGCGCCGTCGCAGGCACGGCAGAGCCAGGCGCAGCCACGAGCCCGGCCGAAGCGGGCGCAGCCACGAGCCCGGACGAAGCGGGCGCAGTCACGAGCGCGGCCGAAGCAGGCGCAGTTGCGAGCACCGGCGACGCATGCTCAGCCGTGGACACGCCGGACGTGGACGCTGTCGCAGGCACGGCAGAGCCAGGCGCAGTCGCGGGCACGGCAGAGATGGGCGCGGTTGCGGGCACGGCAGAGGTAGGCGCGATTGCGGGCACCGGCGATGCATGCTCAGACGTGGACGCTGTCGCGGGCACGGCAGAGGTAGGCGCGATTGCGGGCACCGGCGACGCATGCTCAGACGTGGACGCTGTCGCGGGCACGGCAGAGGTAGGCGCGATTGCGGGCACCGGCGACGCATGCTCAGACGTGGACGCTGTCGCGGGCACGGCAGAGGTAGGCGCGATTGCGGGCACCGGCGACGCATGCTCAGACGTGGACGCTGTCGCGGGCACGGCAGAGGTAGGCGCGATTGCGGGCACCGGCGACGCATGCTCAGACGTGGACGCTGTCGCGGGCACGGCAGAGGTAGGCGCGATTGCGGGCACCGGCGACGCATGCTCAGACGTGGACGCTGTCGCGGGCACGGCAGAGGTAGGCGCGATTGCGGGCACCGGCGACGCATGCTCAGACGTGGACGCTGTCGCGGGCACGGCAGAGGTAGGCGCGATTGCGGGCACCGGCGACGCATGCTCAGACGTGGACGCTGTCGCGGGCACGGCAGAGGTAGGCGCGATTGCGGGCACCGGCGACGCATGCTCAGACGTGGACGCTGTCGCGGGCACGGCAGAGGTAGGCGCGATTGCGGGCACCGGCGACGCATGCTCAGACGTGGACGCTGTCGCGGGCACGGCAGAGGTAGGCGCGATTGCGGGCACGGCAGAAGTGGGCGCAGTCGCGGGCACCGCCGACGCATGCTCGGACGTGGGCACGCCGGACCTGGACACGCCGGACGTGGGCGCTGGTGCGGGCAGCGCAGAGCCAAGGTCAGCCACCGGTCCCGCCGATCCAGTCTCGGCCACCGACGCCTCGAACGCAGGCAGCGGTGTCGCGAGCTTGAATCCACTCCTGGGCACCGCAGAGCCAGTCGCAGTCGCAGGTGCGGGCGGCACGGCCTCAGCCACGTGCGTCCCGGACACGGTTTCAGCCGAAGGCGCCCCCGACAAAGGCGCATCAAACACAGCCCCAGGCACCGGCAGGTCGAACACAGCCTCAGCCACGGGCGCGTCGAACGCGGGCTCTGGCAGCGGAACGTCGAACAGGCGCTCGGCCCCCGACCCAGCGGGCGCGGGCGCATTCACGAGCACGCCGGACACAGGCTCGGAAACAGGCGCGGCGGGCGCGGACTCAGCCGCAGGCACGCCGAACACCCGCTCGGACCCCGACCCAGCAGGCGCGGGCGCATTCACAAGCACGCCGGACACAGGCTCGGAAACAGGCGCGGCGGGCGCGGACTCAGCCGCAGGCACGCCGAACACCCGCTCGGACCCCGACCCAGCAGGCGCGGGCGCATTCACAAGCACGCCGGACACAGGCTCGGAAACAGGCGCGGCGGGCACGGACACAGCCGCAGGCACGCCGAACACCCGCTCGGACCCGGACACTCCGGGCGCGGGACCATCCAGCGACACGCTGGGCTCGGGAGCGGGTGCGGCGGGCGCGGGCGCGGCGGCCACGGGCGCTGAGGTCGCCGGCGTTGCCAGGGGTGTGACGGTGGGGGGCGTGGCGGAGTTCGCGGGCTCGGAAGATGGCGCGGCCGAGGGCGACCGCAGCTTCTCGTCCGGCGGCGGTGGGACGGTGGGCCGCGACGTCCACGGTCCGTCGGCCGACAACGCCGCCGCGAGGCGTGATGACAGCACCGACGGCTCGTCTGCTGACGGCACGGTGAACGGGAGGGCGCCGGGCGGCGTTTCCTCACGGTTGTCGGCGGTCCGGGGGGATGGGACTGTGGCGGTGCCGATGGCGGTGGGCGCCGGGAGCGACTGGGTCAGCTCGAAACGGTCGAGCGGCTCCAGTTCGAGCACGGCATCGCCGACCGGGGGCAGGATGCCGATCACGGCCAGGTAGCGCGTGGTGCGGGTCAGCGCCACATACAGCAGGCGGTGGCCCCGCTCATCCTCGGCGATGATGTCACGGGGTTCGACGACCACGGTGGCGTCGAACTCCAGGCCCTTGGC
The DNA here is from genome assembly GCF_004362215.1 of Paractinoplanes brasiliensis. Taxonomy (NCBI): domain Bacteria; kingdom Bacillati; phylum Actinomycetota; class Actinomycetes; order Micromonosporales; family Micromonosporaceae; genus Paractinoplanes; species Paractinoplanes brasiliensis. Next base: position 6,551,528 of record NZ_SNWR01000001.1, on the reverse strand, counting down.
CTCGTGCGGGCTCACCAGGTTGACCCCCTGGCCGAGCTCGTTGCGCGAGGCGGCACGCCAGGCCACGTCGCGGGCTGTCAGCTCGGACTCGACGGCCCAGCGGTGCGCGGCGGGGCAGATGATGGCGACGGAACGGCCGTGGGAGGCGTGGGCCATGGCCGTCTCGACCGCGATCGAGGCGCGGCTGTCGTCGTCGGTCAGGCGGAACACCGGGTCGGCGGGGCCGTCGCGCACCACCTGCGGCGCGGTGACCTCGGGCGCGGCGTACGGCAGCAGCCGCGCGGCGATCTCGAAGACCTGGCGGGGCACGCGGTACCCGTACCTCAGCTCGGCCAGCCGCTGCGGCAGCTGGGCGGGCAGGTGTTCGAGCACGTCGTCCCAGTCGTCGCGGGCCCACAGCCCGGTGGACTGGGCGATGTCGCCGACCACGGTCATCGAGCCCGTCGAGGAACGCATCGCGATCGAGCGCAGCTGCATGGGTGACAGGTCTTGGGCCTCGTCGACGACGATGTGGCCGTAGCGCTGCTCGATGCCGTGGATCAGCGCCTCGAGGTAGTCCAGCAGCGGCAGGTCGGCCGCGCTCCACACCTCGTCGGAGATGCGCTCGGCGCCGCGGCGGTGCAGCAGCGCGACGTCGCGGACGGTCAGTTCCTCGCCGGCGGCGGCGATCAGCCTGTCGCGGGAGCCGAACAGGTCGCGCAGGAAGGCGGCCGCGGTGAAGGTCGGCCAGATGCGCTCGATCAGCTGGTCGAGGGCCGTACGGACACCGAGCCGGCGCTCGCGGGCGCGTTCGGTCGCCGAGTTCAGCATCAGGCTGCGGAAGATCTGCCGCTGCTGACCGAACGTGCCCGGGGTCTGGCGGCTGCGCGCGACGAACTCGTTGATCTCGTCGGCGGTGAACACGACCGGCCGGCCGTCGAGCTGGGCCTCGACCGGCAGCTGGTCGGCCGGGACACCGACCCGGTCGTAGAGCGCCCGGCGCAGCAGTCCCGCCATGCGACCGTCACCCTTGAGCCGGGCGACCTCGGCTTCTTCGAGGCGGCCGCGGCGTACGGGCGGGTGGAACTGGCCGATGTCGCGCTGGGCCACGCTGGTGTCGCCGAGGCTGGGCAGCACCGTACGGGTGTAGCGGGTGAACGTGGGCGACGGCCCGACGATCAGCACGTCTTCGGGCTGGAGGGTGCCGCGGTAGTTGAACAGCAGCCACGACACCCGGTGCAGCGCGACGGCCGTCTTGCCCGTGCCGGGGCCGCCCTGGATGATCAGCATCTCGTCGAGCGGGGCGCGGATCAGGTCGAACTGGGCGGCCTGGATGGTACGGACGATGTCGTGCATCTGACCCGTACGGTCGCGGTTGAGGTCGTCGAGAAGCGCGTCGCCCGGCTCCTCGAGCTCGGCGACGGCCGCCGCGAGCTGGCGGAAGACGGTGTCCTCGTACGCGTTGACGACGTTGCCCGTGGTCTCGAAGCTGCGCTTACGGGCCAGGCCCTGCGCGTCGGCGTGGGTGGCGGTGAAGTAGCGCGCGGCCGCGGGCGCCTGCCAGTTGACGACCAGCACCTCGGAGTCGTCGTCGAAGATGGTGTGATAACCGACGTAGAGGACATCGCCGTCCTCGTCGTCCATGCGCCCGACCGCGACCGCGTCGTCGGGCTCGCCGATGCGCTGCAGCCGGGCCTCGGCGTCTTTGCGCAGGTGGACCGCGGCCCCCGCGTTGGCCGCCGCGGCCGGGGCGTCGAGCAGGGCCCGGCGCATCCGCTCACGATGATCCGACACGTGGTCGAAGTATTTCTGCTCGGCCGCCAGAACCTCCGCCACGGACTCCACAAGATCCCCCTTAGTTCACGCCGCCTACACCTTGCGTGACGATCAGCCGGACGACCATCGGGCGTTCGCATCATCAACGACTGACAGCAAGCCAAGCAGAGGGGTATGACAAGTTCCCGGCCGGACTCCAGGCGTATCCGCCCCGGGAGCGGGTAGCCCTGAGTCCATGCCGAAGCCGGTTGCCGATCAGGTCGTCGTCATCGCCGGGGCGTCCAGCGGCATCGGCCGCGCGACCGCCCTCGCCTTCGCCACCCACGGGGCGAGGGTCGTCTGTGCCGCGCGGGGCGCCCAGGCGCTGGACACGCTCGTGGCCGAGATCAGGACCGACGGCGGCACGGCGATCGCCGTGCCCACCGATGTGACCGACGATTCCGCCGTACGCGATCTCGCCGCCACCGCCGAGCGGGCGTTCGGACGCGTCGACACCTGGGTGAACGTCGCCGCCGTGGGCATCTGGGGCCGGGTCGAGTCGATCACCGGTGACGAGTTCGAGCAGGTCATGCGGGTGAACTTCCTCGGTCACGTGCACGGCGCCCACGCCGCGCTGCCCGCCCTGCGCCGAGCCGGGGGCGGTGTGCTGATCGGGATCGCCTCGGCCGAGGGCGTACGCTCGGTGCCCCTGCAGGCCCCGTACGAGGCCGGCAAGTTCGCGCTGCGAGCGTTCTACGACGCCGTGCGTGTCGAGCTCGCTCAGGAAGGCGCGCCGATCGCGGTGACCACTGTCCTGCCCGCCTCGGTCGCGACGCCGTTCTTCGAACACGCCCGCAGCAAGCTGGGCGCCATGGTCAAGCCGCCGCCCCCGGTCTACGCGCCCGAGGTTGTCGCCAAGGCCATCGTGCAAGCGGCCCGGCACCCCACCCGCGAGGTGCCCGTCGGCGGCGCCGCGTACGCGTTCGGCCTGGCTCAGCGCCTGTTCCCGGCCCTGACCGACGCCGTGTTCGCGATCCGCCGCGCCGGTGTGGGCTCGCAGCGCACCGACCGCCCCGACGACGCCGCCGACAACGTGGACGGGCCGATCAACGAACCCGGACGCGTCCACGGCGCCCACCCCGGCCGGGTGCTGCGCCACAGCCCGTTCACCACGCTGATCGGCCGGCGACGGCGCCCCGGAGAGGTGGCTTTGGAAGCCGTACGCCGGTGGAACGCGGCCGGGCCGGCGCATCCGATGCGGGCCGCTACCATGGCCCGTACGGGATGGGCCTCTGCTCTGTTGCTCGCGCCCGAGGTGCTGCTGCGCACCGCGGGCCGGCCCGTCCCCGCCGCCGCGACCGTCGTGGCCCGGGTCCTCGGCACCCGCCAGATCTTACAGGCCGCCGTCACCACCGCCGCCCCCACCGCGCGGGTGACCCTGCTCAGCGCGGCCCTGGACGCCCTGCACGCGAGCACCGGCCTGGCCCTGGCCGCCGCCTCACCCCGCTGGCGCCGGATCGCTCTGGTCGACGCCACCATCGCGACCGGCCTGGCCGTCGCCGCCTGGCGGGCCCAGCACGATCAGCCCTAGGCTCGAGGCATGATCGCGCGGATGTGGCGGGGCTGGGTGGCGACCGAGCGGGCCGCCGAGTACGTGGCCTACATCGACGGCACCGGAATGGCCGAATACCGAGCCACCCCGGGCAACCTCGACGCCGAGATGTGGACGCGCGACCTCGGCGACGGCCGCACCGAGGTCGTCACGGTCAGCTGGTGGCAGTCCCTGGACGCGATCAGGGCCTTCGCCGGCGACGACATCAGCCGGGCCGTCTTCTACCCCTCCGACGACGAGTTCCTGCTCGACCGCGAGACCACGGTGACCCACTTCGAGGTGACAGGCCGCTGAGCCGCCAGAGAAAGCGGTCTGTGTAGGCGTACTTGTGACAAGTACGCCTACACAGGGGCCGGCCCCGGACCGGGGCGGGTCCGGGGCCGGGTGGTGGAAGGGTGGTCAGAGGTCGGCCGGCCCGGCGGCCTTGGCCTCCTGGACGGCGTCGGTGCGGCGCTCGTCGGCCTTGACGGTGTCGTCCTGCCGCGGGGCGGCGGGGCGGGCGGCCGAGCGGGCACCCGAGCGAGCGGCGGCGGCAGCGGCAGCGCTGTCGGTGATGACGCCCTTGCGGATGCGGTTGTTGGCGGCGATCTGGGCGGCCGGGTTGTTGCCGGTGGCCGTCAGGGTGCCGTCGACGATGTTGTCGTCGACCGTCACGCCGCCGGTGGTGCTGGTGACGCTGACGTCCTTGCCGAAGAAGCCGCCGGAGGCGCAGCTGTCGAGGGGGCCGTTCGGGCCGAGCTGCACCCCGCCGAGGTTGCCGGCGAAGGTGGCCTTGCCGCGCACCGAGCTGCCGCAGATCACGCTGCCGGTGGCGCTGTTGAGCACCGAGAGCGAGCCGTCGACGAACGAGTCGTGCACGTCGGTGTAGTAGGAGCCGGTGCTGCTGACATTGCCCTCGACCGAGGTGTTCTTGTCGAGCCGCACCTCACCGGCCTGGGCCGACACGTTGCCGTTGATCGTCGAGCTCTCGACGAACAGGAAGCTGTCGATCGTCGTCGTGCCTTTCGCCCGTACGCTCACCGTGCCGCTCGACGCGTCCTTGAGGAACACGCCGTAGCCGCCCGCGGCCAGCACGATCGTGCCGTCGATCGACGTCGTGGAGGCGTCTAGGTAGCCGTTGCCGGCCACCTTCACCTCGCCCGAGACCTTGCCGCCGGTGACGACCAGGTTGGCCCCGGCCTGCACGGTCACGTTGCCGGTGATGATGGTGCCGGTCAACGCGCACGACTCGCCGGCCGGGACGAGCAGGTCGTTGGGCACGGTGACGGCGCCGCCGGTGCCGATGCAGTAGGTGACCAGCGCGGCGCTGGCGGGGACGGCGGGGATCAGGCCGGCCAGCAGACCGGCGGCGGCAAAGCCTGCGAAACGCTTACGCATGATGAGCCCTCTCATGAGCCGATGTCCGAACGGGCGGCCGCGCGGACGATCGTGCCCTGCTGCCGTTTGGTGAGGGTGCCGCCCGCGACCAGCGCGGCGGTGACGGTTTCGACGTGCCGCACGAACGCGGCGTGGGTGGGGTAGGCGGCGTACTCGTCGATCAGGTCGTTGATCGTGCAGCCGTCGCCGGTGTCGCTGTTGGGCACGCCCGTGTCGTCGCCGGCGATGACCACGGTGGGCCGGGGGTCGGGCACCTCGCAGGCGTCCGAGCCCGAGCCGACCACGGTGAACGTGACCGTCCTGTCGGCCGAGGTGTTGCCCGCCGCGTCGGTCGCCCGAGCCCGTACGGTGTGCGCGCCGAGCCCGGTCACCACGACCGGCCCGGTGTAGGTGAGCCAGGCGCCCGAGTCGAGCGCGTACTGGATCCTCGCCACGCCCGACTCGGTGTCGGTTGCCGTCACGGTGACGGTGGCCCTTCCCACGTACGCGCCGTTGTCGTTCTGCTCGCCGTCGACCTCGGCCGCCACGGCCGGCGGCGTGGTGTCGGGTTCCTCCGCGGGCACGACCGTGAAGTGGGCCATCTTCTCTGCCGACGTGTTCCCGGCCTTGTCGGTGGCCCGGTAGTGCAGCATGTGCATGCCCACGGCCGAGACGACGACCGGCGCCGTGTAGGCCGTGAAGGCCGCCCCGTCGAGCGAGTACTCGACGCGGTCCACGCCGGAGTCGTCGTCGGTGGCGGTCAGCGTGGCCGTGGCCGTGCCGACGTAGTTGCCGTCGTCGTCCTGGTCACCGGCGATCGTGTGGTTGACCACCGGCGGTGTGGTGTCCTCATCCGGCGCCGGCTCGACGACGGTGAACGACAGCGACCCCTCGGCCGAGGCGTTGCCCGCCTTGTCGGTGGCCCGGTAGCGGACCACGTGCGAGCCGGCCGCCGACACCGCCACGGGCGCGGTGTAGGCCTGGAACGAGCCGGAGTCCAGCGCGTACTCCACCTTGTCGACGCCCGAGCCGCCGGTGTCGGTGGCAGTCACCGTGACGGTGGCCGTGCCGACGTAGTTGCCCTCGGCGTCCTGGGTGCCGGACGCGGACGCGGTCACCGTGGGCGGCGCCGTGTCGGGGTCGCCCGGCCCGTCGGTGACCACGAGCTCGCCGACCATCGTGCTGTGCCCCGGGATCGAGCAGAAATAGCGGTACCGTCCCGGGGTCAGGGTCACCGTGGCCTGGTGCCGTCCGTTGTTGGCGTCGAACGGGTTGGCCAGGATGTTCAGCGTGACGTCGTGGTTGTAGCCCTCGGTCGACGTGTCGAAGGTCAGCGTGTGCGGCATCCCGGTCGTGTTGCCGGTGGCCGCGCTGTTCTCGAACACGATGGTGGTCTCACCGGCCGACGCCGTGGCGGGCGCCGACTTGTACGCGGTGATCCCGTCGTCAGCCGTCCAGGTGAGGGTCTGCGCGGCCCGGGCCGGTGACGCCAGGCCGCCGACGAGCAGCAGCAGCGCGGCGCAGAGCCCGATCAGGCGCCTCACAGGGCACGCACCCGGATGTCGCGGAACTCGACCAGGTCGGCGTCGCCGTGGTTCTGCAACCCGATCAGGCCCTCGGCGAACTGCCGCAGGTCGGTCGGCGGGTCGCCGGCACGCGAGGACTGCTTGCCCGGCGTGTTGTCGAACTCCTTGATCACCACCCCGTTGCGGATCAGCGTGTAGTGCTGCCCGACCACCTTGATCTCGTACGTGTTCCAGACGTTCTTCGGTGTGGGCCGCGCCGCCGACAGCGGGTTGGGGTCGAAGTTGTAGATCGAGCCGGTCTTCTGCGGCTCACCGCTCTCGCCGTCGTAGATCTGCAGCTCGTGGCCGCAGTAGATGGCCACCCAGGCCTGCGACGTGCGCGCCGAGCCCACTGTGCTGCAGCTGCCCTCGGGCCGCTGGTCGAGCGGGATGCGCGGGTCGGGGAACCGGGTGAAGATTCCGCTGTTGCCGCGGCCGTCGCCGGGTGCGATGTCGCGGAACTGCAGTGTCAGCGAGAAGTCCTTGAACGGCTTGGTGTAGTAGAGCATCCCGAGCCCGCCGCTGGGCCGCAGCGACCCGTCCGGCTGGATCGTGAACTGCCCGGTCGGCGCCTGCGCCCAGTCCTGCAGCGACTCCGGCGTGCCGTTGTAGATCGAGACGTACCCGGTGTGTCCCGCGGTGCCGATCCTGGAGGAGGCGGCGAGGCGGGTCAGGGTGCCGGCTTCCCGGTCGTTGAGCTTGCCGGCGGCCTTGGCCGAGGCGGCGACCGCGTTCACGTGCCGGACGAAGCCGTCGTGCGTCGACCAGGTGCTCTCGTCGTCGATGAGGTCGTCGATCGTGCAGCCCTGCCCCACGGCACGGTTCGGCACCTGCGTGTCGACGTCGTCGAGCCGTACGGTGGGAACGGGGTCTGCCACGACGCAACCCACGGTCACCGACGTGGACACGGTCTCGGTGCGGCCACCCGCGTACGTGATGGCCAGCGTCGCCGTGTAGACCCCGACCTTGGCGTACGTGTGGACGGGGTTGGCCTCGGTCGAGGTGCCGCCGTCGCCGAACGTCCACTTGTGCGACAGACCGCCCGAGCGGGAGCCGTTGAACGCCACGGTGAGCGGCTTGTTCTGCACCGCCACCGAGGTCGCGGCCGGCGCGGGGGTGGGCGCGCCACCGGTGTACGTGATGCGGATCAGTTTCTGGTTGGCGTGCAGGCTGAAGAAGCCGCCCGCGTAGTCGAGCATGTAGAGCGCGCCGTCCGGGCCGAACTTGGCGTCCATCCACGACTGCAGCTGGTTGGCGCCGCCCCCGGCCGGGATGATGGCCCGCAGCGACTCGCCGAACGCCGGCGGCTTGCCCGGCTGGTCGACCGTGACGGCGACCCGGTTGGCCGCGTTCGACTGGTCGCCGATGAGCCACTTGTCGTTCCAGTACGCCGGCCACGCCACCTTCGACGCCGGGTCGACCAGGTCGCGGTGGTAGGTCGGGCCGGACATGATGGCCTGCCCGCCGCCGCGCAGGTAGGGCTGGGTGTACGTGGCGTCCGCGGCCCTGTAGGTCGGGATGTCGCTGCCCTCGCGTTTCGGGAAGACCGGGCCGCCGCCGTCCGGCGAGTACCAGATCATGTTGTCCTTGATCGGCGGCAGGTCGACCAGGCCGGTGTTGCGCGGCGACTCGTTCTTCGGGTTGTCGCAGTCGTACCAGCCGGTCAGCACCTTGGCGTCGGTGTTGCTGCGGTCCCGGTACGGCTGCCGGTTGCCCATGCAGTACGGCCAGCCGTGGTTGCCCGCCTCGGTGATGATCGTGGCGGTCTCGTACTTGGCCGGGCCGAGCTCCGGGTTCGGCGAGCCCGCGTCGGGGCCGACCCAGCCCGCGGTGAGCCACTGCTTCTTGGGGTCGATCTGCAGCCGGGCGATGTTGCGCACGCCCATCACGTAGATCTCGGGGCGGGTCTTGGCGGTGCCCGGCGGGAACAGGTTGCCCGGCGGGATTGTGTACGTGCCGTCCGGCTCCGGGTGAATCCGGATGATCTTGCCATTGAGGTCGTTGGTGTTGCCGGACGTACGGCGGGCGTCCTGGAACGACAGGCCCTGGTAGTCGGCCGTCCAGTTGTTGCCGGAGTAGCCGTCCGAGCCCTGCGACGAGTTGCTGTCACCGGAACCCACGTACAGGTTGCCGTCGTCGTCGAACGCCATGCCACCGCCCGCGTGGCAGCAGCTGTGGATCTGCACCGGCCAGCTCAGCACGTCCTTGCGGGTGCCCTGGTCGATCGTCTGCGCCGCCTTGTCGTACGTGAAGCGGGAAACGGTCCGCTGACCGATGCGCTTCTCACGGTCGATCGAGGCGTGCGGCATCCAGTACACGTACAGGTGATTGTTCTGGGCGAAGTTCGGGTCGGGGACGATGCCGAGCAGGCCCTCCTCGTTCTTCACGAGCTCGTCGCCGCTGCCCCGGTTGCCCATCACCGGCAGCGTGGTCAGCAGCTTCACCTGCTTGGTGGCCGGGTCGTAGGAGTGGATGGTGCCGCAGCCGAGGCCCACCTTCGGGTCGGTCCAGGGAACCACGGGCCCGGTCGGGCAGGCCGCCTTGCCGACGTAGAAGACGGTGCCGTCGGGGGCGATGGTCAGCCCGTGCGGCTCGCCGATCTGGTCCAGCTGGCCGGTCTGGTTGGGCGCGGTGAGCCGCTCGACCTTGTAGTTCGAGGCGATGGTGGCCTGGCAGTCGCCGCGGACGATGCCGGTGGTCCAGCCCAGCGCGCCGCTCAGGTGCTTGCGGAACGCCTCTTCGCCGTACGAGCCCTCGGTGTGCCCCATGCCGGTGTAGAAGGACCGGCCGCCGTCGTAGTCACGGCACCACGAGATCGGGTGGAACGGGCCGTTGGCGCCCAGCCCCGGGTTGTAGTGCCGCTCCTCGACCTGGGCCAGGGTGTGCACCTGCCCGATCGGGTTCGGGTCCCAGTTGTTCCAGCGGTCCTCGCGGGTCACCGTCAGCGGCAGGCCGGCGGTGGCGGGGTGCTGCCGGTCCAGGATGTCGACCACCGAGCGGGCCACCGCGGGCGGGGCCGGGGTCTCGGTCGTCCCGGTGAACAGCCGCAGATCGGCGAGCTGGGTCAGCGGCTCACCGCTGTTGGCCGTGATGTTCAGGCGGTAGAACTTGTACTCGCCCGGGGTCGCGACGTCGAACCGGCGGGTCTGGAAACGGTCCGGGAACGTCTGCCCTGCGCGCCCGTCCACGTCGGTCCAGTTCTGCCCGTCGGCCGAACCCTGCAGCTTCCAGTCCTTCGGGTCGCGTCCCACGAAGTCGTTGGCCGAGGTCAGCGCGTACGCGGTGATGCGCGTCGGCGCCGCCAGCTCGTACCGCACCCAGCCGGTCGGCGTGCGGACCAGCCACTTGGTGTTGGAGTCGCCGTCGATCAGCTTGACCGCTGTCTCGCTCGGCGGGTTCTCGCCGCTGGCAGTGACCGCCGCGACCGGGTGCGCGACGGGGATCGCGCCGGCCGGGCGAGCGCCGATCAGCCCGGTGAACCACGTCGAGTCGAGCTGGGCCCGCGCCGCGTCGCCGACGCCGAGGAACCCGCCGCCCGCGTTGACAAAGCCTTTCAGAGCGGTTTCCTGTACGCCGGTGAGTGCCACGCCGTCTGCGGAAAGGAAGACCACAGCCCGGTACGGGGCGAGGCCGGTCGCACTGAAGACGGCGGGGTCGGTGGTGGAGGTGGCCTTGAGGCCCTGTGCGGTGGCGAGCTCCTTGATGGCCTGGGTCGCCCTGGTGACCGGGTCCTGCTGGGCGGCCGCCGCGCCGGAGAAGATGAGGATGCCGGGCTCGTTGGTGGCGGCTGCCGCTGCTGCCAGCTTGGCCGTGCCGGCTGGTTGAGCGGGGTCGGTGGCCGTCGCGCCGGGCTGGGCCGGCTCGGCGGCGGCCGCAAGACCCGCCGGAGCAATCCCCAACGCCAAGATCGAAGCCAGCCCCAAGATCAACGATCGCCGCCCAGGGCCCACCCTCCCAAGGGGGCGCCCCCTCAGAGCATTCTCCTCGGGTTTTGCGATCTTTGCGGGGTGCCCTGTGGACAACCCTCGGCTGTGGATAACTCCGGGGCGGTCCGATGGATCACGGTACCGTCTGAGCCTCATGAGCCAGTCCCTCCGTGTACGTGCGTTTGCGTCCTGTCGGCGCCACCCGCCTGCGACTCCGGGGCCGCGGGCAATGACGTCTTGCCTTCGCCGGCTGCCCTTGATCCGGCGGCTGCCGACGCCGCGGCCGCCGCCGTGTGCTGGTGGCCGTTGAACCGGTCGATCGCCTCCTGCGCGCCCGGCGGCATGGTGCCGTCGGCGTTGCGGACGAGGAAGATGCCGGCCATGCCGGTGTCCGAGTGCGACTGGACGTGGCAGTGGTACATCCACGCCCCGGGGCCCACGGCCTCACCGGCCACGACCTGGAACCCGAACGAGTTGCCCGGGTTCAGGTCCTTGTTGTCGACGACCGGGCTGGGGTCGGACGGTCCCTCGAGATATCCCGTACGGTTGTCCGCCCACCGATGCGCGTGCAGGTGGAACGTGTGGAAGAAGTTGCCGTGCCCGATCGCGATCCACTCCACGCGCTGGCCCAGGTTCGCCTCGAACATCGGGGTGTTCGGGGCGGCCTTGTTGTTGATCTGCATGTCGTTGAACACGACGGTGAACTGCTTGTCGGGCAGGATGTCGCCGCGCCGCCGTACGACCAGCGCGCCGTACAGACCCTTGATCAGCCCGGCGGTGCCGTGGTCGGTGCCCATCGCGTGGTCGTGGTAGTGCCAGTAACCGGCGCTGCCCGGCGTGAACCGGCGCCCGGCGGCCGCGGTCATCTCGTGTGAACGCCACACGTACTTGCGGGTCTCGCCGGGCGCGTTGAACGAGTTGTTGAACGGCGCCCCGTCCGACTCGGTGCTGTAGTCGACGCCGTGCGGGTGGATGGAGAGCCGCTGGTTGGTCGTGTTGACCAGCGTGATCTCGAGCGTGTCCCCCTCGTACATCTCGAGAACCGGGCCGGGGATGCTCGCGGTCTCCGGCGTCAGTCCGTACCCGAACTGGTTGCCGGGCAGCGCGACCGCATAGATGGTGATCCGCTTGGTGACGCCTTCCGCGGCGCTGGCCGGTTGGCTGCGCGTCGTCGTCGCCACCGTGACCGCGCCACCGGTGAGCCCGAGAACTCCGGCCGCGGCCAAGAGCGAGCGCCGCCGCAGCCGCTCCGGCGTCTCGGCGGTCACCGCCTCCCCACCGGCTTCGCGCCGGCCCCAACTCCACCGCCGAGCCGGTCTGACAACGTTGTCATCTTTCATGCGCGTCCTCCCGCGTCACCGGTCATGAACCGGTGGGTCCACATGTCGGAAGAGGTGCCCGCGCGACGGTCGCCTGCCGCCCTGCCGCCGAGGGCTGCCTTCCGCCGCGAGACCCTCGCGCACGGATCGGGACCACTCGCGAGCGCTTGCAGACCTGCCACGGCCGGGCGAGAACCCTTCCGCGGCCGGTCGGGACGGCCCACGATGCGAGCCGTAGCCCCAGGCCACGGCGTCGCCACGCCCGACCCGGGCCGCCACCCGCCGCCGTGCGCTGTTACGGACTTTTCTCGGAAGAATCAAAACTTCGGTCTGATGTGAGCAACTTATGACTCACATCGATGAAAGTAAAGCTCTCGGCGACGAAAGTGGACGATCGGAGTCGGTCGATGCCATGTCATTGACGAACTCCGATAGGTCTGTTTACTATCGCGAAACTTGACAACGTTGTCACGGAAGATCCGTCGCGCGCCTCCCTCCATCCCCCGCGAACGGCAGGTCGCAGCATGCGTACACGCACCCGGACCCCTCAGCGGGTCTTCCCCTGGCTCGCCGCCTTGCTGCTGACCGCCGGCCTCGGCACGGCAGTCACCCCCACCGCCGCCATGGCTCGCCCTCCCGCAGTGTCACCGGCCCTGGCGGCCGCCGCGCCCGGTGACTTCGTGACCGGCTTCGAGTCCGGCGACCCCGCGCCCACGTGGCAGAACAGCGTCGAGAGCAGCGCCGGCGTCGGCGGTTACTGCTGTGGTCTGACCGCCATGGAGAGCGCCCCGCGCAACGAGACCGCGCACACGGGCACGGCCGCCCTCATGTATTCGGGCAACGACACGAGCACCACGACGTCGTACTCGTACAACCGGATCTACGACGTGGACATCCCCGTGACCGCCGCGACCACGCTGTCGTACTGGCTCTACCCCCAGTCCGGCGGCCACCTCGACGTCGCCGTGGACCTGGTCCTCACCGACGGCACCCGGCTGCGCGACTCCGGCGCGCTCGATCAGAACGGGGTACGGCTGCACCCCGCGTACCAGGGAAGCGGTTCTGTGCTCGGCTTCGACCGCTGGAACTTCGTGAGCTCGTCGATCGGGCAGTGGGTCGCGGGCCGCACGATCGACCGGATCCTCATCGGCTACGACCAGCCGGGCAACACCGGCACGTTCCGCGGTTACCTCGACGACCTCGCCATCACCGCAGACGTTCCCGCGCCCCGGCTGTCCGATCTGGTCGACACGCGCCGTGGCTCGAATTCCGACGTCGGCTACTCGCGCGGCAACACGTTCCCGGGAACGACAGTGCCGAACGGCTTCAATTTCTGGACGCCCATCACGAACGGCAACAGCGACGGCTGGCTCTACCAGTACAACTCGCCGACCGTGCAGGGATTCGGCGTCAGTCACGAGCCCAGCCCGTGGATCGGCGACTACGGCCAGCTGCAGATCATGCCCATGACCGGCTCGGTGAAGACGACCCCGGACGCGCGCAGGTCCACGTTCAGCCACAGCAACGAGGTCGCCAAGGCCCATTACTACAAGACCCGGCTCGACACGTACGGGATCACCGCCGAGATGAGCCCGGCCGACCACGCCGGCGTGATGCGTTTCCAATACCCCGCGGCGTCCGAGTCGGTCATCGTGTTCGACACCATCGACAAGGTCGGCGGCTCGATCAGCGTCAATGCGAGCGCCCGTACGATCACCGGCCACCTCGACCACAAGGGCCCGCGCCTGTACTTCTCGGCCACCGTCGACAAGGCGATCGCCGCGACCGGAAACGTGAGCGGGCAGGGCGTGACGAGCTGGATCCGGTTCGCCACCTCGGCCGGCGAGCAGGTGACGCTGAAACTGGCCACTTCGTACATCAGCGTCGCGCAGGCCACCGCCAATCTGTCGCAGGAGCTCGGGGCGAAAAGCTTCGACACCGTACGGGAGGAGGCCGCGGCCCTGTGGGACAGCACGCTCGGCAAGGTGCGTCTTGAAGGCGCCTCGACCGACCGGCTGGTGACCTTCTACTCGAACCTGTATCGCGCGTACATGTACCCGAACAACATGTCCGAGATGGTGGGCGGGGTCCGGAAATACTTCAGCCCGTACGACAACCAGGTGCACGACGGGCAGATGTACGTGAACAACGGCTTCTGGGACACCGCGCGGGCGGTCTGGCCGCTCTACACGTTGCTCTCCCCCACCCGTACGGGCGAAATGCTCGACGGTTTCGTCAACGCCTACAAGAACGGGGGCTGGACGCCACGCTGGTCGGGTCCCGGATACATCGACATCATGGTCGGCACCAACCAGGACCTGGCGTTCGCCGACGCCTACGTGAAGGGCGTGCGCAACTTCGACTACCGGGCCGCGTACGCGTCAATGGTGAAGAACGCGGCTGTGTACTCGTCGTCGGGTTCGCGCGGGCGCAAGGGAATCGAGGTGTCCACGTTCAAGCGGTACGTGCCCACCGACGTACGGGGGGAATCGGCTTCCTGGACGCTGGAGGACGCCAACAACAACTTCGGGATCGCGCAACTGGGACGGGCTCTGGGATTCCCCGAGGATGCCGCCTACTTCGAGAACCGGGCGCTGGACTACGCGAACCTGTATTCGGCGTCGACCGGGTTCTTCCGCGGCAGGACGTCGTCGGGCGCCTGGCGTACGGCTGATTCCGCTTTCCGTCCGAACGAATGGGGCTACGAGTTCACCGAGGGCGCGCCGTGGCATTACGCGACACCCGCGCCGCAGGACCCGCAGGGCATGGCCAACCTGTACGGCGGGCGGGCGCAACTGTCGGCGAAAATCGACTCGGTGTTCGCCGCCTCCCGCGATTACCTGCCCGGCTCGTACGGCGGTGTCATCCACGAGATGCGCGAGGCCTACGACACCGGCATGGGCCAGTACGCGCATCCCAACGAGCCGATCCACCACATGCTCTACATGTACAACTACGCGGGCACGCCGTCCAAGACCCAGACCCGCGTACGGGATGTCCTGACCCGCCTCTACGGTTCGGGCGCGGGCAACGGCGGCGGTTATCTCGGCGACGAGGACAACGGGCAGATGTCGGCCTGGTACGTGTTCAGCGCGCTCGGTTTCTACCCCGCCCGCATGGGCAGCACCGACTACACGATCGGCGCTCCCCTGCACCCGTCGGCCACCATTGCGCTGGAGAACGGAAGCACGTTCACCGTTTCCGCGCCGGGCGTCAGCGACACGAACCGTTACATCCAAAGCGCCACGCTCAACGGGGTCCCGTACACGAAGAACTATCTGACCCACGCCGATCTGCTGGCCGGTGGCACGCTCAGTTTCACCATGGGCCCGTCGCCGTCCTCGTGGGGTTCAGGCGCCGGCGACATCCCGCCCTCGCTGACCACCGGGAGCGCCGCCCCGCGCCCGCTCGCCGACAGGGCCACCGGCGGCACGGTGACGGCCGACGGCGAGAACGCTCCCAACGAGACCGCCGCCAAGCTTGTGGACGACACGTCGCTGACGAAGTGGCTCACGTTCGCCGGCGCAGCCACCCTCGAATACCGCCTGCCCACCGCCGCAACCGTCAAGCAGTACACCCTGACCTCGGCCGACGACGTTCCCGGCCGCGACCCCCGCAGCTGGACCTTGCAGGCCTCCAACGACGGCGCCACCTGGACGACGCTGGACACCCGCACCGACCTGGCCTTCGCCGACCGCCGCCAGACGCGAGCGTTCGTCATCCCCAACACGACGGCGTACACCCGCTACCGCCTGCAGATAACCGCCAATCAGGGCGCTCCCGCGACCCAGCTGGCCGAGTGGGAGCTGCTCGGCTGAGCGTTCACCGCTGGGTGACCGGGGCCAGCTGCACCGTCCACGTACGGGCCGCTCCGACCACCGCGATGGCTCGGCACAGCAGGTCACAGCCGAGCTCGGGGCGGCCCTCGGCGAAACCGCGGTTGATGATGGCCACTGCCTTCGCGTGGTCGCCGGCCTCGAGGGCGCTGTCCAGCCCGGTGACCAGCACGGCCGCGAGGGCGGCGTGGAAGTTGTCGGCGCTCTTCTCGCGCAGCGTCTTGGACGGCTCGCGCACGGTTGTGGACACAACGGTCATGGGATTCTCCCGGGGTCTTGTGCTGAACAGGCCGGTGGTGGGCGCGCCTATGCGCACGGCCCGTCAGGGAACAACGAGTCGTTCGGCCGCCGAGGTGACGGCCGGGACACAGGCGACGCCGGGTCGGGGGTGGTCCGGTGAGACTGCCGAGACCTGCGCAGCATGCCCGGTGGGCCAGACGGCCGCCGGTGCTGCCGACGGACCGATCGACGCAACTCTACGCGGCCCCCGTCCGGTTTTCGTGGCCCCGCGTCGCCGGACCGAGTGACCCTCTGCACTGCGGCCCGGCGCCGCACAGCCCGGCGGGGCCGGTGTGCTACGTTTGCGGTGGTTGC
Source organism: Paractinoplanes brasiliensis (assembly GCF_004362215.1). Classification (NCBI taxonomy): domain Bacteria; kingdom Bacillati; phylum Actinomycetota; class Actinomycetes; order Micromonosporales; family Micromonosporaceae; genus Paractinoplanes; species Paractinoplanes brasiliensis. The sequence goes on along the minus strand of NZ_SNWR01000001.1, from coordinate 6,535,586 downwards.
CTGGTTGCGTCAAAGCGCCACGCTTACAGTTCGACCCGAGCGAACTCCGACCCGAGCGGACCAGCAGCCACACCGTTTTCTTCGAGCCGCTCCGGCCGGCCGATCCCCATGAGGTCAGCCGCCGTCGCCGGCGCTCGATCCATCGTCTTCCGGTTCACGGCTCCCCGAGCTCTGCCTCGCCTCGCCGCACCGTCCCAGAGAGGCACCACCCATGACTGTTGTTCCCGCCCAGTTCCTCGCGCCGGCCGACCGGGCCGAGGAACTGCCCGCCCCGCACGTCGCCGACCGGGGTGAACGTGCCATGAGGCAGCTGCGCCACCCGTTCGCCGTCGGCGCGCGAACCCACCCGGCGCACCGCGACCGCCACCCCGCCTGACCGGCCCGCTCTCCTCCCCGCCGGGAGGTGTCAGAGTGTTCACATGAATGGCGCCGCGCGGTGGAACGGCCCCTCGGGGCAGGCCTGGGTGCAGACCCAGGCATTGATGGATCAGATGTACCGGCCGCTTGAGGAGTTGCTGGTCGAGGCGGTCAGCGCGCGGCGGCCCGCGAGCGTGCTGGACGTCGGCTGCGGCACGGGCGGCACCACGGTGGCGGTGGCCGGACGGCTGGGTGCGGGCACGCGGTGCCTGGGGGTGGATGTCTCCGAGCCCATGCTCGAGGCGGCACGGACCCGCGGCGGGCGGGCAGACTTCGTGCGCGCCGACGTCCAGGAGCACGAGTGGGAGCCCGGGTCGTTCGATCTGATCATGTCCAGGTTCGGGGTGATGTTCTTCGACGACCCCGTACGGGCGTTCGGCCACCTGCGCCGGGGCGCGACCGACGACGCCGGGCTGGTCTTCGTGGCGTGGCGGGACATCGCGGAGAACCCGTTCATGACGGTGGCCGAGCGAGCCGCCGCACCGCTGCTGCCGGACCTGCCGCCACGGCGCCCCGACGCGCCGGGGCAGTTCGGGTTCGCCGACGCCGGCCGGGTCCGCTCGATCCTCGACGCCGCCGGCTGGACAGGCGTCTCCGTCGAGCCCGTCGACGTCACCTGCACGTTCCCGGAGCGGGAGCTGGTCGGCTACTTCACCCGGCTCGGCCCGGTCGGGCTGGCCCTGCCCGGCGTCGACGACGAGACCCGGGCCAAGGTCATCGACATGGTGCTGCCCGCCTTTGCGCCCTACGTCCACGGTGACGAGGTGCGCTTCACCGCCGCGTGCTGGTGGGTGACGGGCGGCAACCATCCGTTCCGGTAGTTACCGGCGTCGATCCGGCCACAACCACGGACGACCTGCCAGTCCCGGCGGAGATTCACGGTGGTGAACCTCGGACATCCACTACAGTCCGAGACGTGCCTGCTACGGCCACGTTACGGATCGATCTCGTCGGGGAGATGTGATGCGCCTACGAAGGAAACTCGCCGCTGTCACGGCCGCGGTTCTGGCCGGGGGGATGATCAGCAGTCCGGCCGCCGCTTCGGATCGGCTGCCGGGGCGGCATTCGCTGCGCGCGCCGGTCACCGACGAGAACTTCTACTTCGTCATGGCCGACCGTTTCGACAACGGCAGCACCGCCAACGACCAGGGCGGCCTCGGCAGCGACCCGCTGGTGTCCGGGTTCGACCCCACGAGGAAGGGGTTCTACAACGGCGGCGACCTGGCCGGGCTGCTGCGCCGCCTCGACTACATCAAGGGCCTGGGCACCACCTCGATCTGGCTGACGCCCAGCTTCAAGAACAAGGCCGTACAGCTCGAGGACGGCCCGTCGGCCGGGTACCACGGCTACTGGATCACCGACTTCACCCAGATCGACCCGCACCTGGGCACCAACGCCGAGCTCAAGTCGCTGATCGACGCGGCCCACCGGCGAGGCATGAAGGTCTACTTCGACATCATCACCAACCACACCGCCGACGTGATCGGTTACCAGTCGGGGGCCCGGCAGCCGTACGTCTCCAAGGACGTCGCGCCGTACAAGACCGCCTCGGGACGCCCGTTCGACGACCGCGACTACGCGGGCGAGGCGAACTTCCCCCGGCTCGACCCGGCCACCTCGTTCCCGTACGAGCCGGTGCTCGACGCGGCCGAGAAGGACCTCAAGGTCCCGGCCTGGCTCAACGACACCACGCTCTACCACAACCGCGGCGACACGACCTTCGTCGGCGAGAACTCGCTGTACGGTGACTTCTTCGGCCTCGACGACCTGTTCACCGAGCACCCGCGCGTGGTCACCGGCATGATCGACATCTACGAGAAGTGGATCGCCGACTTCGGCATCGACGGCTTCCGGATCGACACCATGAAGCACGTCAACGACGAGTTCTGGCAGAAGTTCGGGCCCGAGGTGCTGTCGTTCGCCCGCAAGCACGGCAAGCCCGAGTTCTTCATGTTCGGCGAGGTCTTCGACACCTCGAAGAGCTTCACCTCGCAGTTCACCACCCGCGACAAGATGCAGGCCGTGCTCGACTTCGGCTTCCAGGAGGCCGCCCGCGACTACGCCTCGAAGGGCCGGCCGGCGGCCGCGCTCGAGCAGTTCTTCGCCGGTGACGACTGGTACACCGACGCCGACTCGAACGTCTATCAGCTGCCCACCTTCCTGGGCAACCACGACATGGGCCGCATCGGCGGTTTCGTGCAGGCCGACAACCCCGGTGCGGGTGACGCCGTCTGGCTGGCCCGCGACCGGCTCGCGCACGAGCTGATGTACTTCTCGCGCGGCAACCCGGTCGTCTACTACGGCGACGAGCAGGGCTTCACCGGCCCCGGCGGCGACCAGGACGCCCGGCAGACCCTGTTCGCCAGCCGCGTTCCGGAATACCTCGACGACGACCTGATCGGCACCACGGCCACGCACGCCCAGGACAATTTCGTGCAGACCCACCCCCTGTACGCGGGGATCTCCGCCCTGGCCGCGGTGACGAAACGGCATCCCACCCTCCGCGACGGCGTGCACCAGCACCGGTACGCCGCCGACGGCCCCGGCGTCTACGCGTTCTCCCGCGCCGGCCAGCGCGAATACGTCGTCGCCCTGAACAACAGCTCCACGGCGCAGACGGCAGCCGTCCCGACCTACCTTTCCAGGGGCAAGTTCGAGCGCGTGTACGGGCCGGGTCCGTCCACAGTCACATCGGCCGCGGACCGGAAGCTCACGCTGACCGTGCCGCCGCTGTCGACGGTTGTCTACGCCTCCACCACCAAGATCCCCGCGTCGACGGCCGCCCCGGCGGTGTCCCTGTCCACTCCGGCGCCGGCAGCCGAGTCCCGGGCGCGCATGCAGGTCTCGGCCACCCTGTCCGGTTCCGCGCCCGCCGAGGTCACCTTCTACGCCCGTACGGGGAATGGGGGTTGGACCTCGATCGGCACCGACGACAACGCGCCCTACCGGGTGTTCCACGACGTGTCCGGGCTGGGCGCCGGAACGAACGTCGAATACCGGGCGGTCGTGCTCGACAACGCCGGGCACACCGCCACCAGCCCCGCCCGCCCGGCGAAGGTGCCGGCGCCCGCGCTGACGATCGAGGCCCCCGCCGAGGGCGCCAACGTGCGCGGCAAGGTCGAGGTGCGCGCGATCGCCGACCCGGACAGCGCGAGCCATGTGGTGCGGTTCGAGCGCAGTGTCGCCGGTGGCGCCTGGACGACGATCGGCCGGGACGAGTCGTCACCCGCGTACACGGTCCTCGACGACCTGACCCCGCTCAACCTGGCCGCCGGCGCCCAGGTCCGATACCGGACCGTGCTCAGTGACCCGCGGGTGGTGAGCCCGGTCCGCACGGTCCGGTACGCGGGCCCGCCGCTGACCACGGCGACGGTGAACTACTACCGGCCGGCCGGCGACTACACGGACTGGGGTCTGCACCTGTGGGGCGAGGCGGTCGACCCGGCCGTGCTGGCCCAGGTCGCCTGGGACAAGCCGTGGCCCGCGACCCGCGTCGAGGGCGGCTGGGCGACGTACGAGATCCCGCTCGCCGACGACAGCAAGCCGGTCAACTTCATCATGCACCTGCCCAACGGCGACGCCGTGCCGTCCACCCGTGAGCCGGGCGGGGACCGAGCGTTCACCCCGATCGACAACCCGCAGATCTGGCTCGTGCAGGGCGATCCGGCCGTCTACACCACCGCGCCGCCGACCGGCTGAGGTTCAGCGACCGCCGGCGGCCTTCCGGTGGGCGGCGCTCCCCTCGCGGTAGAACAGATAGCCGCCGTGGTGGAGGACGTCCCCGTCGAACCGGCCGTCGGCGGTGAACCCGCTGTCGTCCCAGTAGTCGATGTGGTCGCCGGTCACCTGGTAGCGCCCGGTGTAGGCGCTGGCCTTCGTCCCGCGGGCCTCGTCGTACCGGTTGTTCGGCAGCAACTCCTGCCGGATGTGGTTGTCCGCGGTCACCCACATACCCACGTACGGGTGGGGTTCCGCGCTCGCCGCGGGTTCCTCTGCGGGCGCTGTCCGGCAAGCCGCGAGGGCGCCCGCCGCCAGGAGCAGAAGCACCGTCCGCAGGTACGGCGCGGAACCCTTGCGGGGGCCGATCTTCCATGCTTTGCGCAGGTCAACGTTCATGCACCCACCGTAGGGCGGTCGGCCGGCGCGGTTCAGGGTGCGCTGCACCCACCCAGCTACATCGGGTCGGTCCCCTGGGTCCTGCCGTCCCCGACCCGGTCGGTCCAGCGCAAGCCGTCCCACCAGCGGTGCCGGTGGCGGCCGGTCGGGTCGGGGTGCCACCCGGCCGCGGGCAGGCCCGCTCCCGGCGCGTAACCCTGCGCGGGGTACGCCTGGGGCCGGAAGGGCTGCGGGGTGAATCCCTGCGGCGCGTACGGCTGGGGGCCGCCGAACTGCTGCGGGGCGCCGGCGAAACTGGGCAGCTGGTTGCCCTGGCGGTTGTTCCAGAGCCGGAAGATGAGCATCCACACGCCGAGCAGGACGTAGAAGCCGATCCACGACGCCAGTTTGAGCAGGAGCAGGAACATCCAGATCGGCAACGGCAACGAGAAGGACCAGATCCCGCCCCCGCCGTCGGGTGGTCGCAGGAAGGCCGGGGCGCTCAGCGCGAGACCGCCGGCCAGGGCGAACAGCCACAGCACGACACCGCTGAACAGGACGCCGCCCGTGCTGACGTCATCGGCGCCGGTGCTGCCGCTGCCGCTCGCGGCGATCATGGTGGTGAACACGGCGACGATCGTGGCCATGCCGACCCACACGGTGCCCAGCCAGAGCAGGAACTTGCGCACAGATCTCTCCTTGTCAGAACACGCCGAACAGGACGGCTGTGGTGAACGCGAGCAGGACCACGGCGAGGGCCAGACCCGACCACTGCACCGGGGCCAGCAGGCCACCGCCGGTCAGACGGCGGACCACCGGCCCGTCCGGCGCGGCCAGCACCTCGACCGCACGGGCCTGACGACGCGGGCCGGGCACGACGCGGATCAGATCCCCGGTGCGCAGCAGATCGTTGCGCGGGGCGCCGTGCAGCGACCAGGTGACGGACCTGCCGGTCTCGGCCCGCAGCACGAAGCGGCACTCCGAGCCCATGCCCCGCCGGATCGCCAGGCGGTCGGCCAGCACGACAGCCGTGACACAGGCCGCGATCAGAGCCGACCCGGTCAGGAGCAGGACGCCACCGGCCCGGCCGGCCAGCGCGGTGGCCAGCAGCGCGACCATGGCGATCACCGCGCTCATCACGACGGCCACCACCCCGATGCCGGCTCGGTGGGCCTCGGCCACCGCGGTGTAGGTGACGGGGCCTGTGACCAGCCCGATGTGCGGGTCCCGGCGCACGGCCGCGGGCTCGGTGTCGCCGGGAGCGGCGGGCGGCCTCGGGCCGGGCGGGGGCCCGCCCGGGGCGGCTGGTGGGCGCGCGGGGCGGTTCGGTTCCGGGTTTTCCTCCCGTACGCGCCGGGACGGAAACATCTGCCCGGTGTCCTCGCGCGGACGGGCCCAGGGCGGCGGCTGCTCGCTCATCGCCCGGGGTTCAGTTTCCGTACGGCGCACTGGTTCGCCCGCTCGTCGGCGGTGAGCTCGGCGAACTGGTTGTCGCACCAGTCGAGCACCGACTGCCTGTCCGGGAAGTCGCCGATCGCGAAGGTGACCCACAGATGCCGGCCGTTCACCTGCTGGCGTTTGCCGTAGTCGGTGCTTCTCAGCAGGATCACCGGGTGTTCGGGGCTGGAATGGGCGCTCGCCAGTTGCCGGTGCTCGTCGCGGATGTCGGCGGCGGTGAACGTGTGCGAGCCGGCCGCGGTGGTCTGCAGCTTGTCGTGGATGCCGGGATACTTCGAGGCGATCTGCGCGGCGTACTGCCCCCGGAAGGAGACCTGGGTCAGCCCTTGAGCGGCCAGTTCCTCGAGTTCGGCCAGCGCCGCTTCCTCGGTCTCCTCCACCGGCGCGACGGTCGCCTCGGTCGGCGTCGTCTCCTCGGTGGTTGTGTCCCCGTCCACCGGCCCTTCGGGCACCGGCTCGTACGGGAGGGTCGTGTCCACGGCGGTGGGCCGCTCGCCGATCGAGCCGGCCTCTGCCTCGGGTTTCCCGCCCTGGCCGAGCACGACGATCGCGCCGATCCCGAAGGCCACCAGCACGACGGCCGCGGCGGCGGCCAGAACAAGCATGCGCCGGCCGGGGCCGCCGGCCCCGGACCGGGACGAGGATGAACTCGGCCCGGGAACCGCCGGTGGGGTGACCGACGGCGGCGGGTACGACGGTTGATGACCCCACGCCGGGCCGGGAGGAACCGCGGGCGGGACTTGCGGCGGCGCTGCGGGCGGAATGTGCGGCGGTGCGAGCGTGGTCGGCTGTTGGCCGGCGGGCTGGGCCGGTGCCTGCGACGACGGTGGCGGCTGCGACGGTGCCCGCTGCGGCGAAGGTGGCGGCTGCTGCTGCGGCGAAGGTGGCGGCTGCTGCGGCTGCGACGACGGCTGGGGCGGCGGGGTGGGGTCGCCTGAGAACAGGGAGGCCGCGTCCCAGACGCCGCCGCTTCGCTGGTGCGGGTCGGACATGGCTCAGTCCCCGAAGACGACGACTCGGCGGCTGCGGGCGCCGCCGGCGCTGATGTCGGTGTGCACCGGGGGCCGGCCCGCGGGGACGGCCCGGTCGCGGCCCCAGGCCCGGATCTCCTCGATCTGCTCCGGGTTGGTGCGGCTCAGCGGGACCGTGTTGACGAACGTGTCGATCACGTTCTCGGGCCGCAGCGACTCCGCGCCGTTGAGGAAGATCTGCTCGCCGACCTCGTGCAGCGCCGACTCGATGTCGGAGCCGGCGAAGCCCTCGGAGAGCCCGACCAGCTTGTCGACCACCTCGGCGGGCGGCTCCTGACGGACGTAGCGCCGGTAGTACATCTCGATGATCTCGTGGCGGTCCGGCGCCTCGGGCAGGTCGACGAAGAAGATCTCGTCGAAGCGGCCCTTGCGCAGCAGCTCGGGCGGCAGCGACCGCACGTCGTTGCTGGTGGCCACCACGAACACCCGGTGCCGGGACTCCTGCAGCCAGAACAGGAACTGCCCGATCAGCCGCCGGCTCACGCCCGTGCTGTCGTTCTGGCCGGCCAGGCCCTTCTCGATCTCGTCGATCCAGAGCACGCACGGCGCCACCCGGTCGGCCGTCTCCAGCGCCTCGCGCAGCCGTCCCTCCGACTGCCCCACGTACTGGCCGAGGATCGCGCCGAGGTCGAGCCGGTACAGCGGCAGCCGCCACTCGGCGGAGGTCGCCTTGGCCGACAGCGACTTGCCGCAGCCGGGCACCCCGACCAGCAGCATGCCGCGGGGCGGGCGCAGGTCGGTGCCGCGCAGGTCGCTCGACATGATGCGCTGCTTGCGGCGCAGCCACGCGCGCATGCTGCTCAGCCCGCCGACCTGCAGGTCGGACTGCTTCAGCTTCACCCTTTCCAGGCCGGCCAGCGCGCCGAAGTGCTTGTCCTTGAACTCGGCCAGCCGCTGCACGTCGTCCTTGTCGACCGAGCCCTTGGTGACCAGCGTGGCCATCACGTTGACCGCGGTGCCCTCGGGCACGCCGACCAGGAACTCGGCCGCCGTACGGGCGTCCTGCTCGTTCCAGGCGATCGGGACGACGCCGTGGTGGTCGCGCAGGAACTCGACGATCACCTCGTACATCTCGCCGGCGTCGGGCAGGTCGAGCGTGACGCTCATGCCGAGGCGCTCGAGGCCGCTCCAGAGCGGGCTGTCACTGACCACGATGACGCTGCCCGCGTTGGCGTCGGCCAGCCGGGCCAGCTCGGCGACGTGGCGGCTGGCCGTGTTGTCGTCGCTGAGGTCCTCGGGGTCGACGAAGACGACGGTGGCCTGGGCACGCTTGGTGAACTGCTCGGCCGCGAAGTCCATCGCCCCGGTCAGCGAGCGGTCCTCCTGGGCCGGCAGGTTGGTGCGCAGGTCACGCAGGCCGGTGGCGCGGGTGTAGACCCAGAACGGCAGGCTGGACCGGCGCGGGTTCATGGCCGTCTGCTTGACCAGGCGCAGCGCCCGGTTCTGCTCGATGCTGTGCACGCCGATGAGCGGCACCCGGGCGGAGATGTAGCTGTCCAGGTCCTTGGCGGACTCGGCGTAGTTCGACATGTCGTGCTCCGGATCGCTAGAACGTCACGCGACGCCGCGGCGTCACGGTCGGATCGGTGTCCCATCCGCCGCCGGTGGCGTGGTTCGGCCCGAGGACGGCGGTGAGGGGGTTGTCCCGTACGGTGCGCAGCCGCGCCTCGACCGCGGCGGCCGGCACCCCGCTGCGCCGCATCCGCTGGACGGCCTCGTCGATCTGTTTCTGGGTCGACCGGATCTGGTTGTCGACCAGCCCGGTCAGCTGGCCGCGCACGTCCTCGGGCAGTCCGGGCGCGGCGGCGAGGGCCCGGATCGCGGGCAGCCCCCACCGGGCGTGGTCGAGCGCCCGCGCCGCCGCGAACTCGTCACGGGCGTTGCCGAGCTCCCGGGCGAGCGTGTCCGACCAGGCGCCGAGCCGACGATCCATGGCCGCGGTGATCTGGTTCATCAGGCGGGCCCAGGTGTCGGCGGCGAGGTCCTCGCGCGCCAGCGGCGGCAGGGTTGCCGGGTCGATCGGGGCGCCGCCGCCCCACTGGTCGAGAAAGGTGCTCCAGGCGTGGTAGGCGCCCCCGCTGATCCACATCTCAGTCCGCCCGGTGGTGACGCTGGACGACGATCTCGCCGGGCGGTGCGGGGTCCCAGTCGGGCAGGTGGCGAAGGTGGTGACGACGGCGCCCGGTGAGCGGCTCGTGGGTGCTCTTCTGCCGGGCCCAGGGCACGTCCTCCTCGACGGCTTGGGGGAAGAGCGGCTGGGCGGGCGGGGTGTGCTGCGGCGGGACGTTCGGCTGGACCATGTCAGACTCCGCTCCGCGCGCCGCTGTCCGCGACACGCCGCTCGTAGGGGGACGCCGGGCTCCCGGCCCGGCCGAGGTCGGCGATGAGCGCGCGCACCTCGGACTCGCGGCTGTCGGCCTGCCGGAAGGCGTTCGACCAGTCGACGACCTCGGCGCCGGCGCCGCGCAGCTGCTGCAACGAGTCCTGCTTGGCCCGGGCGAGCAGGGCCCGCACCTCTTCTTGGCGCCTGGCCGCGGCCTGCGCCTGGCTCCACAGGACGAGCGCCCAGATGCCGCCGGCGACGATGCCGATCAGGGCGAGGGACCAGTGCACGCCGAACGCGCACACGAACAACACCACGGCCACCGCGATCGGGCCGATCAGGTTGGCGCCCCACTTGTAGGCGAGGCCATCGATGAACGGCTTGGCCGCGCGGTCCCAGTGGTCGCTCAACGAGCGCTCGAGGGCCTCCATCGGCTGGGTGAACGAGCCCGCCCAGCGGGGCAGCTGGAACACGACACCGGCCGCGTTGTGGGTTCCCTCGAAGACCGCCTCGACGTTGGGTGGCACCGCGGCCCGGTAGTCACGGCTGTAGGCGGCGTGCGCCTGGGCGAACCATTCGTGACAGGACGACACGGCCATCCGCTGCGTCGCCCGCGAGACGCCGATCTTGCCGGGCGCCAGCGCCGCCTCGGTCTGGATGGTCAGGTAGTCCAGCCGCTTCTCGAACGCGAGCAGGTCGGTGTCGAGCGAGCGGCGCGCCGCGTCGAGGTCACCCTGGTGCCGGACGACGGCCTGGTGCTCGGCGTGCTCGCGGCGCAGCGGCAGCTCCTCGTCGTCGTAGCCGCTGACGAGCAGGTCGAGGATGTCGTCGACCTGGTCCTCGAGCCGGTCGGCCGGGGTGGGCTCCTCGGCGGCCATCGCGGAGTACTCCCGGATCAGGTTCTCGTGTGCGCCGGCCCGGCTCAGGGCGGTGTCCATCTGCGGCCACTGCGGCGACACCGCCACCAGCCGGGGGAAGCCCGCGGCCGACGACGGCGCGACGTAGCGCTCGAGCTCGATGCGCCAGCGGTCGACCTGCGCCTGGTGGCGTGACTCGTCACGCAGCAGCTGGGCGCGCCAGGTGTCGAGGCGGTCCTGGATCAGCGCCACGCCGGCCGGGCCGAACGCGCCCTGCGACACGCATTCCAGGACCATCGCGAACTCGCGGCCCAGCTGACCCGGGTCGAGCGCGGCCAGGTAGTGCCGCAGCCAGCGCAGCGAGCTCTCGTCGCGGCCCTGCCGGCGCAGCGTGAGCGCCATGAACAGCGAGGTCTTGGTGGGCGAGCGGGTGAAGGCCTCGCGTACGGCGTCGTCGCACAGCTGCCGCTGGTCACCGATCCAGGCGTGCAGCGCGATCAGCAGCGGCGCCAGCCAGTAGCGCGGCGTCTCCATCATCAGTTGCTGGCTGACCTGACGGGCGATGTCGTTGGAGATCAGGCCGGCGTCGAAGCCCTGCAGCATGCCGGTGGCGACCTTGCGGACCTTGCGGTAGTGGCCGTACTCGCGATCGAGTTCCGCCTTGACCACGCCGATCCGGGTCTCGGCCCGCTGGATGTTGGCCACCTTCTGTGACTCGACCACGTACTTGTTGAACTCCTGCGTCAGGTGCAGAAGCCGGTCGCGGGTCTCCTGGGCCTGCTGCCCGACGGACGCGACCTGCATCCCGACCTGCCCGATGCCCTGCTCGAGGCGGAGCACGAGCCCCTGCACCTCGTCCACCTTGTTGCGGAGCGTGTAATCGATGTCTGCCATGACCGGATCCCTTTCAGACGACCGAGCCGTCGCCGAGGACCGGGCGCAGCTCACCGCTCGCGTAGACCTCGACGAACTCGTAGGCGCCGGAGCGGACCAGCATCCGGGCCTGGGCGAACGGTTCCGGCACGACATCGGCCGGGGCGTAGTGCTCGAGGATGGACTGCCACAGGTCGAGCCGGTGGTCGACGTAGGGCGGACCGAGGTGGCACAGCGAGAACAGGCCGAGCGGGACGTCGCCGAACTCGCTCTCGTACTCGGCGCGGATCCACGCGGCGAGCTGGGCGCGGGTGGCCGCGTCGAGCCGGGCGTCGCAGCGGTGCACGGCCTCGATGATCCCGGCGTGCCGCGGCTTGCGTCGTTGCCGGTGATCGGGCTGGAACAGTTGCCGGTCCTGCCCGGCGGTCGAACGCATGTCTGGGCGCATCTCGACACGGCGCCGTCGCGCGAATTCCATTTCGCTCCGGTCACTAAACGGATCTTGCAGGGGGAATCCGGCACCCGGCCGGTGGCTGGACACTAACAGCAGAATTGCGCGCCGGACCAGCGCCGTCGATGCCTTCCGGCTTTCCGTCCAAGCAGGAGAATGCTTTTTATCAGGACGGTCGCGATGATCGACTCACGGAACTGCCCGAAGGGTGGAGGCATACCGGCTACCCGGCTCCCAACAGGTCAGCAGCGCGATCGACGGCCTGAGCCGGGGCATTCCGCGAATGCTCGCAATATCGCGGAATGGTTGATCCACTGTCGCTCGTCATTGCCTTTCCGGCGCCCGTGTACGGTGGCGCGCATATCGCGGAACAAGGACAGGGAATACCGCATGGGCACGGTGTACGCACTCCTGATCGGAATCGACGACTACCGCGCGGTGACACCGTTGGGCGGGTGCGTCAACGACACGATTGCCGCCGCGGCCCACCTGCGGTCCCGGGCCGGTGACGGCGGCCTGGACGCCGTCGAGCTGCACGACGGCAAGGCGACCCGGGCCGCGGTCGTCGAAGCCCTGCGCGACCACCTCGGGCAGGCCCGGGACGGCGACACCGCCCTGCTGTGGTTCTCGGGGCACGGCTCGCTGGGCCGGGTTCCCCGCGAGCTGTGGCACCTCGAGCCGGACGGTTTCCTGCAGACCCTGGTGTGCGCCGATTCCCGCGACGCGGACGTGCCCGACCTGTACGACAAGGAGCTGTCGGTCCTGCTCGACCGGGTGGCCGCGACCGGGTCCCATGTCGCCGCCGTGATCGACAGCTGCCACTCGGCGGGCGCCCTGCGCGGCCACGCCCGCTTCCGCAGCGTCCCGCCGGGCGCGAGAACACCCGATCCCGCGATGCTCATCCCGGAGCTGCGGCGTGACTGGTCCGCGTTGCCCGCCGCTAGCCGGCTGGTCGCGCTGACCGCGTGCCGCTCCGACCAGACGGCCGCCGAGCTACGGCTGCACGGGGACACCACCCACGGCTTGTTCAGCTGGGCCCTGCTGCGGGCGCTCAACGAGCTCGGGCCCGGCGCCACCTATCGCGAGTTGCTGGCGGCCGCGCGCTGCGAGGTCGAGGACCGGACCCGCCTGCAGGCGCCGCAGCTGGCCGGCGAGGGGCGGGCCGATCAACCGTTCCTGGGTGGACGGCTCCGCATGCCCGCGTCCGGCATCACGATGCGGCACGTGCACGGGCGGTGGGAGATCGACGCGGGCGCCTGCCACGGCGTCCCGGCCGCCGGCGACGGCGACATCCGGGTGGCGGTGGCCGGTGACGGACCTGCGCGGGCCGCCCGGGTGGTCACGGTGCTCGTCGACCGGTCCGTCGTGGAACCCGTCGGCTGGACGCCCGGCCCCGGCCGCCAGTTCCCGGTCGTCTTCACCCGTCTGCCACAGCCCCCGATGACGATCACCGTCGACGGCGACGGCGAGGCCTGGCGCCGGGCCGCCACCGGCTCGGCCTGGGTGCGGATCGCCGAGCCGGCCGAGGAGCCGGCGGCGGATCTGCACCTCGCCGCGCCCGAGCCGGGGCGGGTCGGGCTGCACGGAACGGACGGGGCGGCGCTCGCCCCCGACATCGTCGACGACGACCCCGTACGGCTGGCCGAACGTGCCGTCCGGGCCGGCGAGCACATCGCCCGGTGGCGGCGCGTACGGGAGTTCGCCGGCCCGGTGTCGGCGCTGGCCGGCGGCGTACGGCTGCAAATCGTCCCGGCCCTTCCCGGCCGGCATGTCGACCCGCTGACCGGAGCGCCGCTGCGGCCGGACGACGACGGGCTCATCCGGCTGCGCTACCGGTGGGAGAACGGCGGCTGGGTCGCCCCGACGGCCTTCGTCCGGCTGCACAACACCACCGATCGGCCGCTGTGGTGCGTGCTGCTCGACCTGACCGAGCGCTATCGGGTGCACGCGGGGCTGTTCCGCGGCGCGTTCGTCGGCCCGCGGCGGCGCGCGGCGGCCCTCGAGGGGCGTCCGGTCCGCTTCAGCCTCCCGGCCGGACAGGTCCCTGCCGCCGGGGCCTCGACGCGGGACCTGCTCAAGCTCGTCGCGGCGGCGCAGGAGTTCAGCGGGCGGCCGTTCGAACAGGCGGCCCTCGATCAGGCGGCGAGCCGGGGTGTGCCGGGCTCGTTCGGGATGACCCGCGACGTCGGGCCCGGCCCGGACGAGCCGTACGACTGGACCGCCATCACGCTCGGTGTGGTGACGGAGGTGCCGGCGTGAGCACGATCGAGGAGCTGACCGCCGAACTGGACCGCCGCGGCGCCGGGACCCCCGAGTTCGACGAGGCGTGCGCGGATCTGTGCCTGGCCTACCTGCAGCGGGCCGTCGACCACGACAACCCGGCCGACCTCGACCTGGCCGTACGGGCCGGGGAGGGCGCGTCGGACCGCGGCGACCCCTGGGTGCGGCACGCGCTGGCGTGGGCGTACGGGTGCCGGTGGGACCTTGCCGCGGACACCGCCGACCGTGATCGGGCGATCGAGCACTGGCTGGCCGTCCTGGAGGTCGTCGAGGACCCGGCCGGGCTGACCGAGTGCGGCCGGCTGCTCGGCGAGCGCGGCGACTCCGGCAAGGACATCGGCGACGCGAGCGCCTCGATCGACCTGCTGGAACGGGCCGTCGCCGCGGGTGAGGGCTCGTGGTGGTACTTGGGCAACGCCTATCTGCTGCGCTGGCGGCTCGCCCACGACCTGGACGACCTGCGCCGCGCGACCCGCAACCTCGACCGTGGCCTGGCCGACCCGCCGTCCCCGGAGTGGCTGATCTCGTCGTGGGTCGACCGGCTCACGGTGGCCCGCGAGATGCTGGAGGCCGAGACCGCCGACGACCCGGCCCGCACCCCGCCGAGCGCCACCGAACTGCTGCAGCTGGTCGCCGAGGCCCGGCGGGCGTGGCAGAGCGGCGCGGGCGAGCCCGGCGACCGGGCCCGGCTGGCCGGGATCATGGGCGCCTCGTCCCTGATCGCCGCGCAGGCCCACCCCGAGACCATCGACGCCGCGTGGGTGCGCGAGATGGCCGAGGCCGCCCGCGACCTGCGCGACGCGCCGCCGGGCTGGGACCAGCAGATGACCACGATGCAGGCGCTGGCCATGTACACCCAGCAGGCCCGCTCGGCCGGCCGGCTGCCCGAGGACGCGCTCGACACGCTCGTCGGCCCGCTGCGCGACGGAACAGCCGACGACGGGCTCGGCACGGAGTTGCAGGGCGTCGCCACGCTGTTCATGGCCGCGCGGGCGGTGCAGAGCGGTGACCGGCGTTCGCTACGGACCGCGGTCGACCGGCTCCTCGCCTCCGCCGACCCCGAGGACAGGCTCCTCGGCACGGTCGTCGACGTCGCCGACCGGGCGCAGCACGGCGATGCCCTGGCCCGTGACGACCTGGCCGGGCTGGTCGTCCGGGTGCGCGCCGAGCCGCTGTCGTACGTGGCCCGGCAGGTCATCACCCCGCTGCTCACGATGATCGAGTCCGCGGTGACCGGCAACGACGGCACGTACCGGCCGGTCGATCGCACCCCGATCCCGACCGGTGACGTGCCAGCGGCCGACCGCGCGCTGCAGGCCCTGATCGGCCCGGCGCAGGCGGCCCGGACCCGGCACGACATCGCCGCGCTGCGCGAGTGCGCCGACCGGCTCGACGAGCTGATCGCGGTCTTCCCACCCGGCCATCTGCTGCGTCTCGTGGCGCTCGGGCTGGCGGTCCTGATCGGCGACTCGCTGCTCCACGACGAGCCCGGCGACCAGGACGCCGCCCGGCGGGTGCTGCGCTGGACGGAGGAGGGCCTGCGGGTGGCGGCGGGCCCGCACCATCCACGATGGTCGTCGTTCGCGCTGTCGCGGGGTGCGGCCCTGCGGCACCTCGACGGCGGCGACCGGGCCGAGTCGCGCCGCTGCGGGCTGGCCGCGCTGCGGGGCCTGGCATGGCAGGTGCTGCTGCAGTCCGGCACCGACGACGCCGTGCTGATGGCCGGGCAGGCCGGCGCGGTGGCCCGCCGGGTCGCGGGCTGGTGCCAGGCCGACGGCGCGATCGACGACCTCATCGCGGCCCTCGACACCGGCCGCGGGCTCGTGCTGCACGCGGCCACCGCCTCGCGCACCGTGGCCGAGCGGCTGATCGAGGCCGGTCACCCCGACCTGGCCGAGCAGTGGCGCGAATCCGCCGGTTACGGCCGCGACGCCGTCACCGGCGACCCGCTGAACCCGGACGGCGCGACGGGCCGGGAGGTGCCGGACGAACTGCGGGCCCGGGTCATGCGGGTGCTCGACCTGAGCTCGCCGACACCCGCGTCCATCGCCGAGATCCGGGCCGGGCTCGCCGCGACCGGGTCGGACGCCCTGGTCTATCTGATGCCCTCCAGCGTGGAACAACCGGGCGCGGCGATCGTCGTGCCGAGGGCCGGGGAGCCGTCCACGCTGCTGCTGCCGGGGCTGATCACCGGGCCGGGCTCACGGCTGGTCGAGACGGCCGCCCGGGTCCGCGACGCCGGTCCCGCCGACGGCGACGAGCGGCCGGAGGCGGGACCCGACGACCTGTGCCGGTGGGCGTGGCGGTCGGCGATGGACCCGCTGCTGCACCGGTCCGGGCTCCGGCGCGACGACGGCGGGCCGCTGCGGCTGGTGCTGGTGCCCACCGGCGCGCTGTCGTCGGTGCCGTGGCACGCCGCGTTCCGAGCCGACGGGGAGCAGCGCCGCTACGCCATCGAGGAGGCGGTTTTCTCGTACGCGGTCTCCGGTCGCGCCTTCGTGGAAAGCTCGCGCGAACCGGCCCGTACGGTGAAATCGGTCTTGATCGTGGGAGACCCTACCGGGGACCTGCCGTTCGCCGGGGAGGAGGCGCAGGCGATCGGGGCGGCCTTCTATCCGGACGCGGTGTTCGCCGGCTCGCCGCGGGAGGTGCTCGGCTGGATCGGCGCGTCGGCGACCGGCCCCTCGCTCCTCCACCTCGCCTGCCACGGGCGCACCGACCCGGCGCGACCGGCGGACGCGAGCCTGCGGCTGGCCGGGGGCGACCTGACCGCACGACGGCTGCTGGACGCCTCCCGCACGGCCGAGCTCGAGATCGAGCAGGTGTTCCTGGCCGCCTGCACGACCGGGCTGACGGGCGTCGACCACGACGAGGCGTTCAGCCTGGCCACCGCGTTCCTCGCCGCCGGGGCCCGTACGGCGTTCGGCTCGCTGTGGCCGGTGCCGGACGCGGAGACGTCGGCGCTGATGTTCATGGTGCACCACCACCTCGCGGCGGGACACGCCCCGGCCGACGCGCTGCACCGGGCGCAGCTGTGGATGCTCGACTCGCAGCGGGTGACACCGGCCGGGATGCCGCCGGCGCTCGCCCGGCACTGCACGGGATCGGCTCCGGCGGCGCCGCGCTGCTGGGCCGCCTTCACCCACCAGGGCCGCTGACCGGCCATCAACCGTCGGCCGTCCGCCGTCCGCCGTCGGCCCGGCCATTTCACTCACCGGAGTCACCGGCCGCTATCGGCCCTGGTGGGTGAAGCCCGCCCACGCGGCGACGTCGCCGGTCAGCCGGTGGGTGAGTACGCGCAGGGCCGGGGGCATCGTCGGCGGGACGGCCCGGTCCGGGTCGAGCATCCAGCGCTGGGCGTGGTTGAGCGCGTCCATGGGGCGTTTCCCCTCGGCGAACAGGTAGTGGTAGGCCATGAACATGAGCACCGAGGTGGCCTCGCCCGGCACCGGCCACAGCGAGCCGAAGACGCTGCGGGCGCCGGTCGCCAGGAACGCGGTGGTGAGGCTGAACGCCTCGTCGTAGGCGCCGCTCGCCACCCCGGTGGTGCAGGCGGCCAGGGCCACCACCCCGATCCCGGTCGCGCGACGGGTGCGCAGGATCTCGTGCGCGGTGAGCCGCCGGGACCCCGCCAGGCGCAGGAAGGAACCGTCGACACCCGGTCGGACATCCCCGTGACAGGCGAGATGCAGGACCGAGCCGCCACCGGCCACCAGCCAGTCGCGGACGGCTTCCGGGGTCGCCTCGGCGCCGCGCAGCACGTCGGCCGACGGGAGGAAAGCCTGGCTGATCGCGTCGGCCTCGGCCCGCGCGTCCGGCAGGTTGTGCTCGGGGTCGGCGATGATCCGGGCGGGGGCGTCCAGGGGCACGGGCGGGCGTTCGGCGTTCTGGCAGAGCAGCCGGGCCGAGGGGGCGTACGAGAAGGTCGCCACCTGCACGGCCCGGGTGCCGTCACGGTCACGGGCGGCGTGCCACGGCACCGTGGCCAGGTCACCCGTCGGGATCAGCACGACCCTCGGCGCGCGGCCGATCGGCCAGCGGTCGAGGGTGCCGAGCAGCGGGCCGACGACCGCCGGCCACGCCCAGTCGCAGACCTCGTCAAGCGGCCGCGCCGGGCCGTCCCCGCCTCCGTCCTCGCCCGCGTCGCGGCTGCCCAGGGCCGTGACGTGGCGGGTCACCGGCTCGGTGGAGGCCAGGCGCGGCAAAGGCAGGAACGCGGGCCGGACCCCGCGCAGACCCTCCGCCGGCACCAGCACCGCCCCGCCCGGCCCCTCGTCGTCGGCGGGTATCAGATAGACCAGGGCGTCCGCCCGCACCTCGGTCAGCGCCCGCCCGACCTCGTCGAGGCCGGGCGGATCGAGCACATCGGGGATCGCCGCCTCGGACACCGGGGAGCCGGTGAGCACGGTCAGCACCTCGTACCGCAGGTCGGGGTCCTTCGGGTCGTGCCGCCACCGGGTCAGCAGGTCGTCGCGGCCGAGCCCGGCCAGGCGGGCCGGCACGTCCATGGTGACCGTGGTGGCATACAGCATCAGGCAACGGCCGGCGTCGAGCACCAGCGCCGCGCCGGCCGGGTCGCCGTCGGCCAGATACCAGCGCGCGATCTGCCGGGCGTCGTTCGCCGCGTCCCGGGCGGCCGCCGCGGCGTCGGCCGCGCCCGCCTGCAGCAGAACCGACCAGGCGTGCCCCCGCAGCGCCCGCCGTCCGGTCTCCCGGCTGAGCGCCGCGCGGCCGTCGACCCGATGGGCCAGCGCGAGGGCCTGCGCGCTCGACGCCCACATGGGATGGCCGGGGTGGCCGGCCTGACGATGGGCGGTCGTGAGCCGCCGTACGGCCTCGTCGAGCGCGGCCCGGCCACCCTCCAGCTGGGAGTACGGCACGAGCGCGCCGCCCAGCATCGTCTGGATCAGCAGGTGGTGCTCGTAACCGGCGGGCGCTGCCCGCTCGGCCCGGCGCAGCAGCCCGATACCGCGCGAAAGGCCGGCGGCGTCACGCTTGTCCATCGCGGCCCGTACGGTGTTGCCGGCCACCGCGATCAGCCGCCACGTGCGTTCGGCCGGTGACAGACGCGGGTCGTCGGCATCGCTCTCGTCGGTGCTGCGCAGGGCCCGCAGCGCGGCACGTGCCGGCGCGACGGCCGGATCGTCGGCGGGCAACCTGTCCAGCAGCTCCGCCAGGGCGCCGGCCCGGGTCAGCGCGCCGTCCACATCGCCGTGCTGCACGGCGGCCATGGCCTCGGCGGAGGCGCGCATCGCCTCGGTGACAGTCCTTTCGTGCTCGGTGAGGCCGCCCTGGTGGAGCATCACCCGGGCCTTCTCGGCGGCATCCCCGGCGGCGCTGTAACTGCCGGTCAACGCGCCCTGCCGGGCGTCCAGGGCCATCCGCGAAACCGAGACCATCCCGACGAGCGGGCTCTCCGGCGGGATGACGGTGATCGCCTCGTCGAGCCGTCGCAGCGTCTCCGTACGGTCGTGGAACGGTTCGTCCCAGCCCGCGGCGACCAGGTCGGTCATCATCGTCAGCACCGCCGCCGAACCGGGCATTGACGGGTCGTCGCCCGCGTCCCCGATCAGCGCCCGCACCCGGTCACCGTCGACCGCCTGCCCGGACATGCCCGCCTGCAGGGTCACCAGGACCAGCGCCCGTCCGACCAGCCCCCGGGCCGGCCCGCGATAAGAGCTTTCCTCGTACGTGCGCAGGGCCTCGGCCAGCGTCGCCGGGTCCTGATCGTGGCGGAACCGGGCGCCGAGCGCGCGGGCCCGGACCAGGTCGTGCGCCGGGGTGGGACGCAACTCGGGCCGGACCAGTTCGGCGATCAGCTCGTCGAGCTCGGTCGCGGACAGCTCCGGGATCCGGCCGAGCAGGGCGAACGGGTCGGCGATCAGCAACGGGACGGCTCCTCGGCCAGTCGGCGCGCCCCGACGACGTAATGGCTGCCCGCGCGCTGGCCCAGTGCTGACCGGGTGGCGCCGCAGGCCCGGCCCGCACGCCGGCCCAACCCGGACCGGACGACGCCGCAGGCCCGGCCCGCACGCCGGCCGAACGCGGACCGGATGGCGCCGCGGGCCCGGTCGGCCGGCCCGGCGCACCGGTGGGCTGGGGCGAAAGCGCGGGCGTCAAGCGCGTACGCCGGGCGGGCTGCCTCGTCGCGCAGCTCGGCGAAACCGGTGGTGCTGCCCGCCCCGGCGAGTGTCGGCGGACGGGCGGTCTCGTTGTGGCGGCCGGGCACGCTCACTCCGGCGACGACTCGAGCGCGGTGATGGCGTCGCGCATCATCGTCACCGCCTCGCGGCGCTGTTCCGACGGCGTGTGCGAATTGCGGATCAGCTGCTCGATGGCCCGGGCGAGCGGCTGGTTGCCCGGCTCCGCCTCCTCGGCCGGCCGAAGCTGCCGCAACACCTCATCGACGCTGTGCCCGTCGGCCAGCCGCAGCCTGATCGCCGCGCGCAGAAGCGCCGCGGCCGACGCCACCGTCATCGATCCGCGCCTCAGCACAACCAGGTCCTCGACAGCGCAGACGGGCGGCGCGTGGCCGAGCGCCGAGGCCAGCCGCGGTTCCCGCTCGGCCCAGTCGAGCAGAACCCGCACGAGGCACTCGGCGGCCACGGCCTCACCGCCCACCTGGAAAAGCTCGTCGGTCCAGCCGCCGCGATGCGGCCAGTAGCTCCACACCTTGGTCTCGTCGACCAGCATCCGCGCCGCGCCGTCGGTGGTCAGGCACTCAGCGAGATCCCGCGCGAGCGCAGCCCTGTACGCCCCGAGCAGCGGCCTCTTGGCGTGCGGCCCGGCCACGGAGAAGAAGGTGGTGCGAGAGCCCCGGGGCTGCACCGCGGCGACGACGTCCGTCCAGGACAGTTCCGCGGCGTCCACCCCGCCGGCGAGCAGGCCCTGGACGGCCCGGTAGTACTTGACCTTGGTGGCCCAGTGGGTCTGTGCGCTCGCCGCGTCGCGACGCCACCGCACCGCCACGGTCTCGCCGAGCTCACGAAGCACGTACGACAATGCCCACCCCGGTAAAGATCACGCTCCGCCACGCCCCTGTCACCTGAGCACGCTAGGCCAAGCTCGGCCTCCCACCCATCTGGCAACCGGCCGATGACCTACCCCCCGATCGCCCTACCCGTTCCGGGTGGCCCGCACGGTCACCCCATCGGACGACAACACGGACGCTCTGCCGAAGGCCATGGGAGCGAGTCCGGTCCCGGAGTGCGGCCTTTCGGCGGGGATCTCCGGGCAACTTCCGCGTCAATGTCTTGTGTGGATCACCGTCGTGACCATAACGTAAAACGCGACACACATTGAAACGTTCAAATGTGTGAATCCCCCCGGAGCGCTCCCCCACCGAGGAGAAACCCGATGTTCCGTATCCGTTCGCGGCATGCGCTGACACTGGTCAGTGTTCTTGCCGCCGCGCTCGCCGTCCCCGGCACATCCGCCGGCGCCGTCCCCGCCCGCGTCGAGCCTGGCTCCACCGGCCCCGCGAACCAGCTGACAGCCACCAACGCCAACCGAACCGGCGCCGCCTCCGCCAACCGAACCGGGACGGCCCACACCTACAAAGCCGCCGCGACCCAGACCGGACAACCGGGTGGCACTCCCGCGAGCGAGCCCACTGCGGCCCACGCCGATCGGGCCGCAGCCCCGGGAGGCCCGGCCGCACCGGCTCCTGTTCGGCTCGACTCGGCTCAGTGGGTCTGGTTCCCGGAGGGCAATCCCGCCCAGGGCGCGCCGGCCGCCACCCGATACCTGCGGCGCACGTTCACCGCGCCGGCGGGGCCGTACACCGACGCACAGCTCGTGGTCAGCGGCGACGACACCGTTGACGTCTGGCTCAACGACACCTATCTGGGCGGCTCACCGCGCGCGGCCGACGCGTGGAAGCAGGCCCGCTACTTCGACCTGGCAGCCGCACTGCAGCCCGGGGCGAACACGCTGCGCGTCGCCGCACGCAACACGAATGCCGGGCCGGCGGGGGTGATCGGCCGGCTGCGGGTCGCTTCCGCCGCCGGGACGGTCGACCTCGTCACCGACGGCGGCTGGCAGGCCGCCAACTCCGTGCCGGAGAGCTGGGTCGCAGCGCGCGCCCTGGGGGCGTACGGGATGGCGCCGTGGGGTCGCAACGTCGGGGCGCCGGGGAGTGGCGCCTCGCCGGTCACGGTGACCGGGTTGACGACCGAGCGGCAGAGCAACCCGGTCGGGGTCGACGCGAGGCAGCCCCGCTTCGGGTGGCGGCTCGGCTCCGGGACGAACGGGCAGGTGCAGGGCCGTTACCAGGTGACCGTGGGCACCAGGCCGGACGCGGCCGACGTCTGGGACTCGGGGCAGGTGGCCTCGGGGCAGAGCGTCGACGTGGCGTACGGGGGAAACGCCCTGGCCTCCGATCGCACCTATCACTGGCGGGTGCGGGTGTGGGACACGCA
Organism: Paractinoplanes brasiliensis; assembly: GCF_004362215.1. Taxonomy (NCBI): domain Bacteria; kingdom Bacillati; phylum Actinomycetota; class Actinomycetes; order Micromonosporales; family Micromonosporaceae; genus Paractinoplanes; species Paractinoplanes brasiliensis. The sequence goes on along the minus strand of NZ_SNWR01000001.1, from coordinate 6,513,381 downwards.
GGGACGGCCGAGCCCGTGGAGTGCGCCGGCGCGGTTCGACACCGGGCTGTTCGACCCGGCGGCGGAGTGGCAGGCCCAGTTCATCGGCGCGGCGGACGGCGCGAACCTGACCGGGGCGAGCTGGATCTGGTATCCGGACGGCGATGCCGCCAACTCGGTGCCGGCCGGGACACGCTACTTCCGGCGTACGTTCGACCGGGCCGCCGCGGGCACACCGGCGACCCTGGTGGTGACCGGTGACGACACCGCCGACGTGTGGGTCAACGGCGAGCCGGTCAGCACGTCGCGCCGGGTCGCCGACTCGTGGAAACGCGCGACCACGGTGGATGTGACCGCGCGGCTGCGGGCGGGCAGCAACACCGTCGCGATCGCCGCCACCAACACCACGTCGGGGCCGGCGGGGGTGATCGCCAAGCTCGGGGACGTGGTGACCGACGGCGGGTGGAAGGCGAGCCAGAGCGGGCCGTCCGGCTGGCAGCAGCCCGGCTTCGACGACGGTTCGTGGGCCGCCGCGCGGGTCGGTGCGGCGCACGGGGGTGGGCCGTGGGGCTCGCAGGTCTCGGTCACGGCCTTCACCCCGTACGTGAGCAAAGGTTTTGACCTGGGCAAGCCGGTGGCCCGGGCGAGGCTGTTCGCCACCGCGCTCGGCCTGCATGAAACGTTTTTGAACGGGCAGCCGGTCACCGCCGAGCGGCTCGCGCCGGGGTGGACCGACTACAACAAGCGCCTGCAGTACCGGGTGTACGACGTGACGGCCAAGCTGCGTACGGGCGGGAACACGATCGGGGCGCTGGTCGGCAACGGGTGGTACTCGGGCAACCTCGGGTTCGCGGGCAGTCAGCGGTACGGCACGCGGCCCTGGTACTCGGCCCGGCTGAGCGTCGAGTACACCGACGGCACCCGCGCCGACGTGCGCACCGACGGCTCGTGGACGGCCACGGCCAGCACGATCGTGTCCGAGGACCTGTACCACGGCGAGGACCAGGACGCGCGGATCACCGGCACGGAGGGCAAGCCGGTCACCGTCCGTACGGACTCACAACCGAACCTGGTCGCCCAGGTGGACCCGGGCGTGACGGTGCAGCAGGAGTTCCGGCCGAAGGCGATCACCCAGCCCGCGCCGGGGGTCTGGATCGTCGACCTGGGGCAGAACTTCGCGGGCTGGAACCGGCTGACCGTGACCGGCGCGGCCGGCGCCAAGGTGACGCTGCGGCACGGCGAGATCCTCAACGCCGACGGCACCCTCTACACCGCCAACCTGCGCGCGGCCCAGGCCACCGACACGTTCACGCTGGCCGGCACGGGCGAGCCGGAGGTGTTCGAGCCGCACTTCACGGTGCACGGGTACCGGTACGTGGAGGTCACCGGCTTCCCTGGCACCCTCACCGCCGACAACCTGACCGGGCGGGCGGCGTGGACGAACGGCGCCGGGACGGGCACCTTCACCACCAGCGACCCGCTGATCAACCAGGTCCAGCACAACATCCTCTGGGGCGCCCGCTCCAACCTGCTGTCCATCCCGACCGACTGCCCGCAGCGCGACGAACGGCTGGGCTGGACCGGGGACATCGCCTCGTTCGCGGCCACCTCGACGTTCGGTTTCGACACGCACGGGCTGCTGGTCAAGTTCGCCGACGACATGGTGGACGCGCAGCGCGCCGACGGGGCGTTCACCGACGTGGCGCCGGCCGTGATCGACGGTGCGGGCAAGGCGGGCTGGGCCGACGCGGGCGTGATCGTGCCGTACACGATCTGGCAGCGCTACGGCGACCTGGCCCCGGCCGGCAAACACTTCGCGGCGATGGCCAAGTACGTCGACTACCTGCGCTCCACCGCGGGAGCCGACCTGATCCGCAACCACGAGACGCACGGCGACTGGCTCAACGTCGACGACCACACCCCCAACGACGTTTCCAGCACGGCGTTCTTCGGCTGGTCGGCCCGCCTGGTCGCGCGGATGGCGGCGGCCACCGGGCGCACGGCGGAGGCGGCCTCGTACGGCGCGCTGGCCGACGGGATCGCGGCGGCGTTCACGGACCGGTTCGTGGCCGCCGACGGCACCGTGGGCAACAACAGCCAGACCGGGTACGTGCTGGCGCTCGCCTTCGGTCTGGTGCCGCCCGCGCGGACCCAGGCGGTGGCGGACAAGCTGGTGGCCAAGGTGGATGCGCGCAGCGGTCACCTGTCGGTGGGGTTCATGGGCGTGGAGAACCTGCTGCCGGTGCTGGCCGAGCACGGGCACGCCGGCACCGCGTACCGGATCCTGCAGCAACCCGGCTATCCCGGCTGGGGCTACATGAACTCCCGCGGCGCCACCACGATCTGGGAGCGCTGGGACGGCATCCGCGTCGACGGGACGCTGCAGGACCCGGGGATGAACAGCTTCAACCACTACGGGCTGGGCTCGGTCGGTGACTGGCTCTACCGCTCGGTCGGCGGGGTGGCGCCGGCGTCGCCCGGCTACCGCCAGGTGCTGATCGCGCCGAAACCCGGCGGTTCGCTCACGGCCGCGTCGTCATCACTGCGTTCCCCGTACGGGGTGACAAGCTCCTCCTGGACCCGGAGCGGCAGCACGCTGACGTTGAAGGTCGTCGTCCCCCCGAACGCGACAGCGCTGGTGCGGGTGCCGGCCGGGGCGGGTTCGACGGTGAGCGCGCCGCCGGAGGCCGTCCCGCAGGGCGCGGGAGACTATTCGGTGGGCTCGGGCGCCTACACCTTCACCGTCCGCGGCTGAGATCCCGGGGTGCTCGCAGACCGAACCGATTTGCGAGCACCCCATTAAGCCGTTATGTAGATTGAATCTACGTAGATGAAATCTACGTCTCCCGCGGGCCGGTCGTGTTCGTCGGCCGGAACACAGAGCTGTCCCTGCTGACAAAGCGGCTCGATGACATCGGCCGCACCGGAACGGGTCTCGCGGTTCCCGTCCGGGGTCCTCGCCAGGTCGGGAAATTGCGCCTTGTTCAGGAACTGTGCGATCGCTCGGGCCTGCCTTACCTCTATTTCAATTGACGAGAGCCGGCAGGAACGCGTGGGGCCGTCACCGCCGCTACGAAACGGCTGCCACCGGCGGGAGCGGGGCGGACCGTGGCGATCCGAGGCCGAGCGGCAGGCGGGCGCGCGGCGGGTCACGGCTGGTCGCGCGTGCTGAGGAAGGCGGTGGCGATCAGGGCGACCGCGCGGTCCTCGTCCTGAGCCAGCCGTTCCAGAACCGCCTCGCCGCCGGGGATCTCGTACAGGGCCTGGGCCAGGCGGATGCGGACGGGGGCGTCGGCGTTCAGCTCGGCGGCCAGGGCCAGGACGATGTGGGCGGCGCGGCCGTGGTCGCGGGCCAGGACGCCCAGCGCCTCGGTGGCGTCGACGTCCTTGAGGCCGGTGACGACCATGGCGACCAGTTCGGGCTCGGCCGCGGTGACGCCTCGCGCGGCCAGGGCAAGAGCGGCATTTCCCCGTACGGTGGGATCGCCGTCACCGAGCGCGTCGGCGAGCACCGCGGTTGCCTCGTCGCCGGGGATGTTGGCGATTGCCGACACGGCTCGGCGGCGCACGTCGACGTCGCCGGAGGTGATGCCGGGGGCCACGCCGGACAGGGCGTCGTCGCCGGCTCGGGCGAGCGCCCAGCGCAGGGCGCCCGCCACGTTCGGGTCGGACTCCGACAGCACCGCCCCGGCCAGCAGGTCGACGGGGACGGGCACGTCGTCGGCCGGGGCGAGCACGGCCTGCTGGCGGCGGGCCGCGTCGGGCGAGGCGAGCCCGTGCATCAGCTCGACGATCCGCAGCACGTCGGGCCAGCCCTCGGGCCGGGTGGCGTCGACCGCCCGCAGCCGCTGCAGCAGCTCCTGTTCGCGTTCGAGGCGTTCCTCGGTCCAGCGGATGAGGTCGCCGACCAGGGCGGCCGGGGTGAACCCGGGGTCCTCGAGAGCCTGGGCGATCTGCTTCAGCGACAAACCCAGCGACCGCAGGCTCTCCACGTGGAAGATCCGGCGGATGTCGGCGTCGGAGTACTCCCGGTAGTTGCCCACGGTGCGGCCCGTCGGGCGCACCAGCCCGAGCCGGTCGTAGTGCCGCAGCATCCGCGTGCTCACCCCGGACCGCCGGGCCACCTCACCGATCAGCACGCCGCCACCCCATACCGAAGCCGTCCGGTCCTGTCACGACGGCGGGTTGCCACGGCGGGGCCGGCGGCGTCAGAGGTCGGCATGCCGCGGTCCCAGCGCGACGATCCGTTTGGCCTCCTCGATCGCGACGTCGAAACCCGCCTCCGGGTCGCGCAGCAGCGTCTCGGTGGCGTGGGCGTGCGCCTGCACCTCCGGGTCGGCGCCGGCCGCCGCGCGACGCAGCACCGGCTCGGCCGCCTCGCCCAGCGCGACCAGGGCCCGGCTCAGGCTGAGCCGGGTGTTCCGGTCGCCGCGGCCCAGCTGCGTTGCCAGCTCCACCGCCAACCCTTCCTGTTCGCCTTCGGGCGCCAGCCCGGCCGCCGTACGCCACGCCGCCCGAGCGACCTCGTCGTCGGGGTCACGCAGCAGCGAGCTGGTGATCGCCGGCCAGGCCCGCCTGTCCCCGGTCTTCGACAGCGTATGCAACGCCTGGCTGCGGGCCTGTGGGATCGCCGATCGGAGCTCGACCACCAGCCGGGGCACGGTGAGCTGGGCCGGCAGCCGGGTGAGCGCCCAGGTCAGCATGTCGCGGACGAAGAAGTCGGGCTCGACGGCGCAGCGGGCCACCAGCGGCTCGAGCAGGGCGGGGTCGGCCCGGGTGCCGGCCGCGAGCGCCGCCTGCAGCCGAACCGACGATTCCCGGGCGGCGAGCGCGTTGATCAGGGTCATGGGGACCACCTCCGGCACCCAGTGAAGACCTTGTCACGATGTCAAGGTCAAGCCCGCGGCCGAGGAAGGCTCTCCGCGGACATCGCGAGCGGCGTCGCGTCGTCAGCCGCAATCGGCACCTCGACCGTGCACACCGGCCCGGCCCGGGGATCCGGTGCGGTCGGGCCGCGCCGTCGCCGGTCTCTGGTCCAGGCCGCCGCGGAAGCTGCTCCGAGGGCGGCGGCCATGGCCATCCGCACCGTCTCGGCAACCGAGTCGTCGGCGGCAACCGGCGCCCCGGCCGTGCACACCGGCCAGGACGGGGGGTCCGGCATGTCCGGCCGGGCCGCCGCTGCGGGAGCCGCCGGGAAGGCCAGAACAGCGGCCGGGAAGGCGAGCACCGCCGCGAGGAGACCGGCTGGGCGGGTCATGAGTGGTGCCTGGCGTGGCTTTCGGCGGGGCGGCCCGGGCAGTGCACGCGCGGGTTCCACATGCTGAAGGCCCCGGCCGGGTTGTGCTTCCAGACCCACACGTGCAGGGAGTAGAACGGCGGCAGACCGTACCGGTTGGGGCTCGCCGTGAAGTCGAACGTCTGCCCGTACAGGCGGGGCGCCCGGCGGTGACCGGCATCGGTCCACGCCTTCCGGAGCACGACGTATTCGACCGCGACCAGATGCGGGCGGCCTGCCCGGTCGGGCTCGTAGACCATGGCCTCCGGCGTACGGGCTCGGATGTTGCCGTCGCCGGCCAGGGCGCCGTTGACGTAGTGCACGCCCATCGCGCCCCGGCCCGGCATGTCGATACAGGTGACGCCGTCGACGTCGGCGAACTTGGCGTAACCGGCCCGCTCGGCCACCGCGACCGTCCGGTATTTCGCCGTCTGCTGCCGGAGCCGCTCGAGGTCGGAGCGGCACCACGACGCGTACGCGGGCGTGGCGATCCCGGCGAGCAACGCCAGCGAGGCCATCGGGGCCACAATTCTGCGGAGCATGGTCTGTCCTCCCGTTCCCAGGCCGGCGAGTCCGGCCTGGTCAGAACGCTAGGAGCGGCCGCTCGCGGGCGGACAGGGCAGCGAATGCCCATCTTGGGCGGCGCCTTACCCGGTCATCAGCGGTCGGGTTGCCTACACGAGCATCGACGCGGGCACGGCGCCCTGCCACGGTGGAGCGATGACCGAACTGGTCGAGCGCGGGGACCAGCTGGCCGCCCTGGATCGGGCCGCGGGCCAGGGCGTCCTCGTGCTGCTCGGCGGCGAGGCCGGCAGCGGCAAGACGGCGTTGCTGCGGCAGTTCTGCTCCGGCCGGCCGGACGTGTTGTGGGGCTCGTGCGATCCGTTGTTCACGCCGCGCCCACTGGGCCCGTTCGCCGACATCGCGCGTGACACCGGCGGCGAGCTGGCCGAGCTCGTAGCGGCGGGCGCGAAGGCGTACCGGATCGCCGCCGCGCTGATCCGGCACGCCGAGTCCGCTCCGGGCGCAGTGGTCGTGGTGGAGGATCTGCATTGGGCCGACGAGGCGACGATCGACGTGCTGTGCGTGCTCGGCCGCCGCGCCGAGAAGATCCCGGCCCTGATCGTCGGCAGCTGGCGCGAGGACGGGCTGGACCGGTTCCACCCATTGCGCCGGCTGCTCGGCGGCGCTGTCCCGGTGCGCCGGCTCGACGTGCCGCCGTTGACGGTCATGGCGGTGGCTGCGCTGGCCGCGCCGCGCGGCCTGGACCCGTACGAGCTGCATCGCGCGACGGCCGGGAACCCGTTCTTCGTCAGCGAGGTGCTCGCCTCCCCCGGCGGCGGCGGAATCCCGCCGACAGTGCGCGACGCGGTGATGGCGCGGGCCGCCTGGCTCAGCGCCGAGGCCAACACCGTGCTGGAGGCGGTAGCGATCGCGCTCCCCCGGGCCGAGCTGTGGCTGATCGACGCGCTGGTGCCCGCCGCGGCCGAGCCGCTCGAACAGTGCTTGAGCTCGGGCATCCTGCGGGAGGCCCCGGGCGGCGTCGAGTTCCGGCACGAGCTGGCCCGGCAGTCCGTCGAGCAGTCGCTGCCACCGCACCGCCGGGTCGCTCTGCATCGCCGTGCGTTGCAGGCCTTGTCCCGTACGGGGGAAGTGGCGCGACTGGCGCACCACGCCGACGCGGCCGGGGACACCGAGGCGGTGCTGCGGTTCGCCCCGGCCGCGGCCGAGCAGGCGGCGTCGGCCGGGGCGCACCGGGAGGCGGCCGCCCACTACGCGCACGCCCTGCGGTTCGGTGACGCGCTGCCGCCCGACGCGCGTGCCGGGCTGCTCGAGGCCCGCTCGTACGAGTGTTATCTGGCCGGCCGGATGGACGCCTCGATCGTCGCCCTCGAGCAGGCCGTCGCGCACTGGCGGACGACGGGCGACGAGTTGCGGCTGGGCTCGGCACTGGCGCAGTTGTCACGCGGGCTGTGGTGCGCCGGCCGGACGGCGGAGTCGGCCAAGTCCGGCGACGAGGCGTTACGGCTGCTGGAGGGGCAGCCGCCGGGGCGCGAGCTGGCCTTGTCGTACGGCGTCGCGGCGGCCACCCACCTGAACGAGGAGCGCCTCGACGAGACGATCGCCTGGGGTGAACGTGCCCTGGCCGCGGCGGAAGACGACGTCGAGGTGGCCGCGCACAGCCTCAACACGATCGGCACGATGCAGTTGCTGGCCGGCCGTCCGGAGGGCTGGACGAATCTGTCGCGCAGCCTGACGCTGGCCGAGCGGGCCGGGCTGGACGACCACATCGGACGGGCCTACATCCACCTCGGCTGGGCCATGACCCGCACCCGCGCCTACGACCTGGAACCCTGGCTCGACCGGGGTGTCGCGGCCTGCCAGGAGCTGGGGCTGGAGGCCTGGGAACACTATGTGGTGGTGCACCGGGCCCGGATGCGCCTCGATCTGGGGCTGACGGACACGGCCGTCGAGGACGCCGAGCAGGTGCTGCGCTCGGCGGGGTCCGTGCCGTTGCTGCGGCTGCTGGCGCTGTGCGTGCTCGGGCTGGCCCGTGCCCGCCAGGGTGACGCGCGGCAGTGGGAGGCGCTCGACGAGGCGCTGACCCTGTCGGACGGGCAGACCGAGCTGCAGTACCGGGCGCCGGTGGCCATCGCCCGCGCGGAGGCGGCCTGGCTGGACGGCCGCGATCCCGACGCCGACGACGGCACGTTCGCGCTCGCGGTGGAGCGGGGCGCGTCCTGGGTGACCGGCGAGCTCGCCTGGCTGCGGCGGCTGGCCGGGTTCCGGGCCGGGGCGGCCGGGGCGATCGACCCGTACGCGGCGCAACTGGCCGGGCAGACGCGATCGGCCGCCGCCCGGTGGACCAAGCTGGGCTGCCCGTACGACGCCGCGCTGGCGCTGGCCGGCTCGGACGACGAGACCGACCTGCGCACGGCCCTGGCCGAGTTCCGGCGGCTCGGGGCCCGACCGGCCGCCGCGCTGATCGCCCGGCGACTACGGCAACGGGGCGTACGGGATCTGCCCCGCGGGCCGCGGGCCGAGACCGGACAGCATCCGGCGCACCTGACCCATCGCGAGGCCGAGGTGCTGGCGCATCTGGGGCGCGGCGAGTCGAACGCGGCGATCGCGGGCCGCCTGTGCCTGTCGCAGCGGACGGTGGACCATCACGTGTCGGCAGTGCTGCGCAAGCTGGGTGTGGCCAACCGGCGCGAGGCCGCCGCCGAGGCCGCCCGGCTCAGGCTGGTCAATCCTTGAGGTGGGCGCCGATCTCGGTCTCGCTGACCCGGGTCGGTTCGAGGACGCGGTGCAGGAACTCGCGGGTGCGTTCCTCGCGGGGCCTCCCGAACACCTCGGCCGGCGGGCCCTGCTCGACGATGACGCCGGCGTCCATGAAGACGACGCGGGAGGCGACCTCACGCGCGAACGCCATCTCGTGCGTGACCACCAGCATGGTCATGCCGTCGGCTGCCAGGCCGCGCATGACCGCGAGCACCTCGCCGACCAGTTCCGGGTCGAGCGCGCTGGTCGGCTCGTCGAACAGCATCAACCGTGGGTCCATGGCCAGGGCTCGGGCGATCGCCACCCGCTGCTGCTGACCGCCGGAGAGCTGCGCCGGGTAGGCGTCGGCCTTCTCCGCCAGGCCGACCCGGTTCAGGTTCTCCGACGCGATCCGGTTCGCCTCGGCCCGGCTGCGTCTGAGGACGCGGCGCTGCGCGATCGTGACGTTCTCGCGTACGGTCAGATGCCCGAACAGGTTGAACTGCTGGAACACCATGCCGATGCCGCGGCGTACGGCGTCGATGTCGACATCGGGGTCGGTGACCTCGGCGCCGGCGACCCGGATGGAGCCGGAGGTGGGTTCCTCGAGCAGGTTGACGCAGCGCAGCAGGGTCGACTTGCCCGAGCCGGAGGGGCCGATGACGCAGACCACCTCGCCCGGCTCGACGGACAGGTCGATGCCGCGCAGCACCTCCAGCTTGCCGAACGACTTGTGCAGGCCGTCGATCTCGATCGTGGACATGCCGGTCACCTCTCCCTCGCCGCCCGGCGTTCCAGACCCCGTACGACCTGGGACAGCGGCAACGTGATCACCAGGTAGAGCAGCCCGGCCACCACCAGCGGAGTCGGGTTGACCCGGGTGTTGAGCGTGTCGCCGGCGAACTTGGTCAGCTCGATGGTCGTCGCGGTGACACCGAGCACGTACACCAGCGACGTGTCCTTGGTCAGCAGGATGATCTCGTTGGTCAGCGGCGGGATCACGATGCGGAACGCCTGCGGCAGCACGATCGACACCATCGCCCGCGGGTGCGACATGCCCAGCGTACGGGCGGCCTCGAGCTGCCCCTTGGGAACCGCTTGGATGCCCGCGCGCAGCGTCTCGGCCATGTAGGCGGCCGCGGTCAGGCCCAGGCCGACGGTGACCGAGCCGTACACCCCGCCCGGGATCTCGCGGTCGGGAAAGGCCAGCGGCACGCCGTAACCGACCATGAACAGCACGAGCAGGGCGGGCAGTCCGCGGAACAGCTCGATGTAGGCGGTGGCGAACCAGCGGTACGGCAGGATCGTCGACAGCCGCATCAGCGCGAGGACGAGCCCGACGGTCAGGCCGAACACGAAGGCCAGCAGCGTGTAGACGATCGTGTTGCGCAGCGCGACCGTGATCGCCTCGGGAAACATGCTGCGGGCGACATCGGACCGGAAGAACGCGTCGGACAGGCGACCCCAGTCGGCGGCGGCGACCACGCCGGCGATGACCAGGACGAAAACGACGTAGCCGGCGACGCGGAGGATCCGTCGCCGGCGCCGTGGGGTCAGCTTCATCAGGCCTTCGGCTTCTCGCCGATCCATTCCGCGTAGATCTTGTCGTACGTGCCGTCGGAGCGCGCCGCCGCCAGGGCGTCGTTCACGGTCTTGAGCAGTTCCGCGTTGCCCTTCTTGACGGCGAATCCGTACTGCTCGCCGGTGTCGAAGCCGGCCGCGACGACGACCTTGCCGGGGTTGGCCTTGATGTACTCGTTCCACACCGGCAGGTCGTTGACCGCGGCCACCACCTGGTTGGTGGCGAGGGCCTGCTGCAGCGCGGCCAGGTCCTTGTAGGAGACGACCTCGATCTTGAGGTTTTTCTCCTTCACCTGGGTCTTGATGTAGTCCTCGCCGGTGGTGCCGCCCTGCACGCCGAGCCGTTTGCCGGCGAGTTCCTCGAGGGTCTTGACCTCTTTGCCGGTCTGGGTGGCCAGGGCCTGGGTGGCGTCGAAGTACGGGTCGGAGAAGTCGAGCACCTGCTTGCGCTCGTCGGTGATCGTCATGCCGGCCGCGGCCACGTCGCACTTGCCCGAGTTGAGGTCGGCGCCCGACTTGATGCCCTCGAACGGGGTGTCCACGATCTCCTGCGTGACGTTGAGCTTCTTCGCCACCAGGTCGATCAGCGCGACGTCGAACCCGACGACCTTGCCACTGGCGTCCTTGGACTGGAAGGGCGCGTACGGCAGGTGGGTGCAGGTGGTCAGCGCACCCGCCTTGACCAGCGCGACGCCACCCTCGGTCGTGCCGCCCTCGTCATCTTTGGCGCACCCCGCGACGGCGCCGATCGCGAGCAGCGCTACGGCCGCCAGGCGGGCGTGTTTGGCCATGTTCATGCGTCTCTCCCGATGTTCCGCGCGTGGATCACGACATGCTAATCCATGCCGCTCCATCCCTATAGGCCACCGTACCGATGGGTGATCAAGGAGACGCGGGCTGGACTGTCCTGGGTGGACCGGCGGACCGCGCACTCTGACAGGTCCGCCCGCCGGGCACATCTGACTTTCGGCCGATTGTCATCCCGTTCCCGTCTCGGCCGGAAGTGGGGATTTCTCACGGGTTCGTGCCATCGCACAGAAAACTCACAGGATCCATACATTCCGTTCCTTAGATGTGTCGGCAGCGGTCGCGCTCCCTGCGGCCGCCCGACCGGAAGGACCCCATGACGGATCCGCTGAAGAAGCGACGCCGCCGATCGCGCCTGATGTCGTACGGCGCCGTGGCCGCGGCGCTGGCGCTCACCGCGGCCGGAGTCAGCGTGGCCAATGCCGCGGCCACCCCGCCCCCGCTGTCGTTCGTCGCCGCCACCGGACAGGTGACCGCCGAGCGGTACGACTACGACGGCGAGATCTACTTCTCGTTCGACCTGGGTCTGCACGTGATCGCGGGCAAGGACCCGCTGGAGATCTGGGCCAAGCGGACCGGCTACGACAAGCCGATCGTGGCCGAGCGGACCGTGGTGCAGAACGGCAAGAAGAAGAAGGTCGCGCTGCCCGCCGGGCTCGTCACCGACTTCACCGGCCTCAAGGACTTCACCACCATCAGCATCGCCGACAAGGCGGGCAAGGTGGTCACCGAGTACAAGACGCCGTTCTGTGGCAACACCTGGTCGTCGGCGCGGACCCGGCCCGACGCCCCCGCCACGAACCCGTACCCGACCGACTGCGGCGGCTACAACCCGTTCACGCTGGGCGCGGTCTGGGGCGTGCAGGCGGGCTGGGACGCCGCCGTGGTCGACCAGCCCCAGGACCGCAACGAGGAGTTCATCCTGCCGGTCGGCGAGTACGCCGTGACCGCCACGGTGAACCCGGCCTACCGCGAGCTGTTCGGCATCCCGAAGGACCAGGGCACCGTCAAGGTCGACCTGTCCGTGGTGGACGCCGAGATCGACCGCGCCGGCCTGGCCCGGGTGAAGGCCGCCGACGCGCGGGTCGCCTCGCCCGACCGGCCCGACGAGCACTCGATCCACAGCGCCGAGGGCGACGCCGAACGTCAGGTCTCGGAGTACGTGAAGGAACTGCGCGCCCCGGCCAAGCGCCCGACGCCGCTGAAGGCGACCCCGACCGGCGGCCCGCGCCCCGACCTGCGCTCGCTGCCCGCGTGGGACATCTCGCTGTCCGAGGAGGACGGCAAGACGTACGTGAACTTCGGCGCGACGGTCTGGAACGCCGGCACCTCGCCGCTTCTCGTCGACGGCTTCCGGCGTACGGGAACCGAACTGATGGACGCGTACCAGTACTTCTTCGACGCCAAGGGCAACCAGGTCGGCAGCCGGCCCGCGGGAACCATGGAGTGGGACGCGCGCGAGGGGCACAAGCATTGGCACTTCACCGACTTCGCGCAGTACAACCTGCTCGACTCGACCCAGAAGCTCGCGGTGCGCAGCGGCAAGGAGGCGTTCTGCCTGGCCAACACCGACGCCGTCGACTTCACCATCCCGGGCGCGAAGTGGCGGCCGGACAACACCGACCTGTCGACGTCGTGCGGCGCCAACACCGTGATCGCCGTCCGCGAGGTGCTGGACATCGGTAACGGCGACACCTACAGCCAGTTCCGGCCGGGTCAGTCGTTCGAGATCACCGACCTGCCCAACGGCACCTACTACATCCAGACGCTGGCCAACCCGGAGAACAAGCTGGCCGAGCTGGACACCAGCAACAACTCCTCGCTGCGCGAGATCATCCTGGGCGGCACCCCGGAGAAGCGCACGTTGACCGTTCCCCCGGTTCACGGCATCGTGGGCTGACGAAGCCGGGCGCCCCGGTCCTCCGCCAAGGGCCGGGGCGCCTTCGTCGTTTGCCGGAATGCATCACCTGTCGATCCTTCGTAGTGGACCCCAACGGTGGTTCAGGGGGCGTCGCGGATCCGTCATCGTGTGACGCATGCCGGGTTTTGTCGGCCGCGCGGCCGAGATGAAGCTGCTGGACCGGTGCCTGGCCGAGGTGCGCGAACGCACGGCCCGTACGGTGCTGATCGGCGGCGACGCGGGCATCGGCAAGACGCGGCTGCTGGGCCGGTTCGCCGCCACGGCCCACGAGTCGGGGGCGCACGTGCTGACCGCCGCGTGCGAGGAACACTTCGGCGACCCCATGCCGTACGGGCCGCTCCTGGAGATCCTGGAGGTCTTCGGCCGCGACTTCGGCGAGGACGACGAGGCGTACCGGCGGCTGGTCGACTTCTTCGACCGCCGCGACGATCACCTCTCCGGCCCGCAGCAGGTGTTCGTCCACGTCCGGCGGATGCTGCAGCACGTCGAGGCCCCGCTCGTGCTGATCATCGAGGATCTGCACTGGGCCGACCCGTCCACCCTCGACCTCGTGCGGCATCTGGCCCAGTGCCGCCCCGAGCAGCGCCGCCTGCTGCTGGTGTGCAGCTACCGCTCCGGCGGTCTGGCCCGCACCGAGCCGCTGTGGCAGCTGCTGGCCGGCGCGAACTTCACCCGCCGGGTCGAGCGGGCAGAACTGGAGCCGTTCACCCTGACCGAGCTGGAGGAGCTGCTGGACACGGGCTCCGGCCCGCCCCGACCGGCCCTGGTCGAGCGGTGTCTGACCTGGTCGGAGGGGAACCCGTTCTACGCCGAGCAGCTGATCGCGGCGGGCGCGCTGGACCACCCGGAGAACTTGCTGCTCCCGGCCGACCTGCAGTCGGTGCTGCTGGCACGGCTCAGCGGGCTGGGTGACGACGCGTTGCGGGTGCTGCGGGTGGCCGCGGTGGCGGGGCGGGCGACGAGCCGGCGGCTGCTGCGCCGGGTCAGCGGGCTCGAGGCGTACGGGCTGGGCGCGGCTGTGCAGGAGTGCTTCGACCGGCAGATGCTGGTCACCGGGCGCGACGAGGAGACGTACCGCTTCGGGCATGCGCTGCTGCGGGAGGCGGTGTACCGGACGACCGTACGGGACATCCGGGTCGACCTGCACACCGCGATGGCGCGGGCGCTGGCCGACGACCCCAGCCTGAGCCTGACCGAGGGCTCCGCGGCGGCCGAGATGGCCGGCCACTGGTATCAGGCGGGCCGCCGGCCGGAAGCGCTCGCGGCCGCGGTGCGGGCCGGCGAGCAGGCGATGCGCACGTACGCGTTCACGTCGGCGGCGGTGCAGTTCGAGCGGGCGCTGCAGTTGTGGCCGCGGGTTGCCGAACCGGAGCGGACGGCAGGGCTGTCGCACGTGCGGCTGCTGGCCGACGCGGCCGAGTCCGCCCGCTGGTCGGGTGACACCGGGCGGGCCATGGCCCGGATCGAGGCCGCGGTCGCCGAGGCCGGCGAGGAGCGTCCCGACCTGCTGGAGCGGCAGGCCAACTACCTGTGGGAGACGGGCAGCCGGCGCGAGGCGGGCCGGGTCTACCGCGAGGCGGCCGGAATGCTGGACGGGCGGCCGGCGTCGGCGGTCAAGGCCCGGGTGCTGGCGGCCATCGCGCTGGCCCGGCTGCACGCGGGCCGCTACGCCGACGGCAAGGAGGTCGCCGACGCCGCGATGCGGGTGGCCGTCGAGGCCGGGGCACGCGCCGAGGAGGGCCGGGCGCGCAACGTCGCCGGTCTCGCCCGCGGCATGCTCGGCCAGGTCACCGACGGGGTCGAGCTGCTGCGGGCGGCCATCACGCTCGCCCGGCAGGAGAACCACATCGAGGACCTCCTGCGGGCGTACGCGAACCTGGGCCTGATCCTGGAGAACGCCGGCGACCTGCGCGAGGCGGCGGACGCGGCGATGGCCGGGCTGGCCGAGGCGCGCAGGCTCGACATCGGCGCCACCACCCAGGCCATGATCCTGGCCAACAACGCCGGGGTCGCGCTGATCATGCTGGGCGAGTGGGACGAGGCCGAGCGGATCCTCACCGAGGGCCTGCTGGACAGGCCGCCGGCCGAGAGCGTCTATCCACGGCTGACCCTGGCCGAGCTGCGGACCGCCCGCGGCTCCTTCGACCGGGCTCGGGAGTTGCTGGCCTCGATCGAGGGCCTCGAGCTCAACGGCGATCCCCGGTTCCTCGGCCCGCTGCACACCATCCGGGCCCTGGTCGCGCTCGGCCGGGGCGACCTGCCGGAGGCGCAACGGGAGGTGGCCCGCGGCGTGGCGGCCCTGCGCGACGGCGAGAACAGCCTGGAACGGTTGCGGCTGTGCGCGGTCGGGCTGCGCTGCGCGGCCGACCAGGCGGTCACCGATCGCGCGGCGGCCATGCGGTTCGGCGACGAGCTGGCCCGCGAGGGGTTCGAGGCGCGGCCGCCGGAGTCCACGCCGGAGACGGACCAGCTGCTGCTGGTGTGCCGGGCGGAACGGCAGCGGCTGCGGGGCGCCGGCACGGCGGTGCTGTGGGGCCAGGTCGCCGACGGCTGGACCGGGTTGCGGCGGCCCTACGAGGCGGCGTACGCGCGGTGGCGGCAGGCCGCGGCGGGGGGTGGGCGTGAGGCGTTGCTGGCGGCGCACCGGGAGGCCGTACGACTCGGCGCGGGTCCGCTGGTGGCCGACGTGGCGCGGCTGGGCCGGCGGTTCGGCATCGACCTGGCCGACCGGCCGTACGGGCTGACCGAGGCCGAACTCGAGACCCTGCGGCTGCTGTGTCAGGGCCTCGACGCCGCCGGGATCGCCCGGACCCGCCGCGTGACGCCGCGCACCGCCCAGACCCAGATCCACCGCCTTTACCAGAAGATGGGCGTGCACACCCAGGCCCAGGCGATGGCGAAGGCGCGCGCCGACGGCGTCTTCACCTGACAGTTCACGGCCCGTCCGTCAGAGGCAGGCATGACGCGAAAAGCCCTCCTGATCGGTTCCCAGACCAACGGCCTGACCGGTGTGGCCAACGACGTCGAGGCGATGGCGGCGGCCCTGGAACCGCGAGGGTTCGAGATCACCCGGCTGGTCACGCCCGCCGCCACCCGCGACGCCGTCCTCGACGCGTACGAGAAGCTGATCGTGGACGCCCGCCCGGACGACGCGTACGTCCTCTACTACAGCGGTCACGGCGGCCGGGCCCAGACCGTGGACGGGCCCGACCTGCAGTTCATCGTCCCCGACGACTACCTCGACTCCGGCGAGGACGACTTCCGCGGCATCACCGGCGTCGAGCTGTCCGTCCGGCTGGCCCGGCTCACCGACGTCGCCCTCAACACCACGGTGATCCTCGACTGCTGCCACGCCGCGCACATGTCCCGGCAGACCGGCATGCGGGTCAAGGCGCTGCTGCGGCCCCCGGCGGTGAAGCTCACCTACGACACGATCCGCCGGCACAACGCCCGGATGATCGCGGACGGCCTTCAGATCGACCGGCGCTCGCTGATCAGCAACCCCCACGCCGTACGGGTCGTCGCCTGCTCCCCGTCCGAATCGGCCTGGGAGACCGCGAACCGCGACGGCGTGACGATGGGGCTGCTCACCGACGCGCTGTCCCGGGCGCTGCGCGACCACCGGAGTGTACGGGTCAGCTGGTCCACGCTGATCGACGCGGTCCGCCGCGACGTGCAGGACCTGCAACCGGCGCAGCGGCCCGAGGCGGAGGGCCCGTCGGCCCGCTCGCCGTTCGCCGTCGACGACCTGGAGCCGTTGAACTCGTTGCCGGTCGTGCCGCTCGGGCCGGACCGGGTGCAACTGCTCGGCGCGCCGCTGCTCGGGGTGGAGCCGGGCGACGAGTTCGCCATCGTGCCGGCCGCCACTGACACCCCGATCGGCGTCGCCACCGTCGACCGGGTGCAGGCGACCTCGGCGAGCGCTTCGCTGCAGCTCACCACGGCCGGGCAGGTTGTGCCGCCCGATGCCCGCGCGCACCGCACCCGGGCGGCCGCCGCCGCCCTGCCCGTACGGCTTCCCCTCGGCCATCCCGCGGCGGACGAGCTCACCAAGGCCGTCGGGTTGCGGCCTCTGCTGCGGCCCGAACCGGACGCGGTTGTCGCGGTGGTCGCCGACTCGCAGGGGCGCCTGACCGTGCACGACGCGGACGGCCCGCTGCACCGGCCCTACCCGCCGACCTCCCTCGGGATCGGCTCGATCATGGCCAACCTCCAGCGCATAGCCCAGGCCACCGCGCTGCGCCGGCTCACCGGGCCCCTTGTGCACCACGTCCACATCGAGTGGGGACGGGTGCGCGACGGCCGGAAGGAGCCGCTGCCGCTCGGCGGGGCACTGCTTTTCGCGTACGGGGGTGAACGCATCTTCGTCCGGCTGCGCAACGACGGCGATCGGGCGGTGTTCGTCTCGCTGATCGACATCGGCATCGCCTCGCGGATCACCCCGCTGACCGCGGCCGACCCCGGTGGCGTCCGGCTCGCGCCGGGGGCGGCCTACACGTACGGGTGGGACGAGGACCGGGCGCGGCTGGCCGGGGTCGACCTGACCTGGCCCGAGGGCGCCGACACCACAGTCGCCCGGCCCGAGACGGTGCTCGCGCTGATCAGCGACGGGCCGGTCGACGTCGGGGTGCTGCGGCAACAGGGCGTACGCGCGGTCGCCGAACGCCACGACGGCAAGTCGCAGCTGGAGAACCTGCTCAGCCAGATCGCCACCGGCGCGACCCGGGACCTCGGCGACGCCCCGGCCTCCCGCGTGCGGTACGCCGTCGTCCCGATCGACTTCATGGTCAGCCCGACCGAGCCGCCACCGGCCGAGACGGCGTCGTTCCTCGTCGACGACCGGCCCGAACTGCCCGTACGCCTGCTGTCGGCGCGCGGCGCCGCACCCGGGCGGGTCGTCGTCCGCATCGACGAACTGATCGTGCCCAGCACCCGGGCCCTGGGCAGCACGAACATCCGGGTCGACACGATGGTCCTGACGAACGCGGGCGGCGGCGCACCCGCCTGCCACACCGGGACGGCCCGGTTCGGCAACGTCCGCGACGGCGAACAACTCCCCCTCGACAACCTGCTGATCCATCACGGCCCGGCGATCGACTTCCTCGACATCGCCGTGTGGGTCTCCCGCGACACCGCCGGCAGCCCCGCCCTCGGCACGCTGCTCGAACAGAAGCTCACCGGCCCGGCCCCGCGGGTGGGCCTGGGCGCGGCGGTTGCCCGGGCGGCGGTGCTGGTCGACGCGGCGTACGAGCTGCTGTTCGAGGCGGCGGGCCGCACCGTCGGGCTGTACCGCACCTCACTGCTCGCCCAGGAACAGTTCGGGCTCGGCCGTCACCGGCGCCACCCCCAGGATTTCTCGTTCACGTTCACGATCGAAGGAGCAGACACATGACCAAGAAACTCATCATCGGCGCCCAGGAGTGGGGCATCGCGGACGCCGACGCCGAAGGGGTCGCCCGCCTGGTCCGGGACGCCATGCTCAACGGCGCCCGGGTGGAGCTCACCCTCTACGACGCCGCGGGCGAAGCGGTGTCGGTGTTCCTCAACGGCGCGGCCACGCCCACGGTGGTGCTCGACCTGAACTCGGGCCCGCGGCCCAGCCAGATGTCCTGATCACCGGGCTCGTACGTATGCGGCAGGCGTCTCGTCTGCCGCATACGTATATCTGCGCACGCGGCTGCCGAAAACCCCGAACGATCTCCGCCGATCCCCAGGATCAGGGCAAACGCCGAGATCAGAGGAGTTGCCGTGGCCGGAACGAGGGGGATCGCCGCGGCGGACGAGGTCCGCCTGCTGGCGCGTGAGGGCAGGCTCGCCGAGGAGTTCCGGACCGCCGGGCCCGCCCGGCGACGGCGCCTGTGGTCGGGCGCCGCGGAGATCGCCGCGCCCCTGCTGTTCCTGCGGCTGACCCGGCCGCTCGAGCGCCGGCGCGGCCACTACCGGTGCGCCGCCGGCCTGCACGGCCTGGCCGCCGAATGCCTGGACGCCTACCACGACGACCTCGAGGCCCTGGTGGACCACCTGCTCACGCGGGCCGGCTCCCCCGTCCGCAACCTCGAAGGGTGGCTCACCAAGCGCCTGCACCCGGCCACCGTGGACGGCAACCGCAAGCGCCGGGGTCGCCGGGGCGCCGCGCAGCGTCCACGGGCGCCGAAGTGGCTGGCCGACGAGCTCGCCCACGACAGCCGGCGGGTGGGGCTCGCCGTGGCCATCCTCGACTGGGCCGGAAGCGAGGCCACGGCCGGGTTCTCGCTGTGGCCGCTGGCCGCCTGGGCCGACCGGCTGGGCACGACGAGCGAGGCCGTGGCCGCCCGCGAGGTCGAGACAGTGCTGACGGCCATGCGCCGCCGCCCCCGCTGGTACTCGAAGAACGTGGAGCGCCCGATGGAGCACAAGCAGCCTCCGGTCTGGATCCCCGCGCGCGGGGCGGCCAACACCCATGCCGAACCGGACCCGGTCGTGGTGGCCGCGCACGAGCACGCCGACGCGCAGCTGCGGGAGCTCGCCGCCCGTGCGGTGGAGATCCTGAACGATCGCCTGGCCGAGGGCTCGGACCCGGCCGTGCTCGTTCCGGCGGTGCTGCGGGCGGTGTTCGGCTCGACACCGCCGTCGGACGGTCTCGACCGCACCCCGGACGCGGACGAGACCGGAGCGGAACAGGTGCTCACGCTGCTCGGCGATCCGGCCCGCCTCGACCGCGTCGTCGCCGCCGTGACGGCCCTGCTGTCCGCCGGCCCTGACCGGTGAAAACCCCCACCGGGCGGCGGCGATGACGCCCTCCGCGGGCCGGGTGGCGATGCCCTTCACCGGGCCGGACGGTGACCCCCTCCGCGCGCCGGGTGGCGATGCCCTTCGCCGGGCCGAGCGGTGACGCCCTCCGCGGGCGGGGTGGCGCCTCCGCCGGGCGGTCAGACGCCGATGTGGATGAACGGCGCATAGTGCGCCGGTGCCAGACGGTGGCCGGCCGGGACACTCGTCTCGGCAGCCTCCAAGTCACGGACCCGGCTCACGTGGGATGCTCCGGCCAGCCCGTCGTACGCGGCCAGGCGCTGCTTGTCGTCCACCGTCCGCAGGTGGCGCGCGGCGCCGGCCAGGGACTCGGCCACGCTCTGCCCGTGCACCAGTCGCTCGTACAGGTCGGTCATCAGCAGGCAGGTCGAGATGTCGTCGACCGGCCACAACGACACAATCACGTGGCGGACACCGGCCGCCAGAGCCACCCGGGTCAGGCCGAGCACGTCCCCTCCGGCGGTGGCCCGGCCCCGGCCGGTGTGACAGGCCGAAAGCACCAGCAGATCGACGTCCAGGTCCAGCGCGGCCAGGCCGGGCAACGTGATCCGGTCCCGGCCGCCGAGGGCGAGCTCGCTCAGATACGGCCGCAGCTCGTCGACGGCGCCGTGGGTGGCCAGGTGGATGACGGACTTGCCGCCCACGTGGCGGGCGAACTCCTCGGCGGTGGCGGCCTCGCCCTCGAGCACCACCGAGGTCGGGAGCCGCTCAGCGATCGCCCGGATCTCAACACCCGTGCCGGGCAGCCGGGGCAGCGTGGCGTACAGCGGATCGCCGACCAGCAACGCGCCCCGGCCGTCGTCGAGCCGCGGGCCGGTTCCCGGCCGGGTCAGCAGCTCGGCCGAGGGCAGCATCGAGAGCACGAACTGTTCGCCCAGCGGAACCCGGTTCAGCGGCAGCACGGCGAACGGGAGCAGCATCAGGTTTCCCGGCGGCGCCACGAACAGCCGGTCCACCCCTGCCAGCTCGTCCGCCACTGGTGTGACGAGGTCTGCCGCCAAGCGGGCCGCCAGCTCCGGCACACGTTCCCCGCGGCCGGTCAGGTCGGCGCACGCCGTGTGCAGCTCGCGGGCGGCGCGGGCTAGGTCGCGGCGCGACAGGTTCCGCGACCGCCACTCGGCCCCGTCGCGCCGGACCACCCAAATGATCAGCTCCCGGTCGAACGACTGGTAGTACAGCAGGGCGGCCCTGGCGGGCAGTGCCGCCTGGATCTCGTCCAGGCCGGCCCCGGGCGGCCAGGTGACCGGAGAGCCCGCCGAAGCCCGGTCCACAGCGGTTTCGGCCGCCATCGCCTCGGCGGCCACCTCGGCGTGCGTGGGCTGCTCGCCGCGCAGCGCGGCCGCCGCCAGCCGCTCATGGGTGGCGCCCAGCCGGGCTTCGGCGGCGCGGATCGCCAGGTTCCGGCCCGGCTGGGCGGCCGCCGCACGCACCCGGTCGGCCAGCCGGAACGCGCCGCCGGCGTCGCCCAGCGCCAGCCGTGCCCGGGAGGCGACGTGGTACAACCCGGCGACCGCCACGTGGTCACCGGCCAGCGCGCGGTAGTAGTCGTTGGCCATCGCACCGCGCTCGAACACGGCGATCGCCTGGGCGGCCAGTTTGTCGGCCGCCGCGGCATCGCCCAGGTCGAGCTCGATGCCGGCCCGGCGCGCCAGATCGCCCCACGCCGGATCCGGGCGCGCCGGACCGGTCAGACCCGGATCGGTCGGGGCTGGATCGGTCGGGGCTGGATCGCGGTGGGCCGGATCGCGGTAGGCCGGGTGCTCATCGTCTGCGGGCCGGATGTCGGCCGGCGGCGTCCCTGTCGCTCGGGCCAGGATGTCCCGGGCGACGTCCGGCCGGTCGGCGCGGATGTTCAGCTCGGCCATGACCACCGGGTCGGGCAGGTCCAGCCGGTCGAGCACCCGGTGTGCCTCGGGCATCCGCTCCAGCTCGATCAGCAGCACCGCCTCCAGGTACGACCCGGCGGGCGCCTGTGGCAGCGCCTGCTCGCGCAGCCGGCGACCCTCCCGCGGGCGGCCGGCGTTCTCGGCCCGGGTCGCCCGGTGCCGCAACGTGAGGGCGGCGATCCGGCGGCGTGCGTCCTGAAGGTCCTGCACAGCGTGCCGGATGACCTCGAACTCGAGCGCGACGGCGGGCAGCGCCGAGGCGACCCGGAGACACGCCGTCAGCCCGTTCGCGGCCAGCTCGGTGCAGTCGGGATCGGCCAGTTCCTCGGCGATCTGGTTGAGCTCCAGCGTGGCCAGCGCCGCATGGACGAAGGCCACCGGATCCCCCGGCGCGGCCAGAGCCGCGCCGACCTGGTCGCGGCAGGCGGCCACGCTCACGGCGAGTGCCGCCCAGCGGGCGTTGCGGTTGACCAGACGCCGCGCGAAGCTTTCCTCTTCCGGCATGTGCGCCTTCACCTCTCAGTTATCGGCCGAAGTGGACGAAGGCCGCCCACTCGGCCGGGGACGCGGGTTCCGAGCGGGCGGTCAGCGACCTGAGCCGGGCCGGCATCGTGGCGGGAGGTTCCTCGTCCGGTGTGATCATCCAGAGCTGGGCCTGCCGCAGGGCCTCGGCCGGCGCCAGGTTCTCGTGCCGCAGGTAGTGGTGGAACATGAACATCAGGACCGAGGTGGCCGCGTCGGGCACACTCCACTGGCTGCCGACCACCGTCGCCACGTTGCCGGCCAGCAACGTGGTGCTCAGGCTGAACGCCTCGTCGTCGCCACGCCCGCAGACTCCGCTGCTGCACGCGCCCAGCACCGCCAGGGCGATGGGACGACCGGCGCCCGCCGCCGACGACACCAGTTCCTCGGCCGACAGCCGTTCGCCGCCCGACAACAGCAGGTACGACGTGTCCGCCGAATCGGCGCTGGGCTCGACCACGCCGTGACAGGCCAGATGCAGCAGCGCGCCCGCTTCTTCGTCGTCGGCGAGCCACTCCGTCACCTCTTTGCGGGTGCCGGAACCGTCGGGGCCCGGTGAGCCGTCCGGGGCACGGCCGACGTAGCGGGAGTCAGGGTAGAAGGCTTCCCGGATGGCCCACGCCTCGGTCCGGGCCGCGCCCAGGTCGGCGGCGGCCCCGGCGGTGTCCGGGTCGGCGACGATCAGGCACCGTTGCGCGGGCATCGCGGCGCCACGCCAGGCCACGTCACACAGCAGCCGGGCCGAGGGCGCGTACGAGAAGGTCACGTCCTCGATCGCGTAGCGCGGCCGCCCGCCGACCGTCCGGCGGGCGGCATGCCACGGAATCCGGACCAGTTCCCCCATCGGGATCAGCACGATTCGCGACGCCTCCGGCATGCGCTCCAGGACCGGGCCGATCGCCGCCGTCCACGCCTGTTCGCACAAGTCGTCCAGCGTGCCGACGGGAACCGAGGCGGCGAGGTCACGCGTGTCCGGGCTGCGGCTCGTACGGGTGGTCGCGGTCAGGAAGGCGTCGAACTCCGCTCCCCAGCCGCGGCCCAGCTGCGACAGCACCATCCAGGTCGGCGGTTCCCCGGCAGGCACGATCACCGCGGCGCCGGAACGCTCCGTGCCGGGCATCAGGTAGACGAGCGCGTCGGCGCCGAGGGAGGTGAGCGCGGCGCGTACCTCGTTGAGGTCGGGCAGCGAGAGCAGACGCGCGGAGCCGGCGTCCGGGGGCGCCTGCGTGCTGCCGGCCTGGTCGAGCGGGATGTGGGCGAGCGCGCTGATGATTTCGCGGCGCAGCTCACCGGGCACCTCGGAGCCGTCGGCGGTGGCGGCCCGCCAGCGCTCGGCGAGGTCGGGGCGTCCCTCGTCGAGCATCCGGGCCGCCAGGTCGCGGGTCTCGGTGGCGGCGTACAGGATCAGGGCCCGCCCGGCGTCCAGGGCCGCCGCCGCCGATTCGGGATCGTTGTCCTGCAGGCACCACGAGGCGACGTCCAGCGCGTCCCCGGCCGCGTGCCGTGCCGCCACCTGGACGGCCGCGGTGTCGGCCTGCAGCAGCACGCTCCACGCGTGGCCCCGCAACCCGGACAGGGCCACCTCGCGGCCGCGCACCCGCTGCCCGGCCAGCCGGTAGGCGTGGGCCAGCACGTTGCTCAGCGTGGTCCAGTGGCTGTGTGATTCCGAGCCGGCGAGCACGCGGGCCTTTTCGAGCAGCTGGGTCGCCTCGGTCAGGTCGGCGCGGCCGGCGAGCATCTCGACCCGGCGCAGCAGGGCCGTTCCCAGGCTGGAGAGATAGAAGACCCGGCGATGGTCGTGTTCCCCGGCCAGCGCGACCGCTTCCCGCAGGTGCTCGATGCCCGAGTCGAGCGTGGCGTCCGAGTCGAAGCCGTACCCCATTTCGGCGAAGCCGAGGTTGTGCAGGCGGATCGCCCGTTCGGCCGGTGTCAGCCCCGGCGCCGCGGCCTGGGACCGCAGAGTTTCCAGGTTCTCGTCCACGTTCGGTGACGACGCTGTGGTGGTGAACCTGTCGTTGAGGTCGAGGATCGGACCGAGAGCGCGGGCGAGATCGGCGAACTGGCCGTGTGCGGGGTCGTCCGGCGCCAGCCCACTGATGAGTTGCTGAGCTTCACGCATCCCGGCCGCGAGTGCGGCCGTGTCGCCCGTCATGGCCGAGGCGGCCCCCTCGGCCATGACGGCCATGGCGGTTGCCTTGATCCGGATCGTCGAGGTGTCGCCGATCCCGCTGCTCTCCAGCATGGCCAGCATCTCGCGGATCCGCTCCGGCGACTTGATCATTTCGCTGGGGTTGCCGTCCGTGAAGTCGCGGAGCATAGTCAGCGCCACCCGGGCGTTCTCCACCAGGTCCTGTTGCGGGCGCACACCCGCGGCAACCGCGACGAGACCTTCCACCTCGTGCACGGCGGCCCGGAGGTTGAAGCCGGGGCCGCCGTGCATTCCGGCCTCCAGCAGGGTCCGGGCCCGGACGGCGGCCGCGGTGGCGGGCCAGCGGTCGAAGGGGTGCGGGTCCTCGTCGGCCACCGCGGTCAGCGCCACGATCCGGGGATCGCTCATCTGCTGGGCCCGGATCATGCTGGTGACCAGGTCCGCGGCCAGCTTCGGCCGGCCCGGGAACCCGGCCGGCAGCGCGTCGAGATCGGCTGCCGCGGCCGACAGGTCGGCCGCGGCGTGGGCCTGCTCGTATCGACACGCGTGCATCCAGGCGCGGGCGAAACGCCAAGCAGCGTCGTCCGGCGCGCCCACCTGGTTGATCGCCGCCGTGGTGCGGTCGAGCATCGCCTGAAGGTCGGTCATGCCGGTAACTGACGGACACGTCCGTCAGAGAAGAGCATGACCAACCATGTGCTGAGCATTCTCGCCCAGATGCCGGCCGAGCGGCTGCCCACGGTGATCGCCCGGCTCACCGCCGAAGGGGACCAGCTCGGCCGCGCGGTGGCGTACGGACGCAGCTACCAGTTCGACCACCAGCTGCCGACCCTGCTGAACGCGCTGGCCGACCTGGAGTCCGCGACCGGCTCGACCGCCGACCGATCGGCAACGGCCCGTTTCCTGGCGCTGCGGGCGCTCGAGGCCACACTGATCGGCCAGCGTGTCGGCGCGTCCCGGGTGCTGCGCATGCTGGCCGACGCCGACGACGACCCCGACGACCCCGGTGCTCTGGCCGGTTTGCGGGCGATGGCCCACGCGGCCGGCGCGCTCGGCGACGAGCCCGGCGCCGACCCGGCTTCCGCGCTGGCCAGGCTGGACGCGCTGTCACCGCCGCGCGACACCTCGTACGCCGCGCTCTGGCCCAGCCTGCGTAACGCCCTGATGGTGCGGATCGCCGCCGACAAGCAGGACATGAGCATGATGCCCGACATCCCCCGGCAGGTCGCCACGATGAAGGCCGACCCCCGTTTCGGCCCGGCCCACCACCCGGCGATCGCGCTCATGGAGATCCTGGGCGAGCTGATGACGGCAGTCCAGCAACAGGATGTTGCCGCGGCGGCCTCCGCGACCACCCGAATGCAGGCCGCCCTCGACCGGCTCCCGGCCGGCGACCCCACCGTCGACGCCCTCCGGGCGCAGCTCAACACGGCCATGTCCCAGCTCCGCTGACAGCGGCGAAATCCCGTCCGTCAGAGAACGGCATCTCGTCCGTCAGAGAACGGCGGAGAGCGACACCACGAACCTACGAAGGACACGGCGTGACGACTTGGCCCTTGGCGGTGCCGGAGACGGTGGCCGCGCTGATCGGGATCACCGTCCTGATCATGGCGGCCTCCGTCCTGGCGGTGCGGCGTCACCGCCGGTTGCAGCGGCAAGTGATCGGCGAGGCGCTCGAGGGCATGGCCGATCGCCTGGCCGCCGGGCCGGCCGCGGCGGCCCGGGAGCAGCGTGCGATCGCGGTGGCTCTGGCCGACCAGCATCGGGTGGCTGCCCGGGTGGACGACGAGATCCGGCCGCACATCCTCAGCGGCCCCGCGAAGCCGGGAACGACGCGGCCGGCCGGCGGCCGGCCGATCGACCACATCGCCGCCGCCGTCGACGATCTGCGAGCCATCGGCCGGCGCCGGGGCGAGACCGGGGCGACGCCCCCGGTGCGGGGCTCGGCGCTCGGACCGGTTCCGGACCTGGAGTCCTCGCCGGAACTCCAGGAGGTCTGCGAGGCGATGCTCACCACCCTCACCGACCGGATCCGGCAGGCCAACGCCGTCGTGCTGATGGCGGTGGCGCTGGAGGTCGGCGATGAGAAGGCGCGCGCCCGCGTCGCCGGCTCGCTGCGCGACGCCGACGTCCGGCGGCAGGAGGCCGAGGCGCTGGCCGGCAAGGGACGGCTGGTGGCGGCCGTGCACCGGATCGCGCACGCCGAGACGCCGGTGCCGGAGGGCGGCGTGCCCGGCGAGGCCACCCGGCGGGACGTGCTGCGCCAGGCCTCGGCGCTGCGCCTGATCGCGGCCGGGCACGCGGCCGAACTGCTCGGCTGGCTGGCCGATGCCCGGACCCGATGCGCTCCGGAGAAAGGTGGAAGTGCGGCATGAGATGGCGGCGACAGCGCACCCCGGCGGCGAACCCGCCCGAGCCGATCCCGTACGCGGCCGGCGACCGCAGGACCGACATCCGGCGTGGCCGGCGCGACGGGCGCAAGCGCATCCCCTCGTTCACCACGCTGACCGAGCACGTCGAGGCGGCGGCCCGGGTCAGCACCCCGTACCAGGAAGAACTGAGTCACGCCGGGATGTACCGCATCAACGAGCAGCACCGGCTGTTCCTCAACCGGATCACCGAGATCCGGGACGAGATCGCCCGGCTGCGCGGCGCCCTCGAGACCGATCTCGATCTGGTCGAACGGGCCCGGACAGCCCTGGCCGAGAGCCGGGCCGAGCTGACCGAGTCCGAGCTGCGGCCCCGCAACTATCAGGAGTTGCCGCTGGCCGGAACGCCGGTGCTGCTCGGCCGCCGGGCCGCGATGCGCGAACAGCGGATCGCCGTCGCCCGGGAGGAACTGGCCCGCCGCGAGGCGTCGGTGGACAGCCGCCGGCAGGCGATCACCACGGCGACCGCCCGCATCGACCACGAGTTCACGCTGGCCCAGGCCCGTGCGCGCCGCCTGGCCGACTACTACGTGCTGCGCATCGCGTCGTACTGGGACGCGGTGGTGCAGACCCATCCCGAGGGCCGCAACCTCTCGACGGCACTGCCGATCGTCTCCCTGACGCTTCCCCCGTGGGTCGACGCGACCTGCCAGGACGGCGTCATCACCCTTCCGGCCCCGGCCGGTATGCCACCCGCCGAGGGAGTGACGCGATGAGGATCCCGCTGATTCCGCGGTGGAACCGCCGCCCGCGCATGCCCCGCCCGCTGCGGCACGCCATGGCCGAGCTCGAACGGCTGTCCCGCGAACCGGTCGACTACACCATCGACCTCACGCCGATCGCCGAGGGGCTGCGCGCCCGCATCAGCCACGCCCCCGACCCGGA
The DNA here is from genome assembly GCF_004362215.1 of Paractinoplanes brasiliensis. Taxonomy (NCBI): domain Bacteria; kingdom Bacillati; phylum Actinomycetota; class Actinomycetes; order Micromonosporales; family Micromonosporaceae; genus Paractinoplanes; species Paractinoplanes brasiliensis. The sequence goes on along the minus strand of NZ_SNWR01000001.1, from coordinate 6,485,897 downwards.
GGACGCGCGGTTCCGGCAGGCCGTGGACGACTACATCCGCCACTCGATCGACGAGATCAAGGCGGGCCTGCACGCCCGGCACGACGGCTACATGGACCGGTTCGACCGGCTCGAGGTCATGGTCAAGCCGTACCTGGACAGGGCTCGCACCATGTCGCACAACACGCGCAACCAGCTGTCCCACATGGACGCGGCGGTGACCAACGCCCTCGACCAGCTGAGCGATCCCGAGACACCGATCTACGACCCCCGTGAGAACGACCCGCCGAGGGAGCCCCGGCCATGATCGAGCCCACCGCACAGCAGTCCCGCCGCGTCATCCACGGTGACATCTCGCAGATCGCGGGGCGTTCGTGGACGCACGGCCTGTTCTGGGTGGTCCTGCTGGCCGCCGGCGGCGTCGACGTGGTGACCTTCTATCAGGTGCTGATCCTCGTCCTGAACGTCCCGCCGCTGATGGTGACGATCGCGGTCGCGGGGTTCGCCCTGGTCGCGCTGACCCTGGCCCACTACGCCGGGCTCCAGGCCCGCGCCACGATCAACCCGCGCAACATCACCGGCTCGAAGACGCTGGCGCTGGTGCTGGGCGGCACCTGGGCGTTGCTCGGCCTGACCGCCTTCGTCGTCCGGCTGGTTCTGGAACCGGCCGGCGGAAGTGCCGGCGCCTCGACCTTCACCACGGAGAGCGGCGCCGTCACCGACGACCTCGGCACCGGCGGATCGGCCACCCCGGTGTACCTGTCCGCGCTGCTCTTCCTGGTGCTGTACATCGCGACCGGGGTGGTGGCAAGCCTGGCCGGCTACTTCCGCCAGGAACCGGCCGCCCGTCAGTTCGGCCGGGCGGCCACGAAGCGGACCACGGCGGCCACCAAACATGCCGACACGCACTGGGAGCTCTCGCAGGCCGAACAGGTGTGGGTGGCGATCAGCCGGGCGCGTGAGCGTCGCGAGGCCGCGATGGCGCAGGTCGACCGGCAGTTCGAGGCCACCGCGAACCGGCTCCGGGCGGACGCCGAGCTGATCATCGCGAACAACCGGAACGCGGCCCGCGCGGTCGCTCCGGCCGGATCGGACGACCCGACGGTGCCGATCCCTCTCCCGTCCGTTGCATACCCCCACCACCACCCCATCAGCGTCGGCCGGCGACGGACGACTGAAGAGGAGGCACAGTGAAGTACCGGATCCGTGGCCTGCTGGCGGCATCGACGATGGCCGCGGGCTCGTTCGTCAGCTGCGACGGCGACGGGGTCTTCCCCCCGGAGCCGGTGGCGATCGAGTGCCCGGCCGAGGCCGGGCAGGCCGTCACCCTGGTCGTCGGCGCCCGTGCGAACAGCCCGGCCCCCGGCCTGCCCGACGAGGTCGAGGGCCTTGTCCGCGAGGCCGCCAAGAACTCGAAGAAGGTGCAGGTCGTCCGCGTCGACGGCGAGCCGACGGTGGCGTTGACCGCCGCCTTCAAGACCGACGGCCAGAACGCCACTATCCGGGATCGCGACCTGCGGAGCTTCCTGGACCAGGCCGACGGGTTCGTCAAGACCCTGAAGCCCAAGCAGCCCCAGGCGGACGTGCTCACCGCACTGACCGTGGCGGCGCGGACCACGCCGGAGAACGGCACCGTCGTGCTGATGGACTCGGGCATCCCGACGACCGGGCCGCTCAGCTTCACGAACTCGGAGATGTTCACCGCCCGGCCGAAGGACGTCGTCGAGTTCCTCGCCTCCGAGAAGCTGATGCCCGACCTGGACAAGCGGTCCGTCGTGCTGGTGGGGCTGGGTGACACCGCCGACCCGCAACCGTCCCTGCCGGAGAACCTGCACAAGCAGGTCACCGAGCTGTGGACGACGATCGCCGACGAGGCCGGCGCGAAGTGCGTGCACGCGCTCAAGCCGGCGGCGTCGCGCACGTCGGTCCCGACCGACGTGCCGGTCACCGTGGTCGCCCTGCCGAAACCGCCCGTCTTCCCCGAATGCGGCACGACCGTGCTCACCGACAACAGCCCGGTGGGTTTCACCGTCAACACGGCCGACTTCCGCGATCCCAAGGGCGCCAAGGCCACGCTGAAACAGCTGGCGAACCGGATGGCCGGGCACTCGCAGCGGGTCCAGCTCATCGGCACCACCTCCAGCGAGGGCAGCACGGCGTCCAACCAGGACCTCTCCGAGCTCCGGGCCGAAGCGGTCAAGGACGTCCTGATCGACCTCGGGGTGGCGCGGTCCCGCATCAGCGCGAGCGGCGCCGGCGAGCGTTACCCGGGACGGGTGCGCGACACCACCGCCGCGGGAGCTCTCATCCCCAGCGCCGCCGTCCGCAACCGCTCGGTGGTGGTCAAGCTGTCCTGTGACGGTTGATGCCGCGATGACGTATCCGGCACCCGAGGCCGACGCGCCCGTCACCGTGCTCGACCCCGGCCGGCGCCGGCCCGACGACGGCGACATCACCCTGCTGGACCCGGGCCGGAGCCGGCCCGCGGTCCCGGAGGGGCTGCCGCCGGCCCTCCATGCGCGCTTCACTGTGCTCCGCCGGCTGGACCGAACCGGCGCCGAGGCGGATGTGTACCTCGTCCAGGAGCGGGCCAGCGGCGCCGAGCGGGTGCTGAAGCTCTATCGAGGCCCGGGACCGGAGCCCGCGGTGCGCACGTTCCTGGCGAACAAGCAGAGCCGGCACGTCGTGACGGTCACCGAGGCCGGGACGGCCGACGACCGTGGCTACGAGGTCATGGAGCACCTGGCCGGCGGGAGCCTGGCCGAGCTGCGGCACGACGACCCGGCCCGGCTCGGCGCGGAGGCGCTGACCGGGCTCGTCCGGCAGCTCACCGACGCGCTGACCGAGGTGCACGCGAACGGGATCGTGCACCGCGACGTCAAGCCGGCGAACATTCTGGTGCGCCGGCTGGCCCCGCTCGAGGTCGCGCTGATCGACTTCGGCATCAGCCTGCACGCGCCGATCGACCGGTCGGTGACCGACGCCTCGGGGACGGTGCGGTACATGCCGCCCGAGTACGTCAGCGGGCAGCTCGTCACTACGGCGTTCGACTGGTGGTCGCTGGGGATCAGCGTGCTCGAGCTGGCCACCGGGCAGCCGTTCCTGGACGGGCTGGACGACGTCCTGATCCGGGTCGAGATCACCTCCGGGCCGGTCAGCACCGAGGCGGTCGTCGACCCGCGTCTGCGCCTGCTCTGCCGGGGCCTGCTGGCCCAGAGCCTGGACGACCGCTGGGGCGCCGAGCAGGTGACCGAGTGGCTCGACGGCGGTTCCCCGGACGTGCCGACCGGGTACGCCGCTCCGGCCGGCGCCGCGGAGGCCGAGGTCGAGGCGGAGCAGCCCTACCCGTACGCCGACACGGAGTACCGCAACCGGGTGCTGCTGGCCGTGGCCATGACGGCGAACTGGGAGCACACCGCGCAGCTGCTGTTCGGCGACGACCCGGAACCGCTGCGCGCGCTGAACACGTGGCGCGAGCAGTTCCCGCCGGACCCGGAATACACCGATGCCCCCGGCGAGCCCGCCAACGTCCGCCTGCTGCGCCTGCTGCGTTCGATGGCGCCGATGCTCCCGCCGATCTATCGCGGGGTGAACGTCGTCCGCACCACGCTGCCGGCGATCGCCCGGGGCGCGTTCACCAACGACGGCAACCTCCCGGCGATCGTACGGGACCTGTGGCGGTTCGAGTTGCTGCCGCTGCTCGCCACCGGCCGGGCCGGAGCGGGCCTCACCGGCGGCGACGGGCTCGACGAGGTCGACCGGCAGTGGCGCCTGCGCCGGCGGCAGTGGCACGAGGCGGCCCGCGGGATCGAGGACCCGCAGGTGCGCACGCAGCTGGAGGGCGCCGGCGGGGCACGCACGCGGGCCTTGGCGTTGAGCTTGTGGGCGACGGTGGCGGACGACAACACGCGCGCCGAGATCCGGCGGGCCCGGGCGGAGGAGGCACGCCGTTTCCGGCTGCCGTGGTTCTCCGGCCTGCTGGAACGGCCGGACGGCATGTGGCTCGCCTACCTGGTCCGCGACCACGCCGAGGAGCGCGCCGAGGAACAGCTGGCCGCCGCCCGGCGGCGCGCCTGGCTGAATCGCAACCGGCGGTTCCGGGAGTGGTCGCGCCGGCAGAACCGGCCGGTGGCGCTCTCCTGGGCGGTCGCCGGGGTCTTCCTGATGATCGCGTTGTGCGCGGTCCTCATCGGGGTCAGCGACGCCGTCGCCCCCGCCTCGGACAGCGCGGTGCTGAACGCGTGGGTCGCCACGATGTTCGCCGGCCTCGCCGCGCTCACCGCCGAGGCGGTGCTGGCCTGGGAGATCGGCGGCCGGTTCCACCCCCGCTACTCGACCCTGGGGGCCGCGTTCATCGCGCTGGGCCGGGCGGCCCGGTCGGTCGCCGGGCGCGGGATCGCCGTCGCCGTGCTCCTCGGGGTGCTGGCGGTAGCCGCGGTGCTGACCGCGTACCAGCCGATGGTCACGCCGCTGCTGGGTGGGCTCGGGATCGTGAGCTGGGCCGTGCCCCGCTTCATGCGCTGGCGCACCGACCAGGAGCACGAGCGGGCCGAGGCGGACCGCGGCGCCCAGGAGCTGCTGGCCGCCCGCGCCACCTGATCACCCGGTGGCCCGGGGCCTGTCCGTCAGTGTCCCGATGAGGAGGAACGATGAGTGCTGGTGGAGTTGTGGTCCTGCCGATGACCGCGGTGCTGGCCGCGGGGGCCGTTGTCGTGCTCACGGCGGCCGCCGCGGCCGCGCTGACCGTCTGGGCCGTGAACCAGGCGGCCGAGGCGGCGCTGCGCGCGCTGGGCCGAGTGGGTCAGGAACTCGAGAACGAGGCCGAACGGCAGAGCCGGGCCGAGATCGCCGCGATGCGCTGGCCGCACATCGCGGCCGAGGTGGTGGAGGTGAACGCCCGGATCCGGATGCTGGCCGCGCGGGCGAGCCGGACCGGTGTGGTGGTCGCGGTTCCCGCGCCGCTGAGCCTCGACGGGTGCACCGAGCAGGAAGCGGTGCAGTGGACCGCGCGGGCCCGGGTGCTGCTGAGCGCTGCCAACGACGCGCTCGCCACCGCGCGCTCCGCGACCGAGCGGGAAAGGCTGACCGCCGCCCTGCCCGCGACGGTCTCGGCGCTGCCGGACACCGCGGAGGCGCTGAGCCGTCTGCAGGCCACGCTGCGGAACCGCCCGGCCGCGCCCTCCCCCACGCCCACCCGCTCCCCCGGCCGCGGCCCGGATGTCGACGCGATCGTGCGGACGCTCGACGAGGACGCGAACGAGAACGACCGGTTCGAGGTGCTGGAGGCGGCCGCCAAGGCTCGTACGGGTGGGTCCGCTTTCACCCGCCAGCTCCAGATGAAGGTGGCCGAGGTGAACGGCCGGGCGGGCCGGCGGCGTCTGGCCGCGCAGCTCGCCGGCGTGCTGGAGGAGCCGGTGGTGGTCCGCACCCCGCCGCCCGCGCCCTGGACCGGGACGGCCGCCAAACTCCGTGCCGTCGTGGCCGGCGACGCCGACCTCACACCCGAGTTGCTCGAGGAGGGCGCCGGCGCGGCCCGCTGGGCGGAGGGTGTGGTCCGCGCGAACTTCGTCCGGGAGGCGGTCAGCCAGTGCCTGGCCGATCAGGGTTACACCGTCGACGGCAGCTCCGACCTGCATCTGACCCGCACCGACTGGCAGGGTGAACACTCCGCCGAGGTCTGGATCGACGAGAACAACGTTGTGCACGGCCGGGTGGTCCGCGACCACGACGTCGACGGCGACGAGGCGGTCATGCGCGACCGCGACCGCTGCGACGACTTCAACGCCGACCTGGCCGAGCTGGCCCACCGGCTCGACGCCGAGGTGGTCATCGACCACGGGCACGTGCCGCAACGCCGCGCCGCGACCGCCCCCGAGACCCATGTCCAGCAGCTCCGCGCACGGGAGGCCCGATGACCACCGCACCGCTCCTGCCCGGCTTCCCGGCCTTCGTCAACGAGCTGGCCGGCACGCTCGCCGTGCATTCGCAGTTCGTGCTGCACGGCAATCTGCGGGACCTGTTCCTGATGGAACCGCCGGGGCGGCCGGCCCGGCCGGTGGCGATGCTGCCGCTGCTCTGGGCGGCCCTCTCCCCGCGGGGTTACTCCTGCCTGGTCTGCTACGACCCGGTCGACGGCGTCGCGGTCTTCCCGCCCCAGCCGGTGCCGGTCGAGGCGGCCCAGCGGCTGCTGGGCAACCGGGTCATCGGGCGGCGGCCGTCGCTGGAACGACTCCGCACCCACCTCGCGAAGGTCGTCGGCGTCGCCGAGCAGCCTCCGGCGGAAGGCGGCGCCGCCGGTCCGGGCCCGGCTGAGCCCGCGCCCGGCCCTCGGCATCAGGCCGCCGCTCCGGCCAAACGCGACCCGACGGTCCGGCCGCCGGTACGGGCCGCGTTCGTCATCGACTACGCGGCCCGGATCACCCGGGTTCCCGGTCAGCTCGACCCGGCGGAGCGCGACTTCTTCCTGTATTGCCAGAAGCTGGCCTTCACTGCCGAGCCGTTCGAGACCGGGACGGTGCCGGGCGAGCGGTACAACCCGATCATCTGGCTGACCGAGGGCGAACGTGACCTGCCGGCCTGGCTGACCTCCGGGGTGGAGCCGATCCGGACGATCGCGGTCGGCATGCCGACGCTCGGCGACCGGGAACGGCTGGCCGAGGTGGTCACGCCGATGTTGCCACCCGCCCGGAGCGCCGTGAGCGCCGCCCCCGCCGCCGAGTTCGCGAAGCTCACCGAGGGCATGACGCTGCGGGCGATGACCGAGGTGGTGCGGCTCTCCCGGGACCGCGGCCTCGGCGCCGACCAGATCCCCGACGCGGTCCGCGCCTACAAGCTCGGTGTCACCGACAACCCGTGGCGGCACGACAGCGTGAAGAAACACATCACCGAGGGCGAGCAGGTCATCTCCGACCGGATCGTCGGTCAGCCCCGGGCGACGAAGAAGACGCTGGACATCCTCAAACGCGCCGCGCTCGGGCTGTCCGGCGCCCAGGCGACTAGCTCCGTGTCCCGACCCCGGGGTGTGCTGTTCTTCGCCGGGCCGACCGGCGTCGGCAAGACGGAGATGGCCAAGCAGATCGCCGAGTTGCTGTTCGGCGACGTCAACGCCTACCTGCGGTTCGACATGAGCGAGTTCGCGGCGGATCACGCGGCCGACCGGCTCACCGGCGCGCCTCCCGGCTACGTGGGTTTCGAGGCCGGCGGCGAGCTGACCGGCGCGGTCCGGCGCAACCCTTTCCAGGTCGTGCTGTTCGACGAGATCGAGAAGGCGAACAAGTCGGTGCTGGACAAGTTCCTGCAGATCCTGGAGGACGGCCGGCTCACCGACGGGCAGGGCATCACCACGCACTTCTCCGAATGCGTCCTGATCTTCACGTCGAACCTCGGCATCATCACCACCGACAAGGCGACCGGGGAACGGGTCCAGCAGGTCTACCCGGGCATGCCCTACCCCGACCTCGAGGCGACGGTCAAGGCCGCGGTGCGGGAGCACTTCACCGTCACGCTGGAACGCCCGGAGCTGCTCAACCGGCTGGGTGACAACATCGTCGTCTTCAACTTCATCGACAAGGACGCGGCCGCAACGATCTTCGAACTGCAGCTGAGCAACGTCGTCCGGACCGTCGAACGCGAGCTGCAGATGTCGCTCCGCCTGACCGACCACGCCCGCGAGCAGCTGCGCGAGGCCTGCACGATCGACACCCCGAACGGCGGCCGCGGCATCGGCAACCTGCTGGAGAGCAACCTCATCAACCCGCTCGCGCGCGAGCTGTTCGACCTGGACGCCCCGCCCGGCTCGAGCGTGGAGGTCATTGCCGCCTATCCCGCCACCGCCACCGCCGGGCCACGGCTCGAGGCCAGGGTGGCCACGGGCGGGCGGGGGTGGTGAGCCAGGTCTGCCCCCGGTGCGGTCCCGGCCGTTTGTTCGACGACGACACCGGGATGTGCCCGACCCACATCGTGCCGGTCGAGCCGTACGCCGGGGAGACGACGACGGGGTTCGAGCCCGAGCCGGATCTCGAGCCGGAACCGATGCCGCAGCCGGAAGAGGACCGGTCGGCCTGCTGGAACTGCGGCACGCCGGTGCCCCACCCCGGCAACACGGAATGCCTCAATCCCGAGTGCCGCAGATCGCTGACGCCGCCCGTGCTGGTGGTCCGGTTCCCCACCGGCCAGGTCGAGCTCGGCCGGGACGCCCGCGTCGAGCTGGGCCGGCGCGGCCCGCACGCCGCGCTCTTCGGGTCGTATCCGAACGTGTCCCGCCATCACGCGGTCGTCGGGACCGATCCGAACGGCCGCGCCTGGATAGAGCCTGTGCCCACCCCGAACGGCACCTTTCTCGACGGCATCGAGATCCCCGCCTCCGAGCGCCGGTTGCTGCGCCCGGAAACCCGGGTCCGCTTCGCCCTGCACGCCGAGGGAGTCGTCCACGTCTATTCCCGTCAGGAAGCCAGACCATGACCTTCTTCCAGCGCCTGATCGAACGGTGGTGGTCGTTGTGGGCCATCGCCGGCGGCCTCGTCATGACCCGCGCGACACCCCTGCCGCGGCCCCAGGTCGACCCGCGGATCTCCGCGGCCGAGCTGACCGCCGAGGCGGAGCGCCAGGGTGCCGCGGACGCCGAGGCCATGATGTTCGACCACTGGTCGTTCGGCGGCCCGGACGACCCGCCGTCCGAGGACTTCGACCCCGACTACGTCCGTGAGCTGCGCAAACGCCGGGACGCGGCGCTGGCCTCGCTGCGGGCCGCCCAGCAGCACACCCAGGAGCGGATCGCGGCGGCCCAGGCCCGGCGCGACGAGTCGCAGGCCCGGATGGACGACGCCCGGGCGCGCATGGCCGGGCTCGCCACCCAGGACGCCGCGGCCGAGGCCCGCGCCGCCGCCGACCTCGACGGCGTGCTCGACCCGATCGAGCAGCCGCATGAGGGCGACCGTACGCCGTGGGAGGGTGAGTCGATCCCGCTGCGGCTGATCTGGCGGGTGCTGATCCTCGGCGTCCTCGTCGCGGCCGAGGCGGTCGTGCAGTTCGCCGTCTTCGACTACTTCCTCGGCGACGTGCCGCAGCAGGGCGCCCTGATCCGCTGGATGACGCTGCTGACGTCGGCGGTCATCGTGCTCGGCCCGTTCCTGTCCGGCACGCTGCTGCGCAGCCGGAACGCCACCGGCGGGGAGCGGCACGGCTGGTACGCGGCGGCCGTGCTCGTGGCGAGCTGGTTGTTCGTGGTCGTCGTGCTCGGCCTGCTGCGTGGCCGGGTGCTGGAGGAGAACCTCACCCGCCCCGAGCAGGTCGCCGTGACACCGCTGACGGTGATCCTGATGTTCGTGGCGCTGATGCTGGTGGTCGGCGCGATGGCGTTCATGCTCGGCCTGGCGCGGCGCCATCCGTTCCAGGAGGCGTACGTCCGCAATCGCACCCAGCGCAACCGGGTCGACCTGCTGATGCGCACGATGGCCACCCGGCTGAACCCGGCGTACCTGTCGCCGCCCACTCCGGACGGCCCGCCCGGCGGTGACCCGGAGGTGCAGGAACGAGCCATCCGGGACGCGTACGGGGCCGCCGAGGACGCCTACTTCGCCGCGCTCGCCCGGTCCGTGGGCGACCCGACCTTCACCGAGGCCGTTCAGCACCGGCGCGGCCTGCAGGTACGGCGATGACCGGCGAGACGCTGCGCGTCGCGCGGACCCACTTCCCGGTCAGCGCGCTCGGCCCCGGCCGGCGGTTCGGTGTCTGGGTGCAGGGCTGCCCGCTGGCCTGCAAGGGCTGCATGTCGCTGGACACCTGGGATCCGGGCGGCGGCCTCGAGGTGCCGGTGGACCGGCTGGCCGCCCAGTGGCGGCAGGCCCTCGATCAGGGGGCCGACGGCCTGACCATCAGCGGCGGCGAACCGCTGGCCCAGCCCGGCCCGCTCGCCGTCTTTCTCGAGGAGGTCCACCGCCTCCGCGCCGGGACGACCGGCGAACCCGACATCCTGCTGTTCACCGGCCACACCCCCGAGGAGCTCGACGCTCACCAGCAGCTCGCCGCCTCGTACGCGGATGTCCTGGTGACCGGGCGGTACGAAGCCGGCCGGCCGACCCGCCTGGTGTGGCGCGGCTCGGCCAACCAGCAGATGGTCCTCCGGTCCGAGCTGGGCCGCCGCCGCTACGCGCCCTACCTCGACTGGGAACCGGAGCAACCGCCGCTGCAGGTCCGCGCGGACGAGCACGGCGTGTGGATCGTCGGTGTGCCCCGGCTCGGAACCCTGTCCCGGCTCGACGGGGACTTGCGCCGCCGCGGATTGCCGGCCGAGGCGGTCACCTGGCGTCCCTGTCCGTCAGAACACGGTAAGCGGCGCAGGAGCGCCGATTCGCACGACAACGGAGAGACCTCATGACGACGGTAGTCAACTTCCGCAACGCCCTGGACGGCAACAACCAGCCGGTCGAGGTGCAGCCCGGGCAGACGGTGCAGCAGGCGGTGGAGGCCAGCGGTCTCATCGCGGCCGGCAACCAGTTCAGCGTCCGGGACAAGGACGGTCAGGTCGTCGACAACCGCGAGGCCACCGATTTCGCCGGGCTGACCCTGTCGGTGGGCCTGCCCGGCGACGAGGTCCGCGGTGGTTCCGCCGGCCGGGTCTGACCGTGGACAAGTACGCACGACAGCAGGCGCTCGTGGCCCAGGACGTGCTGGCCGACGCGTCCGTCGAGGTGGCCGGCACGGGTCCCGCCCTCACCTGTTTGCTGCAGTGCCTGGCGATGCTGGGCGTCGCCACCCGGCACGGCGCCATCCATCTGCGGGACGCGGCTCGCCCGGCCACCCCGGCCGACGTCTCCGGCCAGTTCCTGCTGCGGCCGGACGACGTCGGCACGGACCTCGGCGCCGCGCTCGTCCGCCGGATGCACGACCTCGACCCGGCGGTGAACGTCACTGCGGAGGGGGCGCCGCTGCATCGGGCGCTGACCGTGGCCGTCCCGGGAGCCGGCGAGCTGGCCGGAATCGACGCCCGCGGACCGGTGGACATCTGGGGTCAGGTGCACGCCACCTCCCTGTCGGTGGGCCCCGAACCTGGCCCGGACGGCCCCGCCGCACCCAACGTGCTGACCGCGGCCCTGGCCTGCGTCTGCGGTGGGCTCCTGGCCCAGGCGGTGATCGCCGGGCTGGGGGCGCTGGTCAGCGGTCCCGCGGTGCTGTCGGGGTGGACCGAGGAACGGTTGTGGCTGCGCCAGCCCGGCATCGGCCGGTACGCGGCGGGCACCGGGCTCGACGCGCCCGACCTGCATGCGGTGCTGGGCGTCGCCGCGGGCCCGGCCGTCGCCGCCGGCTTCCGCATCCTCCGCGACGGCGCCCCGGTGGACGCCCGCATCACGATGATCATCGACGACGACACCGTGGTGGTCAGCCTGCCTGCGCGGGCCACGACGGCCGGCGTCACCGTCCGGCCGAACCGGCTGCCGGCCCGGCCCGCGCCCGCGCTGAGCTGGTCGCCGTTCGCCGGACCGGACGTCGCCGTGCCCGGCCGCCTGCCGGCTTCCCGGGTCGTGATGGTCGGCGCCGGCGCCCTCGGCAGCTGGGCCGGCGCCGCCCTGGCCGCCACGCCCGCCGACGACCTCGACCTGTGCGTGGTCGACATGGACGGCGAGGTGGAACGGCACAACCTCAACCGGCAGGTGCTCTACACCCACGCCGACATCGGCCGGCCCAAGGCGCAACGGGCCGCGGAACGGCTCGCCGCGATCAACCCGGAGATCACCGTCACCGGGATCCAGACCGTCATCGACGTGCACGGGCGCGACCAGCTGCTCGGCGACGAGGTGCTGCTCGACGTGGACCCGGCCGTCGCCGAGCAGCGGCGACGCATCGACCGGCTCGGTTCGGCCCTGCGCTCCGCCGACGCGGTGCTGTCCTGCCCGGACAACCAGCAGACCCGGTGGGTGCTGAACTGCCTGACCGAGCGGCTCGGCATCGCCTGGGTGAACGGCGCCGTCGACGGGTTCGTCGGCCGGGTGCACGTGTGCGACCCGAAGGACAACGGCCGCTGCGTCGTCTGCTGGCTGGGCCGATCCGTGGCGCTCGACCCGGTCCGGCTCTCCTGCACCGACGTGACCGGTCCGGTGCCGGTGCCGTCCATCGCCACCGGCGCGGCGATCATCGGCGGGATCCAGGCCGCGACGCTGATCGCCGAGCTCACCGGCAACGCCGCCGCCGTGGCCCGGTTCCACGCCTGGAACGGCATCGACGGGGTCCTGGCCGGCTATCGCGCGGCCGACCGTGACCCGGGGGAATGCCCCGCCCACCTGCTAGAGGCCACACCCACCGAGGAGCTGAGCATCCGTGTCCATTCCGATCAGCAGCGCTGACTTCCGCCGGGCGACCGGCATGTTCCCCAGCCTCCAGCCGCTGGCCACCAGCGGCAACCTCATCACCGCCATAGCGGTGGTCATCGGCGGGATCTCCGGCAGCAAACGCAGCGACCGCGTTCCGGTCTCGTACCGCGTGCTGGCCTCGGTGCGGAGCTTGGAGACCGCCCTCCCGCCGATCTGGATAGCGTCCCCGGAGGACTCGCGGATCAAGCACAGGAACATCTACCGCGCGAGGGAGGTGTGCCCGTTCAACGGCAGGAAGATGCCCACGCTCTGCTGGGGCGACACCCCGAAGGCGTGGCGCGGCACGGCCACCGCCGAGCGCGGGCTGGCCAATCTTCTGGAGGCCGTGCGCCAGGTCCTCGCCAATGTGAATCCCGACAGCCCGGCCAGATGACATGGGCGTCACCGACGCGGCGGTGCGGCGCCTGGCCGCGAGCGGCTATCCCGACCTCGGGGTGATCGCCCGCGGTGTCACACCGCCGCCACGACGGTCCGGGCGGACCACGACCGAACCGCCCGGGCCGGTGATGGCCATCCGCCTGAGCGTGACCGGCATCCGCGGCGGCCGGGACCCGGACAGGTTAGTCCGTTGCCCCTACCTGCTGATCGTCGACGTCTCGAATCTGGGCGCCGCCATCCCTCCGGCCTGGGTCCGCTCCCCGGCCGACCGGGACATCCGGCACGTCAACATCTGGCCGTCGGCCAAGCACTACTGCCCCTGGGCCGGTAGCCCGCTGCCCAGCCTCTGCTGGAACACCTTCGCGGCCGGTTGGCTGCAGGCGCCGCCGTCACAACGGACGCTCGGCAACGCCCTGGAATACGCCAAGCAACTCCTGAACGTGGAGAACCATGTCAGCCCAGCCAGATAGCTTCTCTCATCCCGGGCCGCGAACGGCCGGCGTACTCATCTGGGCCGTCTACTTCGTCGCGCTCGCCGCCACGTACGTGGTGGCCGGCCGTCGCGGCGACACGTCCGGTCAGCAGGCCGCCGCCTGGGGCCTCTCCATCGCCGTTGCCCTCGCCGTCATCGGCCTGCCCGTGCTCACCGCCAGCTGGGCGCAGGCCGACCCGGCCGCCCTGCGCCTGGGCTACGGCCTCTGCCTGCTCGGCACCGCCCTGCTGATCGCCGTCGCGATGAGCCTCACCCTGGCCCGGCAGCCGATCGGCGCCTGGCTGCTGCTGCCTCCGCTCGCCGCCGGCCCGCTGCTGGCGGTCTCCCTCCACCGCGGGCCCCGCCGCCGGCGATGGCGGTGGGTGAAACCGGCGCGTACCGGCTCGCCCGCCCTGCTGCGGCCGGGCTGGGAGGACCGGCTCGGGCAGGCCGAGCTCGCCGTCGCGCTCGACGAGGGCTTCTGGGCGGAGGCGCGGCGCAACCTCAACCCACGAGCGTACGAACAGGGTGGCGTCGCGCTGCTCGTTCGGACGCCCGGAACCCTGCTGGTGTTCGGCGCGGTCTTCCCCGCTCAGCGCCACGCCAACGCCGTGGCCTGCGAGTTCCCCTCGGCCGAGGTCGATCGGGTGCGTCACGCCATCAACGCGGTCGCGCCGGCCATCGGCGTCCGGGGCGACACCATCGTCGTCACCTGGGTCCACACCCATCCGCGGCTCGGCGTGTTCCTGTCCGGCACCGACCACGCCACGTCGCAGCGCTGGCGGGCGCTCGACCCCAACTTCACCCCGATCGTCATCGACATCAGCCAGGCCGCGCTCTCCGAGGCGATCGGCGTGTTCAACGGCGAGGGCCGCAAGATCCTGCCGATGAACACCGCGACGGGTCTGGTCGGCCGGAATGCTCTCGCCCGGCTGCGGACGGCGCTGGACGGCGCGTACGCCGACGCCGGCGCCGAGCCCCCGCTGATCCTGCTGGGCGACGCCGCGCCGAAGGGAGCGTTGTCTCGTGCAACCCGGCGATGAGAGGCCTCGGGTCCAGTTCGAACCCGGGCTCGCCCGGACCCTGGTCGCGTTCCTCCGGCAGCTGGGACCGGTGGAACGAGGCGGGGTGCTGCTCGGCCGCCGCGACGAGGGAACGACCCAGGTGTCGTTGGCGGTCTTCCCACCTCAGCTCGCGCACGCGTCGAGCCACTGCGCGTTCGCGGTGAACGCGATCGAGATCCTGCACAACGCCTCGGACACGATCGAGGCGGACGGCGTGCTGCGGCCGGTCGAAAAGATCGTCGGCTGGGTACACACCCACCCGAGGATCGGGCTGTACCTGTCCAACACCGACGTCACCACGTTCGCCGCCTGGACGCAGCTCGACCCGGCCGCCGTCGCCGTGGTGGTCGACCCGTACCAGCCGGGTGACGACGTCGACCGGATCGGGTGGTGGTCCGCGCCGGACCGGGACGCGCCGGTGGAGCCGGGACCGCGCACGGCCGACCGGCAGTCGATCCGCGAGGTCGAGCCGGCCCCGGAGGACACGTTGAGCTGGACGGGGTCGGCGCAGCTGGCCGAGGCCGTGGAACGGGAGGGCAACGGCGGGTGCTGGGAGATCGTCAGCACCACCGGTGTGCACAGCATCTTCCCCGCGCCCCAGGTGGAGGCCGTGCCCCCATCCGAGGCCGCAGCCGAACCCGACGTCTTGACCGAACCCGACGTCGCGCCCGAATCCGACGTCACGCCCGAATCCAACGTCGCGTCCGAATCCCAGGTCGCGGACGAATCCGACGTCGCCGCCGAATCCGGAATCGGGCCCGATTCGAAGGTCGTGGACGAGGAGGCGGGATGAGACATCCTCTGTCAACCTCAAGCAGCCTGTTTGAGGGCGTGGGTGCGGTGGGCGGTATGGACGGCTTCGTCGTAGCGCACGTTCAGGCGCAGGCAGTGCCAGAGGATCTCCAGCCAGCGGTTGCCGAGGGCACGCAGGGCAGCGTTGTGACTCTTGCCTTTGGCGATCTTGGCGTCGTAGAAGGCGCGGGCCCAGCCGGATTGCTGCAGGCTGCAGAAGGCCCATTGATGTACGGCGTTGCCGAGGTAGCGGTTGTAGGCCAGGCGGCGGGCGATGACGAACTCGCTGCGTCCGGAGCGTCTCGTGACCGGGGCGGTCCCGGCATAGCATTGCAGGGCGTTGGGTGTGGTGAACTGCTCGACGTGTTCGCCGATTTCACCGGCGACCCTGGCGGCGAGACGATCACCCAGGCCAGGCATGCTCAGGTAGATCTCGCCGCCAGGGAACGCGTTCCCCGGCCGGGGCTCCTTCGGCTGCTTCGCCCGGCCGACACGCGGGCTTCCCAGAAGCAGCTCACCCATCCGCCGCTGCCAGACCCGGCGTTGCTCGCGCAGCAGCAACAGTTGCGCGGCGGCCAGCCGGATGCTGCCGGCCTTCGCCCGGGCCAGCTCCGGGCGCACCGCAAGCCGCGGGCTGTTCAGGGCAGCTATGACCCGTTCGGCGAACCGGTCGGGCCAGCCGTGCCGGTTGGCGCGGGCCAGGGCTTCGACGGCGTCACGGCCGGCGGCGGCCAGCTCGGTGTGGCTGGGCCAGCGCTCGAGCAGGCGCAGGAACACTGCCGCGCCCAGGTCGCCGTCGGCGATGTCGATCGCGGCGGGGAACACCGCGAGCAGGTCGGCGCGCAGCCGGTTACCCAGGCGCCGTTCGTCGCGGGCGGCCCGGTCGTCGTCACGAGCAATGGCCCGCAGCTCCGCGCCGAGCTCGCCGTGCGGGATCAGTTTGCGCAGCTCGACAAAGGGGTCGAGGGCCAGCAGGCAGCAGATCCGTGCGTCTTCGGCGTCGTCTTTCTTCTTGGCCGGGCCGCGGCGGCGGGCGACCAGGTCCGGGTTGACCGGCAGCACGGTGAACCCGGCATCGAGCAGGGCCTCGACCAGCAGCCCGTGCCGGGTTTCCAGCACGACCCGGACCTCGGCCGGGTCGGTTTCCAGGGCCAGGCAGCGGGCGACCAGCCGGGCCACCCCTTCGGGGCCGTGGTCGATGCGGAACTGTTCGATTACCCCCTTGCCCGGCACGCCCAACGCGACGTCATGGTGGTCCTCGGCCCAGTCCAGACCGACTCCCAGCACGGCAACCTCCTTCCAACTCGCAGGTCAGGTGCGGTGGAGGCGCGGCGTCGTGCTGATGGACCAGTCCTCACGGGACAACATCCTCGAAGGCGTCAGACCTCCACCGGTCACCTCCGAGGACGCCGTCTCATGTCAGTCCTCGAGGGACAAGCACCCAAAGCGTTCCTCGGAGGCTCCCGATGACGAAAGAAGGTACTGCCATCAGCACCGCGATCGTGCAGGGCGCCGGCGCGGACACCATCTACGGCAGCTGCCTGGCCAGCATCCCCGGCCTGGCAGCCGGCAGCCCCGTACGGATCGCGTCGGCCGGCGCGACCATCTTCTGCCGGCTCGCCTGGGACCTCACCAACCGGCTGGCCCACACCGAACGGGTGCTGCTGGACCGCTGGCAGTCCGCCGCTCTCGGTGTCGCCGACGGCGAGCGGGTTGACGTGACCCCGCTCGACGCCGGACAGGTCCGGCCGGCCGACGAGGCCGACGTGCGCCTGGACAGCTGGACCGGGTCCGACCCGGACACGAGCACCGGCCTCAGCGAGTTCCTCCGCAACGGCCACTACCTGCTGTATCCCGGCCTGCGCTTCGCCCACCAGCCCCTCGGCTCGGAGGGCCGGGGCGAGTACACGGTCGTGTCGGTGCGCGTGGCCGGCGTGCCGGTCGAGGTCGCGTCGATGAGCGACCGGCTGGAGATCAGCGTACGGCGGGCTCCCGGCGTGGCGGGCCGCGCTCTCGGATACGAGGACATCGGCGGCCTCGACCACGCCATCGCGCTGCTGCGCCGCGAGGTCGAGCTGCCGCTGCGGCGCCGGACCGACCTGGCCGCCCTCGGTGTGACCGCCCCCTCCGGCGTCCTGATCTACGGCCCGCCCGGCACCGGCAAGACGCTCCTCGCCCGCACCGTCGCGGCGACCAGCGGCGCCCGGACGACCATGCTCAGCGGTTCGGAGCTGGCCGCGAAACAGCCGGCGGAGGCCGAGGCGGAACTGCGGGCGGCCTTCGCCGCCGAGACCGGCTCGTCGCACCTGGTGATCCTGGACGACCTCGACTACATCGCCGGCGACCGGTCCCTGCCCGGCTCGTTCCCGCCGCTGCTCAGCGTCCTGCAACAGCTGCTCGACGCGCCCGACCGGCCGATCGTCATCGCGACCACGACACGTCGCGACCACATCGACCCGGCGATCCGGCGGCTCGGCCGCATCGGGCATCAGGTCGGGGTCGCCGCGCCGAGCGAGGAGGAGCGTCGCGCCATCCTGACCGTGCACAACCGTAACCTGGCGTTGTCTTTCGGGGAGCCGCAACGAGCGGAGCTCAACGCCGACCTGGCCCGCCGGACGGCCGGTTTCGTCGGCGCCGACCTGGAGGCCCTGTGCGACGAGGCCGGCCGGGTCGCGCTTCGCCGCGCCTTTCCCGCCGAGGAACTGGAGTCCGCCACTCCGACGGCGCGGGCCCCGCTGCAGATCCAGCCCGGCGACTGGGAGGAGGCTCTGACGCTCGTGTCGCCGTCGGCCATCGGCAGCGTGGTGTCGGAGGTCCCGTCGACCACGTTCGCCGACATCGCCGGCCTGGACCGGACCGCCGCCGAGCTGAGCGAGCGCCTGGTGCTGCCGCTCTCGCGGCCGCAGGTCTTCGCCGAGGCCGGGCTGCGCATGGAGCGCGGCGTCCTGCTGTACGGCCCGCCCGGAACCGGCAAGACGCTGCTGGCCCGCGCGGTCGCGCACGAATGCGGCGCGCGGTTCATCGCCGTACGGGGCCCGGAGCTGCTGACCAAGTGGTTCGGCGAGTCCGAGCAGGCGGTGCGGGACCTGTTCGCCCGCGCGCGTTCGGTGGCGCCGTGCGTGGTCTTCTTCGACGAGATCGAGGCCGTCGCCCGGCGGCGCAGCGGCGGCGCGACCGACGGCGGCGCGGGTGACCGGGTGGTGAACCAGCTGCTGGCCGAGATGGACGGCATGGTCGACCTCGGGCAGGTCTCGATCATCGGCGCGACCAACAACCCCGACGCCATCGACCCGGCCATCCTGCGCCCGGGGCGGCTGGGGCTGCACATCGAGGTGCCTCTGCCCGACCGGGCGGGCCGGACCGCGCTGTTCGCCATGTACCTGGGAAGCGACGAGCTCGCCGAGCGGTACGGGACGTACGCCTCGATGACCGAGGGGAGCTCCGCCGCCGAGGTCGCGATGATCGCCCGCGAGGCCCGGCTCGGCGCGCTGCGGCGGGTCGGTTTCGCCCACGCCGAGCCGGTCACCGACGAGGACGTGCTAGCCGGGATCCGCCGCCGGCCCGGTGACCGGTCACCGACGGCCCGGATCGCTTCGTAGAGATGGAAAGCCCAGCTCACCGCGGCGATGGCTCCAGGATTTCGACGCGGGTTGCGGTCAGCAGGGGGTCCTTGGTGGCGTGGAACCGTTTGACGTGCTCGGCCGTCTCGTGTGCCTCGAAAGCGTCGCGGTCGCGGTACACCTCGTAGAAGACGCGGGCCAGCGGCTCCCCCGCCACGGCGTGCGTGGTGTAGGTGAGCGTGCCCGGCTCCTTGGCCGCGATCTCGCGTACGACGTCGACGGTCAGCTCGTCGAACCGCTGCGCCGCGGCCAGGTCACGGCAATCAAAGCGAACCACCAGTGCGAACATGCCTCAAACGG
Organism: Paractinoplanes brasiliensis; assembly: GCF_004362215.1. Lineage (NCBI taxonomy): Bacteria > Bacillati > Actinomycetota > Actinomycetes > Micromonosporales > Micromonosporaceae > Paractinoplanes > Paractinoplanes brasiliensis. Next base: position 6,466,927 of record NZ_SNWR01000001.1, on the reverse strand, counting down.
TAGTGGGTTTCGATCTTCGCCGAACCGGTACCAGTACGACACGGACTCGAGCACCACGCCGCCGTGGGCGTGCGCCCCGGCCCGGACGTGTCGGTGGCCTGGTCGTCGTTGGCGATCGTCGGCCCGCTCAGGCGCGGGATCCGAAGCCACCACCAGCGCCGTCACCACCGCGGTCACGGACCGCCTCAGCACACCATCTTCATCGAAATGACTCAATGAATGGGGTAACGACACGATATCGGAAGGGGAAAGTAGGGAGTGCGGATTCACCGCCCCGCCCCAATAATGCTCGGGTGGACGGGGCAGAGATTCAGAAACTGGTAGCGCTCGAGGATCGCCATTGGTGGTATCGGGAGCGGCGCGCGCTGCTCCGTCGTTACCTGCGCCGCCTGCCGGGCGCTCCGGGCCGCGCCCTCGACATCGGGGCCGCCGGTGGGGGCAACACCCGGGTGCTGCTGCAGCACGGCTGGTCGCCGATCGCCGTCGAGTACGGTCACGACGGGGCCACCGCCGCGCGGCAGCGCGCCCTTCCCGCCGTACGGGGTGACGGCCGCGCCCTGCCCGTACGGCCCGGTTCGGTCGACCTCGTCTGCGCGTTCGACGTGCTCGAGCACATCGACGACGACGAGCGGGTGGTGTCCGAGATGCGCCGGGTGCTGCGGCCCGGCGGCAGCGCGTTGATCACCGTCCCCTGCGACATGAAGCTGTGGTCGGCGCACGACGTGGCGGTCGGGCACCTGCGGCGCTACACGCGGGACACGCTGCGCGCGGCGGTCGAGCGTGGTGGCCTGCGCATCGAGCGGCTGTGGAGCTGGAACGTGCTGTTGCGCCCGACCGCGGCGTACGTGCGGAAAAGGTCCACCACCAGCGACCTGAAGAAGATGAACCCGATCGTCAACGCCGCGCTGAGCGCGGTCATCGTGTCGGAGCGTTACCTGCCGGTTCAGTCGCTTCCGGGGGTGTCGCTGATGGTTGAGGCCGTCCGGACGGACTGAACCGCACCGGCAGGACGCACAGCGCGGCCAGCCACGCGGTCGCGACCACCGCGGCCATCCCCCAGACCAGGCCGGCGCCCTCGGCGACGAACCCGATCGCCGGTGGGCCGATCAGCAGGCCCGCGGTGCCCATCGCCGCGGCCACGGTCAGCGCGGCCGGGCCCTGGCGGGCGGCGGCGACGTAGAGGCACGGGCTCACCGGCGCCATGCCGAAGCCGACGCAGGCGAACCCGGCCAGCGCCGGCACGACCCCGCCCACGAGCAGCGCCACGGCCAGGCCCAGACCGGCCAGCGCGGCCCCCGCCAGCAGCACCGGCTTGTCGCCCCAGCGGTCGCGCCAGCCGTCGGCGAACAACCGGCCGATCACCATCGCGGCCGAGGTGACCGCGATGCCCAGCGGCAGCAGGTACTCCTCGGCGTGGGTCACCTCGCGCAGATAGAGGGCCGACCAGTCGGTCATGGCGCCCTCGGTGACGGTGGCCAGCAGCATCGCCAGCCCCACGCTCACGGTCACCGCGGCGGGCAGGCGGAAGCGGCCGCCGCCGGTCGTGCTGCCGGCGGCCGGCAGGTCGTGGGTGAGCAGCGCGGGCCGGGCCGTCAGGACCAGGGCGATCAGCAGGGCGCCGGCCACGGCGAAGTGCGCCGCGACCGAACCGGTGACTGCGGTGACCGCCGAGGCCAGCAGGGCGGCGCTGAAGATGCCGCCGCTGAACAGGGCGTGCAGCTTGGCCATGGTGGTGCGTTCGAAGGCCGCCTCCAGCGCGGCGCCCTGCGCGTTCATCGCCACGTTGAGGCAGCCCACGGCGACACCGTCGACGAGCACGACGGCCACGGCCACCGGGAAGCTGGGCGCGGCCGCGAGCCCGGCGAGGGCGGCCACCAGCACCAGCGCGGCCGCCACGGCCAGGCGGCGCGAGCCGTACCGGGTCAGCAGGCGGGCGACCAGCGGGAACGAGATGAGCGCGCCGACCCCGGCGGCCAGCAGCAGCACGCCGACCTGGGCGGCGCTCATGCCGAGCCGGTCGGTGAGCGCGGGCAGCCGGGCCGCCCACGTCGAGTACTGGAAGCCCAGCGTGAAGAAGAGGGCGGCCACGGCCGCGCGGGAACGCTGAAACGACATCAGATCCCCAGGGACATGTAGACGGCGTCCGGTCCGTAACCGCCGGGTGGCGGCACGTCGGCGTGCGGCCGGAACCCGTGCGACGACCAGAACCCGGCCAGGCCGTCCACGGCGACGAGCGAGATTCCCTCGTACGCCTGGGCCTGGGCGACCGCCGTGAGCCGCCGCAGCAAACGCCGGGCCCACCCACGCCCGCGGAGTTTCTCGTCGACGACGATGTCGTGCAGGTGCAGGTTGGCCGAATCGAACACGGCCGGCTCCGGCCGGGCGAGGTCGGGGACGCGGAACCGTGGGTACGGCAGCGCGATCAAATAGCCGCCGACGCGGTCGCCCATGTCGAGCACGAACGACGTGGACGGCGAGCTCGCGGCCCGTGACTGCAGGGCGGCTCGTCCCTCGGAGAGGCCGTGGCTGCCGTACGCGGCGAACTCGAGCTCGGCGATGGCATCCCAGTCCCCGCCCGCGATCGAGCGGATCCGTTCGGCCCGTACGGTGTGGCAGGCCGGCGGTTCGAAGCCGTTGAAGCCCACCGTCGTGTAACTGGTCGCGTAGGCGCCGGCGGCGTGGATCCACACCGGATCGCCGGAGCGCAGGCCGGCCGGCACGGGCACGGGTCCACCGCCCAGCGTGTCGTCGCTGTCGCAACTGGGCCCGGCAACCATGGCACTCGTCAGCGCGGCGCCGTCGTGCCCCGGGAACTCCAGCCGGTAGCGCACCCTGTCCCCCTCGTACAGGCCGTTGAAGCGCCCACAGCTCAGATAGAGCCAAGGCGTTCCCCGTACGGTCAATCGCGCGACCCGCGCCCGCACAGCGCCGTGGTCGGCGACCAAATAGCGGCCGGGCTCCACGACGAAACCGAGCCCGTCACCGGCGAGCGCCCGCAACCGCCGCATCCCGTCGCGGATCGCGGCGAACACGGCAGCGGTCGGCGGGACGAGATCCGGGTAACCGGCGGCCGGCAGCCCACCCCCGAGGTTGACGTGGTCGAGCGTGATGCCCTGCCCGGCCAGCCGCTCGATCCCGGCGGCCAGCAGATCAAAGGCGCCTTCCCACGCCCGTACGGTCATCTGCTGCGACCCGACGTGCAAGGACAACCCGGCCGGGGTCAGCCCGAGCCGGCGCGCCTCGGTCAGCACGGCGACCGGGTCGTCGCTGCCGAACTTGCCGGTGAGCCCCCACAGCGCGCCCTCCCCGCCGGTGCGCAACCGGCAGAACACGCGCGCCCCCGGGGCGTGGACGGCGATCGCCCGGACGTCCTCGACGCAGTCGGTGGCGAACGTGGTGATGCCGAGCCGGTGCGCGGCCGCGATGTCGGCGTCGGACTTCACCGTGTTGCCGTAGTGCACGGCCTCCGGCGCGACCCCCGTCCGCAGCGCCGAGCGGATCTCCCCCGGGCCGGCCGCGTCGAACCCCGCGCCCCGGTCGGCCAGGGCAGACAGCACCTCGTCGACCGGGCAGGCCTTCATCGCGAACCGCACGCGCACCCCCGGCAGCTCCGCCAGCAGCGTGTCGAGCTGGTTCTCGATGCCGGTCAGGTCGTAGACGATCCGGTCGTCGCCCGGTTCGGCCAGCGCGGCCCGGACGTGCTCAGGAATCACCGCACGTCCGTGCCGCGCGCGGCGGCGACGAGGGCCGGCCACGCCTCGAGCAGCAGCACGAAGTCATCGATGTCACGCCGCGCCTCGGTCAGCAAGACCTCACGGCGCTCGCGGATCAGGTCGGCGACCCCGGTGAATCGGCCGCCCAGCCGCCGGTAGGCGCGTTCCATCCGGTCGATCTGCGCCTCGTTCGGCTCCCGCGGCTGCCAGGTGCTCTCCCGCGCGATCGCGGCGATGGCGGCCGGGTCGTCGCCGGTCATCCGGCCGTAGATGAAATGGAAGTAGTACATCGAGAGAATGAACTTGGCGAACCGCATCTGGTACGCGAGGAACCCGGCGTCGGTCTTGCGTTCGCCGGTGTGGAAATTGACGATGTGCCGGTTGTGCACGACGGCCGGGAGCCGGGCCCGGTTCGCGACGTGAATGAGGAAGTAGTCGCTGCCGATGGTGTCGGTGGCCGGGGGCAACGGCACCCTTTCCGGCAGCCCGGCGAACGCGATGTTGTGCATGTCGACCCGCATCGGATCGACCACGTCGAGCACCGAGCGGTCGCCGTCGAAAGCGGGGCTGCCGGTGAAGGACTCCTCGACCAACGCCCTTTTCTCGGACTCGCTCGCGCCCGGTTCGGCCCACAGGCTGACGAGGTCGTGATAGCCGGCGTGCCCGCGGATGTCCTCGATGTCGACCGACATGTCCCCCACGAAAGAACCCCCGGCCAGGGCCACCGGCAGATCGCTCAGCGCCGGGTCGAGCCGGGTTTCGGTCGCCACGGCGTCACGGGCGGGCAGGCCGATGGCGAGCAGTTCGGCGTGGATGGGAAAGACCTTCTCACCCCCGTACGTCTGGAAGTAGAGGTCCGAATCCCGGCGGTGCACCGAGACACAGCCCAACGCGGCCGCGATCAGGAACACGCGATTCGTGCAGGCGCCGTAGGACAGCGCGCCGGGCAGCATCAGGTCGAGCAGCAGGTCGGGTTTGGACACCCCGGACGCGCGAATCACCCGTACGAGGAAATCGCGTTGGGCCGCCTCGTCGAGATGCCACACCGGGCCCGCGCCGGCCAGCACCTCGGCGTGCTCCGCGAAATACCCGGAGGAGTCGAGAACGACCAGGTGGACGTCCGCGCCGAACTCGCGCCGCGCGTAGTCCGCCTCCGCGACGACCTCGGCAAGGGTCGCCGAGCACTCCCGATTGGTGGGCACGGCAAGGCACACCCGGCGGCCGTTCACACACATCACCCCAACGAATCTGTTAAGACTCCTTGCAGCGGGTCAACCTAATAGCGGCCATCTGCGGACACAACCCCACCTTCTTCGACAATCGTCTAGACCGGCAGCTCACCCGCGTTTACCCGCCAACCATCCACAATGTGACATGACGCACGTGCGAAGGAGCACCATGGAAATCCTCACCGGCGGCGGCATGAACAAGGTGATCCGCGACGGCTTCGCCGGCCACCTGGCCGACGGCCACCGGATGTGCCGGGAAACTCGATCGCGGGGGTTCAGCCGGGCGTGTGATGATCTGGGCGGGTCGTTAGCTCAACTGGCAGAGCATTCGGCTGAACAGTGTGCCCGCTCCCCGCCTCGCGCGGCCATGGGTGCACTTCCTTCTTCTTCTTACGGGACCGAAGGATCGGGGTTCGAGCCCCCGGCGACCCACGACACACGACGACGGGGAACGGAGGGCCGCGTGCTCGACAAGCAGATCATCCAGAAGACGCTGCGCGTGCCCGCGAGCAGTGGTGCGGCCGGGGACGGCACGGCGGTGGCCCGGCAGCTGGACGCGGTGCTGCTCGACGTCGGCTTCTCGGCGTCGCGGGCCCTGCTCGAGCATGTCGGCGCGCTGGCCCCGGCCCCGGCGATGGACCTTGCCGCCACCGTTGTCTCGGCGGTGCGGGAGCTCGTCGGCGACCACGTGCGGCACAACGCGTACTTCCTCGGCTTCCCGCACACCGTGCCCGACACCGTCGAGTTCTGGACCGAGCGGCTGCGCGCGGCCGTGCTCACCGGTGGCGGCACGGCCACCGACGAGCAGCTGCGTGACGCGGTCCGCTCCGGCACGGTGAACCTGCTCGGCCTGCCGGGTTACGGCGCCTACCAGCACACGTACGCGGAACTGCTGGCCGCGCACGACGAGCTGATCGCGTCGGCCGGTGACCGCCTGACCGTGCTGCGTCTGGGTGACCCGGTCGAGGCCGAGGCCTCGCGGCTCTATCTGGCCATGGCGGGCAGCACGACCCCGCTCGGCGAGGCGGACCTGGCGTTGCTCGGCGAGCTCGCCGTGGCGTGCGCCGACGGCACCCAGCCGGGCGACATCCCCGTACGGGAGAACCGGGCTGTTCTCAACGGGGTGCGGCTGGTTCTCGGCCGGCCGCTGGTCGCAGTCGACACCACCACCGACGTGCTGCGCCTGGCCTGTCAGGTCTCCGGCGGGGACCCGTCGCTGCGTACCCCTACGCGTTTTCGCGCGTTCCGGCGGCCGGAGCGGCGGGTGCTGCTCGCGGCGCTCGACGGCGTTGTCGCGGGCAACGCGAACAAGCTGGGCGACGTACGCCCGTACGCGGAACGCTGGAAGCGCCTCGGCGAGCGCCTGCACCCGCACGAGTACGGTCAGTGGCCGTACGCGGGAAAGGTTTTCGCTGTTGCCCGGGGTGAGGTGCGGGTGCGGAGCCTGGCCGGCCGGGCCGAAGCGGCGATGGGTTCCGGTGACGTGCGGGCGGCCGCGTCCGTGCTGTCGGCGGCCCCGGGGATGCTGCTGCGCTCGGCGGACAGGCTGCTGCGTCACGCCCGCGCGCCGGAGCGCTCCGAGGTGGTCGAGGCCGTCACGGGCGCGCTCGGAACAGCGTCGGGACGGGTGCTCTGCTCTCTGCGGGAGCACGTCGGCAACCGGCTGGAACCCGCGTCCGCCCGCATCTACGCGAGTCGCTCCCGGCACTCGTACGTGGGTCCGGACCGTCGCCCGCCGCTGCCGGCCGAGCTGGTCGCCGAGCTGACGGAACGGCTCGACGCCGAGATCGGCGCGCGGCTGCCCCGGTGGGAACGGCCGACGCTGGTCGACCCGGCCGTGCTCGACGTCGCCCTGCCCCTGTCCGGCAAGGCGGCCGAGGGTGGCTTCGCGGTGCTGCCGCGCGGTTCGCGGGCCACGGTCACCGGTGAGCTGCTGCGGTTCTTCACGTACTGGCGTCAGGCGAGCCGCCGCACCGACTACGACCTGTCGGTGCTGCTGCTCGACGCGGATTTCCGGACGGCGGGTCAGGTCTCGTGGACGAACTACCGCCACGGCGGCGTGGTGCACTCGGGCGACATCACCGACGCGGCCGAGGGCGCCACCGAGTTCATCGACGTGCCCCTGACGCTGCGCGGAAACTACGTGGTGCCGCAGGTCCACATCTACGCCGGGGAGTCGTTCGACGAGGTCGCCGAGTCGATGTTCGGCTACCAGACGCGGGCGGCCGGTCAGCGCGGCGCCCCTTTCGACGCCCGTACGGTCCGGGCCCGCTCGGCGCTGCGCGGCGCCGGCCGGGTCGCGCTGCCGATGGTGTTCGTCCCGGGCGAACACGGCTGGCAGGCGGTATGGCTGCACCTGTACCTGGCCGGCTGGCCGGCGTTCAACCGGGTCGAGGAGAACACGTTCACCACCTCCGACCGGGTGCGGGCCCTGCTGGAGCGGCGTTACCTCACCATCGGGTACCTGGCCGACCTGTGGCGGGCGCACACCGACGTGGAACTCTGGGACGGCGCCGGGCCGGACACACCGGTCACGTTCGTCGGCCTCGAGGCCCCCGAGCATCTGCCGGAAGGATCGGAGATCTATACCCTGGACCGGCTCACCGAGCTGCTCCCGGCCTGAGCAGCCGGGGCCGAGGCCATGCGAGTGCTTCCTTCTTTCCGTTCAATTCGGGAACCTCCGCGTAAGCGGGGGATCGGGTATCAGCACTCGCGCTCCCCTCGGCCCCGGCCCCGGACTTGCGTGCCCGTCTAGCATTCGACGGTATGTTGCGACTCCGCCCCGTCCTTGTGCTGTCCACCGCTCTGCTGGCGCTCGTCGCGTGCAGTCCTGACAAGAAGGAGAGCAGCGAGGACAAGGCGCCCGCGGTCACCCTGCCGGACGGCGGCCAGCTGGTGAAGGAATCCGCCCAGGCCATGCGTGAGATCAAGACGACGCAGTTCCTGATCGACGCGGGCGGTGAGATCGCCGGGCTGAGCCTGCGCCGGGCCGAGGGCACGCTGACCAAGGAGGGCAAGGCCAAGGGCACCGCGCAGCTGGAGCAGTCCGGCGCCCCCGTCGAGCTGGAGTTCGTCATCGTCGGCGACAAGATCCACCTGAAGGGCCCGACCGGCGGGTTCCAGGCGCTGCCGCTCACGCTGGCCGCCTCGGTCTACGACCCGTCGGCCATCCTCGACCCCGAGCGCGGCATCGCCAAGGTGCTCGGCACGGCGACCGGCGCCACCACCAAGGCGAAGGAGCAGGTCGACGGCAAGGACGCCTGGCGTGTCGCGGCCACCAGCACCGGCCCCGACCTGAAGGGGCTCATCCCGGGCATCACGGGCAGTGTACCGGCCGAGCTGTGGATCGCCGAGGCCGACAAGCGCCTGCTCAAGTCGACCTTCACGCTGCCCGGCGGCACGGTCACGGTGACGTTCAAGGCCTTCGACGCCCCGGTGACGATCAGTGCTCCGTAGCGCCCCGGTCCGGTCACGGCGGCGCTTGGCGATCGGGGTCGGTGGCGCCGCCGTCCTGCTGGCCGCCCTCGACGCGTACGTGGTGGTCACGGTCCTCACCGACATCCTGCGCGACGTGCACATCCCGCTCAACCACCTCGAACGGGCCACCCCGATCGTCACCGGCTTCCTGCTCGGGTACGTGGCCGGCATGCCGCTGCTGGGTTCGCTCTCCGACCGGCTGGGCCGGCGCGCGGTCATCATCGCCTGCCTGGCCGGGTTCGCGCTGGGCTCGGCCATCACCGCGGGCTCAGGTGAGTCGATCACCTGGCTGGTCACCGGCCGCGTCGTGCAGGGCCTGGCCGGCGGCGCCCTGCTGCCGGTGACGATGGCCCTCGCCGGCGACCTGTGGACGGAACAGCACCGCCGCGCGGTCGCCCTCGGCACGGTCGGCGCCGCGCAGGAACTCGGCAGCGTGCTCGGCCCCATCTACGGCGGCGCGATCGCGGCCCTGATCGGCTGGCGCGGCATCTTCTGGATCAACCTGCCGCTGGCCGCCCTCGCCGCCGTGGCCGTCTGGTTCGCGCTGCCCCGTTCCGCCGCGCCTGCGAGAACCCGCGTCGACGTGCTCGGCGGAGTCCTGCTCGCCGCGGGTTTGGCCCTGCTCGTCGTGGGTCTTTACAACCCCGACCCCGAGCGTACGGTCCTCCCGTCCTGGGCCCCGGCCACGCTGGCCGCGGCGGTGGTCGCCCTGGTCCTGTTCGCCCTGTGGGAGCGGCGCGCCCGCACCAAACTGTTCGACCCCGCCGGCGTACACATGAAGCCTTTCCTGGCCGCCCTCGGCGCGAGCTTCTGCACCGGCGCCGCCCTCATGGTGACGCTCGTCGACGTGCAGCTGGTCGCGCAGACGCTGCTGGGCAAGGACGCGTTCGGCGGCACCCTGCTGCTCACCCGTTTCCTGATCGCCCTGCCGATCGGCGCCGTCCTCGGCGGTCTCGTGCTGACCCGCCTGGGCGAGCGGCTGGTCACCCTGATCGGCCTGCTCACGGCCGCCTTCGCGTACGGGTTGATCGCGTACTGGCCGGTCGACGTGCTCGCGGCCCGCCACTTCGGCATCCTGCCGCGCCTCGACACCGACCTGGTCCTCGCCGGCCTGGGGCTGGGCCTGGTCATCGCACCCCTGTCCGCGGCCGTGCTGCGCGTGACCCCACCCGACCGGCACGGGGTTGCCTCAGCCGCCGCCGTCGTCTCCCGCATGGTCGGCATGCTGATCGGCGTGGCCGCCCTGACGGCGTGGGGTTTGCACCGTTTCCAGGAACTGACCGCGAACCTCGACACCCCCCTGCCGTTCGGCGTCGAAAAGGCCGAATACGAATCACGCATGGCCGCCTACGAGGTGGCGTTGAAAGCCGCCCTGCAAACCGAATACCGCGAAATCTTCCTGATCACAGCGGTCCTCTGCGTGGTCGGCGCTCTGCTGGGCTTGCTTTTGTCGAGGCGACCCGACCCCGTCGCAGTCGTCTAGAAAAGCCTTCCCCGGTACGGGTGGGGGCGCCCCCATTTCTCTTCCCAGCGCAGCAGGTCGGCCTGCCATTTCGGGAGGTCGGGACGGTATTCCCGTACGGCCGGACGTTCCGGCCGTACGCGGGATCGATCCCCTAGCTGACAACACCCACCGCGAGCCTCTCGATGCGTTAGGGAACGGGCCAGCCGTGTGTGAAGCCACCAGCCTGGTTGTAGAAGCCTCTTGTCGTGACGCCATTGTAGGTACCGGCCCACATTTTGCCGGGGAGCGGGGCACGAGCCGGCGGTCGGACGGGTGGCCGGTTTCATCGCGGTTCAGGGGGTATGCGGGCTGTTCACCGCCCGTTGCTGACGGATGGCGCACGCCGGAAGGGAAAGTCATGAATCTTGAATTCCTCCGACCTTTGATGGAACGGCCGGGGCGCTGGGTGTCGGTCTACCTGGACGCCACCCGGGCCGGCGAGAACGCCGCGCAGGAGGTGGGGTTGCGCTGGCGGGCGCTGCGGGAACGGCTGACCGGGCAGGGCGCCGACGATGCGACCCTGGAGGCTGTGCAGGCCGCCGTCCAGGAACATCGGTATCGGGAGGGGCGGTACGGGCTCGCGGTGCTGGCCCGGGACGGCGAGGTCACCGTGGCGGAGACGCTGCCCGCTCCCCCGCCCGCGGACGAGGCGCTCGCCGGGCCGCTGCCGCACGTCATGCCCCTGCTGCGGCAGCGGCACGCGGAGATCCCGTACGTGCGGGTCCTGGCCGACCGTACGGGGGCCGACCTGGACGCTCTCACGGCCGGTGGGGTGCCCCGGCATGCCGAGGTGCGGGGCAGCGCCACCTTCCCGATCCGCAAGGTGCATGTCGGCGGCTGGTCGCACCTGCACTACCTGCACGCGGCGGAGGAGTCGTGGAAGCGCAACGCCGGGGATGTGGCCGCGGCCGCCGTGGATCTGGCCGAGGCGGTCGAGGCCGAGGTCATCGTGGTGGGCGGGGACGTGCGTGCCGTGCAGACGTTCACCGGGCGGCTGCCGAAACGGTGGCAGGACCGGGTGGTGGCCACCGACGCCGGTTCGCGGCACGCCGGGGCCGACGAGTCATTGCTCGACGACGTGACGACTCAGGCCGTGGCCGAGCTCGCCGACCGGCACTACCGCGAGGTCCTTGACCGGTTCCGGGCGCAGCAGGCGGACGGGACGGCGGGCCTCGGCCTGACCGACGTGGTGACGCGGCTCTCGCGGGGGCAGGTGGACACGGTGCTGCTGGCCGACGATCCGTCGTCGACCGACATGCTGTGGATCGCCCCGGATGATCCTGCCCTGGTGTCGGTTGACGATCATGTGCTTCGGGAGGCTGGTGTCGGCGACCCGGTCAAGGTGCGCGCCGACGCTGCTCTTGTGCGCGCGATCGCCGGTACGGGAGCTCGTCTGGTCCTGGTCGCGGACGGCGAGGTGGCGTTGGCTCACGGGATCGGGGCGGTCCTGCGTTACGCCGACGCGAGCAGCGCCGCCGACGGGGCGGCACGCTGAGCCGTCACCGGGCGCCGGTCCGCGATCAGGGGAGCTCGGGCGGCCAGGCGCGGTCAGCAGGGGTCGCCGGGCGGCGCCGGCCGGCGTCTCGGCAACGGCCGTCGTCCAGGTGGTCATGGCCTTCGCCCCCGGGGCGGCGCGTACCCCGTGGACGTGACTCAGGTGTGTACGGCGCGTTCGGCCTTCTGGATGCGCTTGCGTTCGTACATGACGGCGTCGGCGGCGGCGACCAGCTCGTCCGGTGAGGTGTACGCGCCGGGTTCGCTCAGCAGGACCCCGACGGTCACGCCCACTTGCAGGGTCACCCCGTTCCAGGGGATCGGCGCGTGCAGCGCTTCCTCGACCCGGCGGCGCAGACCGGACGCGGTGGCCTCGTCGGCGTCCGGGCAGTAGGCCAGGAACTCGTCGCCGCCGATGCGGGCCGTCACGTCACCGTCGCGCAGGACCTCGACGAGGCGCCGGCCCACGCACCGCAGCACCTCGTCGCCGGCCTCGTGCCCGTACCGGTCGTTGATCGGCTTGAAGTCGTCGAGGTCGCAGTAGAGGACGGCCGCCGGGGTCACCGCGGCCGTGGCCTGCGCCATGACGGTGAACAGCCGGCGCCGGTTGACCAGGCCGGTGAGGTCGTCGTGGTTGGCCTGGTAGGCGAGATCTCGCTGGTCCTGGGCCCGTTGCGCGATGAGCTGCCCGGCCCGGACGAGCACCAGCGGCACCATCGCCAGGGGGCCCAGCGTGAGCAGCAGACCGTCGGGCGCCTCGCCGTATAGCTGCGGCACCCCGCCGACCAGGGGGACGACGATGAGCGCGAACCCGAACAGGCCGAGCCGCAGCTTGGGAACGCCCGTCTCTCCGGTCGTGACAGGGTGGGTGAGGGTGGCGACCGTCGGGTGCAGGGCCGCCGCGCCGACCAGCAGGTAGCCGCCCAGATACAGCAGGCCCGATGAGCCGCCGGTGGTGGTGAACACGACGTCGCCGGCGACGGCACAGCTCAACGCGCCGAACAGCAGCCACACCGTCATCGCCCGCCGGCCCGACGTACGGGTGACCCGCAGCAGCGCGCCCAGGATGCCCGTCAGCACCAGCAGCTGCACCAGCACGACGACCTGCCCGCCGGCCCCGACACCGCCGGTCACCAGGGCCGGGCGCAGCACGAACTCCCAGACCGGCGCCGCGGTGGCGATGCCGACGATGGCCGCGTCGATGACGCCGCCCCGGTCGCGCGGGGTGCGACGCCACACGATGAGCAGGCTGGCGGCCAGCAACGCCAGGTAACCCGAGATCTGGAACGGCGCCACCGGAACCCCGGCGCTCACCCACGGCAGGGTGTTCACCACTGTCAGCAGGCCGAGGCCCACCAGCACCAGCAACCACGGCCGGCGGTCGGGGACCTGATGCACACGCAACCCGGTCGCGACCGCCGCCAGCGCCGTGAGACTGGCGGTGAGCATCACGGCGTGTTCCGCGGCCGCCGAGCCGAGCAGCAGCACGGCGATGAGAACACCCGACACCGCGGCCAGGGCAGCCGACGCGACGCGGCCTGCCGTGCGTACGTTGCCTGCAGATGCCACGTCGTTCCATCGACCGGGCGACGGCGAACCTGAGGCGAACGCGTCGTCGCCAGATGCTGCTGTGGTGGGGGCCGGTGGCGATGGCCTCCAGCCGTTCGAGGTCGGCGGCCGGTGGCGATGGCCTCCAGCCGTTCGAGGTCGGCGGCCGGTGGCGATGGCCTCCAGTCGTTCGAGGTGGGCGGCCGGCAGGCCAGGCGCCTCCCGCAGGGCGTCCACGAGCAGGTCGATCTGCCGCCGCACGACAGGCCGAGGAGTACCGCAACGGCCGGTGAGCGGCCGGCGCCGCACAGGCGAGCGACGGGATCAGGCCGCGACGGGCTTGTGCCCCCGGAGTCTCTCGTAGGCGGCACGACGGCTGTCCAGCAACGCGAGCAACACCGGTGGGTCCACCTTGGACATGCGGTTGAGCCGTACGTCAACCGTCAGCGACGTCGAACCGCGGAGGGTCAGCGGACCGGTCGCCGACACCATCAGGAGATCCTGTTCCTCGGCGGCGTCGTCGGTGATCGACTGGCTCAGCAGATACCACGTCCCGTCGGGGACGTTGGTGAAGTGGAAGTCGCCCGGACGGTCGAGGATCACGCACTTGGCCGGCAGACCTTCGGGTATGCGCTGGGGGAACAGGCCCAGGAAGACTGCGCCGGGTGGTGACTGCCCGGCCGGCGCAGTGACCCGGCCGTAGATGTGGCTCTTGCCCGGCGACTGTGGTGTGAACGTCGCGATGTGCCGGCTGAAGCCACCCATGCGGCGATAGGTGGTCGGCGGCAGGCCGACGCTCTTGGTGAACCGGGTGCTGAACGTCCCCACGCTGCTGTAACCGACCCGGACGCTGATGGCCGCCACGTTGAGGTCGGTGCTGACCAGCAGCCGCTTCGCCTCCTGCAGCCGCAGCGCGGCGAGGAACCGGCCGGGCGGAACCCCGGTGATCCGCTGAAAAATGCGGGTGAAATGGAACTTGCTGAACATGGCGGTCTGCGCCATGTCGTCCAGGGTCAGCTGTTCCGACAGATTGGCCCGCATTTGTTCGATGACGCGCTCGACGGCCCTCTCAGCATTCTGTTGCATGAATTCTCCCCCGTGGAGAAGCGAAATCGCACATTGAGACAAAGCAATGGTCAAAGCGCCGGAGCCGATGCTAGCCCAGGCCCCATAAAGCGTCAAGCAGGTAGTGAAGAGAACGTTACTGATAGCTATAACGCCAGCTCAGTCGCCGATCGCCCCGCGCCGAAATCAGCGCTCGCCGCTATCCATCGGCGCGCGGAGCAGCTGCCGGCCCTCCGCGCATCTCGTCGATTGCGGCGTTCGGGCGGTTCCCTGGAGCGTTCCTCCGGCCAGGACGGCATAGACGAAGAAGATTTGCGCGGGCACCCGTGCCGAGAATCAAACCGATCGACCGACGGAACCCGTACAGCACTTTTCGCCGTACGCCGAAACCGACCGATTGCATGTCGACCTGTTCCGCGATCTGTGAAGGGGAGAACATTGCCACCCAACGATGTCGGGCTGGGCCGCCGCCTGCTGCCCATGGTGTTCGTGCTGGTCCTGGTGGGCACGGCGTTCCTCGTCGCCCGGTTGCCGTCGGCATCGGCGGCCACGCGCGCCGGCATGGCACAACGATTCCAGTTCACCGAGCTGCCGATCGCCCTGCCGGCGGGGCTCCCGCAGCGCGACGTACGGCAGGTCAACCCGAAGTACGAACACATCCGGTCCTGGATCTCCTCGGTCGGCGCCGGTGTCGCGGTCAACGACCTCGACGGCGACGGCCGCTCGGACGACCTGTGCCTGGTCGACACCCGCAGCGACGCGGTGGTCGTCACCCCGGCGCCCGAGACCGGCGCCTATCCGCCCTTCGTGCTCGACCCGGCGCCTCTGCCGAGCGGCCCGGCGATCGCACCGATGGGCTGCACGCCCGGGGACTTCAACAGCGACGGCCGGATGGACCTGCTCGTCTACTACTGGGGCCGGACACCCGTGGTCTTCCTGCACCGCGGCCAGGGCGGCGCCCTCGCGGCGGCGGCGTTCCGGCCCACCGAGCTGGTGCCGCAGGCGCTCACGGCCGACGGTCTCTACCACGGGCCGCTGTGGAACACCAACGCCGTGAACGTGGCCGACTTCGACGGCGACGGCCATCCCGACATCGGCATCTTCAACTACTTCCCGGACACCGAGGTGCTGGACCCGCAGGGCCACCCCAACGTCCAGATGAACCACTCGATGTCACGGGCCGAGAACGCGGGCGGCTCGCACATCCTGCGCTGGACCGCCGCCACCAGCGGGGCCGACCCGTCGGTGACCTACGTCGAGCAGCGGGCCATCGACCCCGCGTACAGCACCGGATGGACGCTCGGGGCCGGCTCGGCCGACCTGGACGGTGACCTGCTGCCCGAGTTGTACCTGGCCAACGACTTCGGCAAGGACCGGTTCTTCCACAACCGGTCCACCCCCGGCCAGATCCGGTTCGCCCTGGCCGAGGGGCGCCGCGACGCCGTCACCCCGAAGTCGCTGGTGCTCGGCCACGACTCGTTCAAGGGCATGAGCATCGAGTTCGGCGATCTGGACAACAGCGGGCGCTTCGACATGTTCGTCAGCAACATCACGGAGTCGTGGGGCCTTGAGGAGAGCAACTTCGTCTGGCGCAACAACGCGGCCAACCCGGCCGACGCTCGCCGCAAGATGGAGAAGGGCGTCGCGCCGTTCGAGGACAGCGCCGCGTCGCGCAACCTGGCCTGGGTCGGCTGGGGCTGGGACGCCAAAATGGCCGACTTCGACAACAGCGGCCGGGTCGCCGTGGTGCAGGCGGCCGGTTTCGTCAAGGGCGACATCAACCGGTTCAACTGGTTGCAGGAGCTGGCCATGAGCAACGACCTCATGCTCCAGGAGCCCGCCATGTGGCCCAAGGCGGAGCCGGGCGACGACATCGCCGGCGACAACACGCTTGCCTTCTGGGCCAAGGAGCCGGACGGCAAGCGGTACGTCGACCTCGCCCCGCAACTGGGCCTGGCCGTGCCGACGCCGACCCGCGGCATCGCCGTCGCGGACGCGGACCAGGACGGCGCCCAGGACTTCGCGGTGGCCCGGCAGTGGGGCGCGCCGGCCTACTACCGCAACACCAAGGCGCCGGACCGCAACTTCCTCGGGCTGCGCCTGTTCCGCCCGGTCGACACGGCCGGCGGCGCGCCCCCGTCCGCGGCCGTGCCCGGCA